>DATJJM010000053.1:0-104222 GCA_035492535.1 Acetobacteraceae bacterium | reverse complement strand
CTTGATCTTCTGTGTGTTGTAGATGATCAGCATCAGTGTGGAGGTCACCGGATAGTACCAACCATCCTGGCCGAGGCCTTTGAATTCCGGCGCCAGGGCCGACGCGTTGTCCGGCACGAACTGCGCCAGTTCGTTGCGTTTCATCAGCGCCGGCATGTGCGAGATATCCGTGGTGCCGAATACGTCGCATTGCGGCGCGTTGTTCTTCAGATCCTGCATCAGGCGTTCATATGCGACCTGGCCGGTCGTACGGATCACCGAGACCTGGATGCCCGGATAGCGTTTGGTGAACGCACGGCCCATCACCTCGGCTGTCTCGCCATCCACCTGGGCGATGTACCAGGTCAATGACCCTTCCTTGCGCGCGCCCTCGAGCAACGCCGTTTCATCCGCGTGTGCGCCTTGCGACACCACGGCGGAGGCACCGAGCGCCGTCAGCGTCGCCCTGCGTGTGATCTTACGTGTCATGTCGTCATCCGGCCCTCAGTTCTGGGAAGTCCTCTTCGCGAAACTCCGCCGGCTCGCGCCGTCCTTGCTTGGCGCGCACTTCCTCTTCGCGGCGCAGCTCTACGCGCCGGATCTTGCCGGAGATCGTCTTTGGGAGATCGGAAAACTCCAAGCGCCGCACCCGTTTGAACGGCGCCAGTGTCGTTCGGAGGTGCTGGAAGATGGACAGCGCCGTCGCCCGATCGGGCGTGCTGCTCGCGGTGAGCGTGATATACGCTTTGGGCACCGCCATCCGGATCGGATCGGGCGCCGGCACGACCGCTGCCTCGGCCACTGCCGGGTGTTCGATCAAGGCGCTCTCCAATTCGAACGGGCTGATGCGATAATCCGATGCCTTGAACACGTCGTCGGCGCGGCCGACGTATGTGTAATAGCCATCCGGATCGCATGTTCCGACATCGCCCGTGCGGTAGGCCGTCTTCCCAAGCGGCGCAAACGAGCCATCGTCGTTCTGGTAGCCGCGCATCAGGCCAGTCGGCGGCGGGCTCACGTCGATACAGACCTCGCCTTCCTCCACGTCCTGCTCATTCGCATCGAGCAGGCGGATGCGATAACCGGGCGCTTCCTGGCCCATTGATCCGGGCTTCACCAACTCGCCGGGGAAACACGCAATCTGTACGGTGGTCTCGGTCTGTCCATACGCCTCGCGCACCGTCAGGCCCCAGACGTTCTCCACCTGCTCGATGATTTCGGGGTTCAGCGGCTCGCCCGCCGAACAGACTTCGCGCAGCGAGGTCTTCCAAGCCGCCATGTCCTCCTGGACGAACATCCGCCACACGGTGGGCGGCGCACAGATCGTGGTGACATTGTGCTCAGTGATCGCATCCAGCATGCCGCGTGCGTTGAAGCGGGGTTGATTCGCAATGAACACCGTCGCGCCGGCGTTCCATGGGGCGAAAAAGCAACTATAGGCGTGCTTGGCCCAACCAGGAGACGAAATGTTCAAGTGCATGTCACCGGGCTCAAGGCCAAGCCAGTACATGGTGATCAGATGGCCGACCGGATAACTCTGGTGGCTGTGCTCCACCAGCTTCGGGCGCGACGTGGTGCCCGAAGTGAAATACAGCAGCATCGGATCCGTGGCGCGGGTCACGCCCTCGGGCACAAACTTCGCATCGCCTCGCAGCAGTTCGGCATAGCTGTGCCAGCCTGCCGGCACGTCGCCGAGCGCAATGCGCGTCACCGTCGGGTCCAGGCCGGCGAATTTTGGCGCGTCGGCTGCGTTGGCGATCAGATGCCGCACGCGTCCCCGGTCGAAGCGGTCCTTCAGGTCGTTCGGCGTCAGCAGCGTGGTCGCCGGGATCACCACCGCGCCAAGCTTCATGGCGGCCAGCATCAGCTCCCACAGCGGCACGACGTTGCCGAGCATCAGCAGGATGCGTTCGCCACGTTTCACCCCCAGCGCGCGCAGACCATTGGCGATGCGGCTGGACCGTTCGGCGAGCTCGGCGAACGTTGCCTGGCCGCCGCCGTCGCCGACAATCTTCAGCGCGAGGCGACCTGCGTTGGCGCCCTGCGCCAGCTCGGCATCGAACCAGTCGAGTGCGTAGTTGAAATTCTCCAATCCGGGCCAACGGAATTCATCGTGAGCCTTGCGGTAGTCGGTGCGGTTCGTGAACAGGAAGTCGCGTGCTTCCTTGAATGCTTCGGCCCCCATGATCGCCCCCGTTATTGTCGTTGTTGCGTTTCCAGCCAACGGAACACTACCGAAAAGTCCTTGCCTCCGTCACCGGCATCCACCACCGACTGGTAGAACGACATCGCGAGCGTCGCGAGCGGCGTGGGCGAGCCGACTGCATCGGCCGCGGCCTGCGACAGCTTCACGTCTTTCAGCATGAGCGCCGCCATGAAGCCCGCCGCGTAATCACGGTTCGATGGCGCGGCCGGCACGGGCCCTGGCGCCGGACAGTAATTCGACAGCGCCCAGGATTGCCCGGAGGACGTCGATGCGATCTGGAACAGCTTGTCCCAATCCAGCCCGAGCTTGCGCGCGAGCAAGAAGCCTTCCGACACGCCAACCATGTTGATGGCCAGCATCATGTTGTTGCAGATCTTGGCCGCCTGGCCTGCCCCCGGGCCGCCGGCAAGCACGATGTTCTTCCCCATCGCCTGCAATAACGGCAGCCCGCGCGCGAACGCAGCCTCGCTGCCGCCGACCATGAAGGTCAGCGACGCCGCTGTTGCACCGCCGACACCACCGGAGACGGGGGCATCCAGCATCTCAAGCCCGGCAACGCGCGCCGCCTCGGTGACCGTACGAGCGCTCTCCACATCGATGGTCGAGCAATCGATCAGCAGCGGGCCGGTCCCCTTCACCACATCGATCAGGCCGCCTTGATGCAACCAGACCTCGCGCACGTGCTCACCCGCCGGCAACATGGTGATGACCACATCCGCGCCGCGCGCGGCCTCTGCCGCGCTGCCGGCCGGCAGCACACCAGCAGACGCCAATGCCTGCAACGCACCGGCGCTGACGTCGTAGCCGGTGACACGATGGCCGGCCTTCACAAGGTTGGCCGCCATTGGCGCACCCATGTTGCCAAGACCGATAAAGCCGATGACTGCCATGTGCGCCGTCATCCTCCCGTTATCATTGATGGTTCCTGCGGCAGATGAGACCCGATCCTCCCCCGGACAGCAAGCGGCTGATCACCAACGGTGAGGAGCGGGACCACGCGCCCAGGGAGCTGCTGCCGGCAACAGCGGAGGACGGCTGGGCACCGGCGATCGAAGCGAGTTAGCATTCCCGCCCCTTCACCGGAGAAGCGTCATGCCCAGCGAATATCCGTTGCCGTCCAGCAATCCCGCCAGTCTCGGCTTTGCCGCCAAACCGCTGGACCATCTCGACCGGCTGATCAAGCAGCACATCGACGAAGGCCGCTATCCCGGCGCGCAGATCGCGCTTGCTCGCCACGGCCAGCTTGCGCTGTTCCGCACCTATGGCGATGCGAAGGTCGAGCCGACACGCGTGCCCGCCACCAATGACAATCTCTTCCTGCTGTTCAGCCAGACCAAGGTGCTGACCAGCTCCGCTGTGTGGACGCTGGTGGAAGAGGGGAAGCTGTCCTTCATGGACAAGGTCTCCGACCACCTGCCGGAGTTCGCCTGCCGGGGCAAGGCCGACATCACGCTGCAGCAGGTGATGACGCATCAGGGTGGCTTTCCCTCCAACAACGTCACGAAAGCCACGTGGTCCGACCATGCCCGCATGCGCGCTGAGGTCTCCGACTTCGCGCTGGATTGGACGCCGGGATCGAAGCTGCAATACCACGGCCAGGCCGCGCATCTGGTGCAGGCCATGGTGATCGAGGCGGTCACCGGCCAGGACTATCGCGATGTGATCCGCGAGCGGGTGATCGAGCCGCTGGGTCTGGACAACGATATATACGTAGGCGTGCCTACACAGATCCAGTCACGCTGCGCGGATACATACGCGCCGGAACCGCGTGACAATTCGCCCGAGTTCCGCGCCGCCGGGCTTCCCAGTGGCGGCGGCTTCGCCACGGCGCGCGGCATGGCAGCGTTCTATCAGATGCTGCTGGGCAATGGGCGGCTCGGCAATGTGCGGCTGTTCTCGCCGCGGCTGGTTGCCTACGTGACGCGCAACCACACCGGCGAACGGCCGGATGCGCAAATGAGCGACATCCCGATGCATCGCGGCCTCGGACCGCACGTGCGCGGCGAGAGTGATCGTATCCGCGGCCTGGGCACGCTCGGGGCGCCAGACACCTTCGGTCACGGCGGCGTGGGGTCTTCGTACTCCTGGGCCGATCCGGCGAGCGGCGTGTCGTTCACTTATCTGACGAACTACGTGTCTCCGGACCCCTGGCACTCTGCACGCCTGGATCGCGTGGCGAACCTGGTACACGCGGCGATCGATTAGCTGGCTGGGCTGGCGGGCTTCGGCGCCGTGGGCGTGCCGAGCCGCCAGCCCACTTCGCCTGCGAATGCTTCGAAGAAATCCAGTTCGTAGGCCTGCTCTGGCGACTGCCGGACAAGCTCGTCGATGCGATGCGCGTCATGTCCCACCAGGATCCGCCAGCGTCCCGCCTTCACCCCATTCAGGATGATGGTTGCCGCGTCGGCCGCGGTGGTCGGAGCATCCTCAAGAAACTGCCGCGCGCGTTCCAGCACCATGTTCTGAATATCTGCGTCCGACATGCTCGTCACCTCCAGTCCGCCCGCCGCGGCGCGTTGGCGCGCCTGGGCAATTTCCGCTGCGGACAGGCTGTCGGAATCCGTGCCGCTGTGGATCTTGCGGGAATTCGCCACGATCGATGTGCCGATATGTCCCGGCATGACGACGGAGCATTTGATGTGCGGCGCATGCAAACGCAGATCGGTCATCAGCGCCTCGGTGAACCCCTTCACTGCGAATTTGGCGGCACAATACGCGGTGTGCGACACGCGCGGTCCAACAGATGCCCAGAAGCCGTTGACGCTGCTGGTGTTGACGATATGCGCCGCATCCGCTCGCAGCATCATCGGCAGGAAGGTCCGTGTGCAAAGATACACACCGCCCCAACAGATGTTGAAGGTGCGCTCCCATTCCTCCCGGCTGTTGGCGATCATACTCCCGCCACCGCCGATGCCTGCGTTGTTGAACAGCAGATGGATGCGATCGGTCTGCTGCCGCTCCTCCACCTCGTCGCGGAAACGCTCCACCTGGGCCGCGTCCGAAACGTCGGCAAGATGCGACGTAAGGCGCAGTCCCTGCGGCAGGCGCTGCGCTTCGCATAGAAGCTGGGTTTCCGCCATCGCACTGGCCGATACGTCGCACATGGCGACGTTGCAGCCTTCGGCGACCAGTTGGCGCACCAGTTCGCGGCCCATGCCGGTGCCGCCGCCGGTCACCACCGCGATCCTCCCGGCAAAATCGTTCATGTGATGATGCCAATGCTTGTTGTTGCCGGCAGGAAAGCTATGTGCATCGGGTGATCATGGTCAACGCAATGGGGATTGCCCATGCCGTACGCAGCAAATGACGAACTGCCGGCGGCGGTCGCCGATCATCTTCCGTCCCACGCGCAGGATATCTTCCGGGAAGCGTTCAATCATGCGTGGGATGAGTATGGCGGCGACGAAGAACGTTGCTTCCGCGTCGCCTGGGCGGCGGTTAAACGCAGCTATCACAAGCGCGGCGACAGGTGGGTGCGCAACAGTGCCTAGGCTGACAGGATTTCCGCCGCCGCGTCTGCGAGTACCTGGCAGCCAAGCACGATGTCATCGTCCTTGGTATTCTCCGCGTAGTGATGGCTGATGCCGCCAATCGACGGCACGAACAGCATCGCAGACTTCATGCGTTCCGCCAGGATTTGCGCATCATGCCCCGCGCCGCTCGGCATGCGCACATGCAGACCGGGCGCGTGGCGTTCAGCCGCACGTTCCAATGCATCCTGGAAGCCCGCATCCATTATCTGCGGCGTCGAGCGCCCCCGTTCCGCGATCGTCACGCTGCACGGACCACGCGTGGCCTCCGCAACCAACGTATCGAGCTCTGCCTCCAGCTTCGCCAGCATGGCAGGATCGGTATCGCGAAACTGGAACAGCATCTCGGCATGTCCCGGCACAATGCTGGGAGCACCCGGATCCAGCGTGATCCGCCCCGTGGTCCACACGGTGCGGGGACCGGCGATCTCCGGAAACCGCCGGTAGATCGCCACAGCCAGGTTCACCAGCGCGACACCGGCATCCTTGCGGATCGCCATCCGGGTCGTTCCCGCGTGGTTCTGCACGCCCTTGAAGTCGATCCGGAAGCGGTGGCTGCCGACGATCGCGGTGACGACGCCGATACGCTTGCCGGTGTCCTCGAGTTCGGCGCCCTGCTCGATGTGGGCCTCCATGTAGCCGCGATACCGCGCGGGATCGACACCGGCGCGCGGACGCCCGGCTAATCCTGCTTCTGCCAGCGCATCGCGCAACGACAGGCCCGATCGGCTGCAGGCAGCATCGATTTCGGTTGCCGGCAGAAGCCCGCAGAAGGAACGGCTGCCGATAAATGAACCGAAATGGCCCTCTTCGTCCGCCCACGCCGCGACGTCGATACCGGCGCCGAGCGCGCGTGCCACCTCCACGCCGTACATGACGCCCAGTGCGCCATCGAGCCATCCAGCGTGAGGTTGAGTCTCGACGTGGCTGCCAAGCAGCAGCTTTGGTCCATCGCCGGGCGCGCGGCCGATCACGTTTCCGATGCCGTCGATTTCCGGCTGCAAGCCCGCATCACGCATGCGGTCAGCCAGCCAGTGCCGGGATGCCATATCCTCCGGCGAATAGGTCGGCCGATGCACGCCGGTCTTGTACTCGCCGAACTTGCGCAGTGCGTAGAGATCGCGAAGCAGCCGGTCGCCGTCGATAGATGTTGTCATGAGGCGGTGGAGATCCCGTCTGATTGGTGGAGCAGCGATGCTGCCGTAATGTGGCGCCGTCGGCCAGCATGCCTCGATCGCCCGCCTGCGACGGCGGATTGTTCGTCTGCGTATGTCACAAAACCTTCACAGAACTGCAATATTGCCTTCACCGACGAGGTTTATGGTTCATGCATAGACATGTGATCAAGTTGTTGGCACGCCCCGCGAGCTGACAAAGGTGGAGATTGCGGTCGTCCACCAGTAATAGCGCGGCACACCCCTCTACAATCCCTCAACAATATTTGGGCCGCCGAGGCCTTGACTGTCGCTCGTCAGCTATGGTCTGTCACTTCCCCCTTGTAACTGCCGGCCAAACATTGACGGGGTTCAGGGTATGAAAAATCGCAAACATCTTCTCGGTGGCACTTTGCTTCTCGGCCTTGCTGGCCTTGCCGCACCCAGCCACGCACAGACGCAGCTCACCGGCGCAGGGTCCACATTCGCGGCACCAATCTACACCAAGTGGGCGGAAGCGGCGAGCGGCGCCACCAACATCAAGCTGAATTACCAAGCGATCGGCTCTGGTGCCGGCATCAACCAGATCAACAACCGCACCGTTGACTTCGGTGCCTCCGACATGCCGATGAAAAGCGCAGACCTGACTGCGCACAAGCTGATGCAGTTCCCGACCGTGGTCGGCGGCATTGACATCATCATCAACATCCCGGGCATCAATGCGAACCAGTTGAAGCTGACCGGACCGATTCTTGCCGACATTTATCTCGGCAAGATCACCAAGTGGAATGACGAGTCGATCACGTCAATCAATCCTGACCTGAAGCTACCGAACCTCGCCATCGCTCCCGTGCATCGCGCCGACGGTTCCGGTACAACCTACGTGTTCACCGACTATCTCAGCATTCAAAGCGCTGAGTGGAAGTCCAAGGTCGGCTCGTCCACCAGTGTGAGCTGGCCGGTCGGCGCCGGCGCCAAAGGCAGTGATGGCGTTGCTGGCACCGTGCAACAGATCAAAGGCGGCATAGGCTATGACGAAAGCGCCTACGCGGAGCAGAACAAGCTCACCACCACACTGTTGCTGAACAAGGCGGGCAAGTATGTTGCGCCGACCATGGCCGCGTTCCAGGCGGCGGCCAGCAATGCTGACTGGACCAGCGTGCAGAACTTCGCGATCGATCTGAACAACGAACCGGGCGATGCAAGCTGGCCGATCGAGTCGGCGACCTTCGTGCTGCTGCCCACCGATCCGAAGGACCCGAACCAAAGTGCCGCCGTAAAGAAGTTCTTCGACTGGGGCTTCACTCACGGCGATGACATCGCGAAGCAGCTTCTTTATATCCCGCTGCCGGATAGCGTGCACAATGCGATTCGCGCTGCGTGGAAAGAAGTTCCGGGCACGATGTAACAACTTGGGGCGTGGCCGGAGATTCCAGCCAGCCCCACCGCATCACTTCGCAGGATTTCAAGCAACGTGCAGCAAGCAGCCGCCTATCCCATGAGCAGTGCCGGACGCCGGCGCATTGGCATCGGCGATCCGATCTTTGCCGGTCTGGCGTTTGCCGCCGGCTTCTTTGTCTTGCTGCTACTGGGCAGCATCATCCTTTCGCTGTTCTTTGGCGGCATGCCGGCCTTCCGCGCGTTCGGGTTCGGCTTTCTGACATCGACCGCATGGGACCCGGTGCGCCAGGTTTTCGGCGCCGCCGTATCGGTATACGGCACGGTGCTGACCTCGGTAATGGCACTGGTCTTCGCGGTGCCGCTCGCATTCGGCATCGCGTTCTTCCTGACCGAGCTTGCCCCCAACTGGATGCGCCGGCCAGTCGGCACGGCGGTTGAGCTGCTCGCGGCGGTTCCCTCCATCATCTACGGCATGTGGGGCTTCTTCATCATCGTCCCGATCATGTCGCAACATGTCGAGCCGACGCTGATCGATGCGTTCGATGGCATTCCGGTACTCCAGGACCTGTTCGGCGGTCCACCATTCGGCACCGGGCTGTTTACCGCGGCTTTGATCCTGGCGGTGATGATCATCCCCTTCATCTCGGCCACCATGCGCGATGTGTTCGACACCGTTCCAGCAGTCTTCAAGGAGTCGGCTTACGGCGTGGGCTGCACCACCTGGGAAGTGATGCGCTCGATCGTGCTGCCGTATACACGCGTGTCGGTTGTGGGAGGCATCATGCTGGGGCTTGGCCGCGCGCTTGGCGAGACAATGGCGGTGACGTTCGTCATCGGTAACGCCGATCGCATCTCCACCAGCCTGTTCGGTTCCGGCAATACAATTGCATCGATCGTCGCGCTCGAATTTCCGGAAAGTCCTGCCGGCAGCCTGAAACTTGCCTCGCTGCTGGCACTTGGGTTCATCCTGTTCGTCATCTCATTCATCGTGCTGGCGATTTCGCGCTACCTGCTGCGGCCACGACTGAAGGCATAAGATGAGCGCTACCACGGCAGCTGCCGGAACCGTTCCGGGACCAGCCAAGAACCAAAGGGTCGCACTAGCGCTCGGCCGCCGGCGGCATCGCACGAACCTCATTGTCAAAGCGCTGTGTGTGCTCGCCACGCTGATCGGTCTCGTGTTGCTCGCATCGATTCTGATCACCCTGATCTACCTGGGTGGCAGCGGACTGACGCTCAACATATTCACCAGCGTGACAAAGCCGCCAGGTTCGAACGGCGGCCTGCTCAACGCTATCCTCGGCACATTGATCCAGACATCCATCGGCACGATCATCGGAACACCGATCGGGCTCATGGTGGGTACCTACCTTGCCGAATATGGGCGTAATTCAGCCCTGGCCAACGCCATCCGCTTCGTGTCCGACGTGCTGCTGTCGGCACCGTCGATTCTGATCGGACTTTTCATTTACGAGATCTGCGTCGAGCCGTTCGGCGGCTTTTCCGGCATCGCGGGGTGCCTTGCGCTCGCTGTCATCGTGATCCCGATCGTGGTGCGCACCACCGAGGACATGCTCCAGCTCATCCCGCCCAGCCTGCGTGAGGCCGCGGTCGCCCTAGGAGCGCCGAAGTGGAAGATGATCGTTTTGATCTGTTATCGCGCTGCCATGGACGGCATTGTGACCGGCGTCCTGCTCGCGGTGGCACGCATCGCCGGCGAAACAGCCCCCTTGTTGTTCACCAGCCTGGGCAACTCATCTGCCCTCGGCAGCTTGACCACACCCATGTCCAGCCTGCCGGTCACGATTTATCAGTATGCCGGTTCGGCCTTCGAGGATTGGGTGCAGCTCGCCTGGGTGGGCGCGCTGCTCATTACCATCGGTGTGCTTGCCACCAATATTCTGGCACGGTTTGCTTTACGCGGCGGGAGATGACAGTGAGCACGACAATGAGCCAAGCACAGGGGAAGCAAGGCAGCTTCGGCGGCGTGCAGGCGCGCGCAACCAACGCGACAATGAACGAGACACGCATTGCGATCCAGGATCTGGACTTTTTCTACGGCAGCAACCGGGCGTTGAAGAGCATCAAGCTTGATTTCCCCGACAAACAGGTGACCGGCATGATCGGTCCATCGGGCTGTGGCAAGTCCACTCTGCTGCGCGTGCTGAACCGGATGTACGACTTGTATCCCGGCCAGCGCGCCACTGGCCAGGTGATGATGGATGGCGAGAATATCATCGACCCGTCGATGGACTTGAACTCGCTGCGCGCGCGCATCGGCATGGTGTTCCAGAAGCCGACACCATTTCCCATGACGATTTACGACAACATCGCGTTTGGCGTGAAGTTGCATGAGAGACTGTCGAAGGCCGAGATGGATGAGCGCGTCGAATGGTCGCTCACCCGCGGCGCCCTCTGGGAAGAGGTCAAGGATCGGCTCACCACGTCCGCCATGGGTCTGTCGGGTGGGCAGCAGCAGCGCCTGTGCATCGCTCGCACGATCGCCGTGCGGCCGGAAGTGATCCTGTTCGATGAACCCACCAGCGCTCTCGATCCGATCAGCACGCTGAAGATCGAGGAGCTGATCGACGAACTGAAGCACGATTTCACCATTGCCATCGTGACACACAACATGCAGCAGGCGGCCCGCTGCGCCGATCAGGTGGCGTTCTTCTATCTGGGGGAAATGGTCGAGGTTGCACCCGCCGGGCAAATGTTCACCGCTCCCAAGCAAAAGCGGACACAGGAATACATCACCGGCCGGTTCGGCTGATCAGGAGGGCGAAATGTCCGAAGCAGTGCCGGAGCATCTGGTCAAGAGCTACGATCAGGAACTGAACAAGCTCCGCAATCTCATGACGGAGATGGGCGGCATCGTCGAGAACCAGGTCGCGCTCGCAGCCGAGGCCATCCTGCATCGCGACGCGGCGGCCGCGACGCGCGCGGTGGAGGAAGACCCGAAAGCCGACGCGCTCGAACGCGAGATCGAAGCCTTTGCGATCCGGCTGCTGGCGCTGCGCCAGCCCGTGGCGTCGGATCTGCGCCACATTGTCGCAGCCCTGAAGATCACCGGCGATATCGAGCGCATCGGTGATTACGCCGCCAACGTGGCGAAGCGTTCGATCGTGCTGTCGCAGTTCAACACACCGTTCTCACTCGCCGGCCTGGCCCACATGGCGACGCTGGTACAGGGACAGTTGAAATCCATCATCGACGCGCTCGGCGACAACGATGCTGACAAGGCTGTGGAGGTCTGGCGCTCAGACCAGGTGGTGGATGATATCTACAACGCGATTTTCCGCGAACTGATCACCTATATGATGGAAGATCCGCGTAATATCACGCCCTGTACACATCTTCTGTTTATCGCCAAAAATCTCGAACGGATCGGCGATCACGCAACAAATATTGCCGAGAACCTGTATTATGCGGTGAAGGGCGAATCGCTCCCTGAAACGCGCCCAAAGGGTGATACATCCGCCTACGCAGTGGTACGGCCACGAGAGTGAGGGACAGCATGGCTGAGGTCGCGTCGAGCTTATCCAAGCCGCTTGTACTGGTGGTGGAGGATGAAGCGGCATTGGCCACAATGCTGCGCTACAACCTCGAAAAGCAGGGTTTCCGCGTCGAGGAAGCCGCCGATGGCCAGGAGGCACTGACGCGGATTGCCGAAGCGCAACCGGATCTTGTGCTGCTCGACTGGATGCTGCCGCAGATGTCCGGCATCGAGGTGTGCCGTCAGATCCGCCGCCGCTCTTCGACGCGCGACCTGCCGGTCATCATGGTGACCGCACGCACGGAAGATCAGGACGCCGTGCGTGGCCTCAACACCGGCGCCGATGACTACATCACCAAGCCGTTCTCAATGGAGTCGCTGCTGGCGCGCATGCGCGCCCTGCTCCGCCGCACCAACGCAGTGCCGACGAAGGGACATCTCGAGTTCCACGACATCACCATGGATCTCGCGGCGCATCGCGTGCAGCGCAATGGCCGCGCGATCCATCTCGGCCCGACCGAGTTCCGTCTGCTGGAATTCTTCATGCACCACCCCAAGCGGGTGTTTTCGCGCGAGGAACTGCTCGACGCCGTGTGGGGGCCTGACATCCACGTTGAGCCGCGAACTGTGGACGTGCATATCCGCCGCCTGCGCAAGTCGATCAACGCCAGGGACGAGCTGGATATCGTGCGCACAGTGCGCGCCGCCGGCTACGCGCTGGATACCGAACCCGTCTGATCTCGCTACACGGCGCATTGCCATTTGCGAAGTTTGTAGAGGGGCTGGCGCAACTCTCGTGCTGCGTCTAGAAAAGTTGCAACGACGCTGCGATTCGCTGCGTCGCGGCTTGCTGTGACCACCGCAGAAGCAACTCGATCGAGTGAGGAGACAAATGTCAAAGGCCTTTATTGCCCAGGTGCTGCAGGAGTCCGCGTCGCTGACCGGTGCCGCCGCGAACCGTGCCGCCGGTGAGCTGATGGACGCCGTGGTCAAGTCGCTGAAGAAAGAAGGCAAGTTCACCCTGCCGAGCTTTGGCACCTTTACCGTACGCAAGACCAAGGCGCGCAAGGGCCTGAACCCTCGCACCGGTGAATCGATCAAGGTGAAAGCCGGCAAGACAGTGCGTTTCAAGGCGTCGCCATCGCTCAAGAAGGCGGTCTAAGGCCGCGTCACCACCATCAGCCTCGCGTGCGGGCTTCGGCGTGCTGGTGGTGGCGCTCGGCACGCTGGTGGTCCCGTTCGACTCCTCCGTCAACTTCGCCTTTCCGTACATCACGCGCGCGCTTGGCTTGCCGATACCGGCAATCCAATGGGTCATCATCTCCTATACCCTGACCTACGCCGCGTTGATGCTTGTATTTGGCCGGGTGGGCGACATGCTCGGCTATCGCCGCATCTTCCTGATCGGCAGCGCATGGAGCGCGGTCGCCTTCGTGCTGTGTGCGATGGCCCCGAGCTTCACCGCATTGCTGGTTGCGCGGGTGTTGCAAGGGGTTGGCGCCGCACTGGTGCTGAGCTGCGGGCCGGCACTCGCCACCAGTCTCCACCACGACTCAGCGCGTACGCGCATCCTGGGTATCTATACAATGGCCATTGGCGTTGGCGGGGCATTGGGTCCGTTGGTCGCGGGGCTTTTGGTGCCTTTGATCGATTGGCCTGCCGTATTCTGGTTCCGCGCGCCAATTGCCCTGGCGGCGTTCCTGCTGGGCTGGTTGCTGCCGCGCGATACGCTGCCGACGCATCGAGAGAAATTCGACGCAATCGGTGGCGTGCTGCTGGTGCTGGCGATCAGCGCGATGTTGCTGGCGCTCAATCAGTTGCAGCACAGCGCCCTTTGGGCCGCGCTGGCGGCGATGCTGTGCGCGGCAGCGACCGCCGCGTTCATTGTGCAGGAGCGCAGCACCGAGCGGCCGATCATCGACCTGCGCTTCTTCCGCGATATCGATTTTTCGCTGCTGAATGCCGGCCACGCCGCGCTGAACCTCGCGGGCTTTTCGGTACTGCTGCTGGTGCCGTTCTACCTTGCCCGTTTCGGCGGCCTTAGCGCGCACGCAACCGGGCTGCTGCTTGCCTGCTCGCCCAGCGGCACAGTCATCGCCGCCCCTCTCGCGGCTCGCCTGGCCGCGCGTGTCGCGCCGCGGCTGCTAGCGGTGATCGGGGCGTCGGCCATGGCGATTGGCCAGATCCTGATCGGCACTGCCGGCACCGTGCCAAACGTACCCGCGCTTGCCGCTGCCATGGCCTTGCAAGGCTTCGGCGTCGGACTGTTTCAGGTCGCCTATTTCGATATTGTCACGGCATCGATCCCACGGGCCGATCGCGGCGTGGCCGGCAGCCTGGTGATGATGACGCGCACGCTCGGCACAGTCAGCGGCGCCACCGTGCTGATGCTGCTGTTCCAGACCTGGGCGGGGAGCGCGCCGGACGCGCAGGCCTTTCTCGCAGGCTTTGGCAACACGTTCAGGCTGGCTGCGATGTTGCCACTGCTGGTGGTTCTACTGGGACTGGCGCGCGGTTGGGGACGCCTGCGCGCCGCCTAATGCGTCCAGTTCTCCACCCGCCCGTAGCGGAAATTGTCGGCGTAGGCCTTCGGCTTAACCCGCCGCGGCTGCGGCAGTTCCAGATCGTACGCAATGCCATGCTTATCGGCGTAAGCCACAGCTTCCTCGCGGTTGGCAAATGTCAGCTTCACCTGGGCCTGGGTGTCACTGCTGCCAATCCAGCCCATCAGCGGATCGGCGCGGCGAGGCGACGCCGGCTCGAACTCCAGCATCCACTCATGCGTGCCGGCCCAGCCGGACTGCATGGCTGTCTTCGGTGGCTGGTAGATACGCGCGCGCATGGTTCCTCACCTATGTTTCCCGGGCCTGGCTGGGCCATCAAGCTGGTCGGGGCGGCGGGATTCGAACCCACGACCTCCTGTACCCAAAACAGGCGCGCTGACCAGGCTGCGCCACGCCCCGACGGACGGCAGGCGCTACCATATCGGAGGTGCCTGCGTAAACCGGTGGTGCTGCAGTTTGATTCCTGTCGCATGCTGCCTTGCTGGAAGTGAGAGCGCGGTGGTGGCGCAACTGCATCGAGCACTGTGCATTGAAACCCACGCTTTCCCGAGCCAGGGAATCGCGCTGACCCGCCACGCCTAGCCCGCGTTACCGAAGATCTTTTGCTGCACCTTGTCGCCCACCCGGATGTTCAGCCGCGCCGTCGTGCCCGCCGCCAGCTCCAGCGTCGCGCGCACCGGCCCGTGGCTGTCAATCACCGCCAGACTCTCCGGTACCGTGTTCTCCGCGATCGAGCGGATTGTGCCATCGCCATTGATGAACACCATATCCAGCGGCGCCAGCGTGTTGCGCATCCACATCTGTGAATCTCGCGGGCTGCCCCAGTCGAACAGCATTCCGCCGTCCGGCGGCACGCTCTTCCGGAACATCAAGCCGACGGTCTGCTGGTCCGGCGTGTTCGCCATCTCCACGCTGAAGTCGTGATGCGCGCCGTCGCGCGTGATGATGACCAGCTTCTGCCTCGGCAGGTCCGGCTGCGCCTTGGTGATATCCGGTGCCTGTGCCCGTGCGGCCAGCGGCGCGATCGCAAGCAGCGTCAACAGAGAACGACGTTTCATGCGGTCGATCCTTCAGCGCTGCGGCATCCCTTGTGGGATCACGGTCGTTACGATGCTGGCGTCCAGCGCCTCATAATCGTGATAGCCGATCGTCGCGTACAACTCAGCGCGCGTCTGCATCTGCTCCAGCATCTTCTGCGTGCCGCCATCGCGGGCAATGGCCGCGTAGAGCTCTGCCTGCGCCTTGTTGGCCACGCGCAGCGAGCTTACCGGCCAGATCACCATCTTGTAGCCCATCTCCTGGAACTCGCCCGCGGTGAAGAACGGCGTCCGGCCGAATTCCGTCATGTTGGCAAGCAGCGGGGCATCGACACGCGAGGCAAACGTGCGGAACATCTCCGCGGTCGTCAGCGCCTCGGGAAAGATCGCGTCGGCACCCGCCTCAAGGAACAGCTTTGCCCGAGCCACGGCGCCATCCATGCCCTCGGATGCCGCCGCGTCGGTGCGGGCGATGATGAACAGATGACGCCGCGCCTTCCGCGCCGCGGCGATCTTCGCGGCCATGTCATGCGCATCGGCCAACTTCTTGTCATTCAGGTGGCCGCACTTCTTCGGCAGCAGCTGATCCTCGATGTGGACCGCCGCGGCGCCAGCATCCTCGAAACTGCGCACCATGTGCATCACGTTCAGTGCCTCACCGTAACCCGTGTCGCCGTCCACCAGCAGCGGCAACCCCGTCGCACGGGCGATCTGGCGGACGAAGAAGCACACCTCATCCACCGTGATCATGCCGAGGTCAGGAATGCCCATCGACGCGGTCATCGCCGCGCCCGACAGATACAGTGCCTCGAAGCCGGCGGACTTCGCCTGCAAGGCCGCCATGCCGTTGTGAGCCCCGGGCATTTGCAGAATTCCCGGACGCGCC
Organism: Acetobacteraceae bacterium; assembly: GCA_035492535.1. Taxonomy (GTDB): domain Bacteria; phylum Pseudomonadota; class Alphaproteobacteria; order Acetobacterales; family Acetobacteraceae; genus JAMXLO01. The sequence continues at coordinate 87,969 of DATJJM010000053.1, read as the reverse complement.
AGCAATGCGCGAAACCGCTCGCCGGCGGGAGCGTTCGGCAGGTCGTCAGCAACCAGATAGGTCATGGTGCGGCTCCGGTCTTGGAAATCGCCGGCATAGCCCATGGCAGGGAAAAGCAACAGCGTGGTCGCATGATGCCGGATTGCGCATTCCAGGGCCGGCACGCGATCCGCCGGACCTGGAAAGCATTATTGGACACCAACTAGAACAGCCACCTGAGCGGTTCCAGGCCCAGGATCAGGCGTCCGGCCATTTCATAGGTTCTCGTGGTCCCGACGACGTGCTGATTCATCGTCAGGACATCGCGCAGGCAGCGATCGAGAGGCCCCTTTTGATACACTGCCGTCCCACCCGCGGCCTTGAACACCAACTGCACCACGTCCACGCAAGCGCCGACAACGTAGGTATGGGTGGTCGTGAAGCGAGCAATCTGAGCGGGACTTGGCTCCCGGCCGTTGACCAGGGTGTCCCAGAAGTCACCCATCACTTCGAACAGATAGGCGCGGGCAGACGTGAGCATCGTGTCCGCACGTCCGATCGCGTCCTGGATGAAGACGTCATCGCACATCATCTTGGACGCTTCCAGGCGGTCGCCGACGGTGTAGCGTCGTGCCGGCTTATTCGTCGCGGCGTCGATCAGGGCATCAAGCGCATGGCGTGCAATCCCCAACGCGACCGGAGCGGATTTGCTTGCGAACATGAAAGGGAACGCATACAGCGGGCCAGAGCGCTGGATCAGATTGGGGTCTTGGAAGCTGAATGTGCGTGCAGCCTCAACAAAGACATCCTTGACCAGGAGATCGTTGCTGCCGGTCCCACGCAGCCCTGTGGTATGCCATGTGTCGAGCACCTGGCACTGGGATAGGTTCACGAAACACTGCCGCGTCGCAGGGACACCATTCGCGTCCACAACTGGCGCTCCATCCGCCAAAACGACACAGCCGAGCCAGACCCATTCGCAATGTTGACAGCCACTGGCAAAGGGGAAGCGCCCGCTGATCCGGTACCCTCCGGGCACCCGCACCGCCTGCCCGGTCGGCGTGGCTGCCGCTGCTGTGCCAAATTGGAGATCGGAATACATCTCTCGCGCCACGTCCTGGTCCAGGAACGCCGTGATGTAGCCGCCGTCACAGTTGATCATGGCGCACCAGCCGACCGATCCATCTGCCATCGCTAATGTCTCGAGCACACGGAATTGCGTGAGCGGGTCAAGTTCTGGTCCGCCCCATACCCGGGGCATTGGCATAGCGAAGATGCCCGCGGTCTTGAGCGCGTCGACAATTGGCTTCGGTAACCTTCGGCCCTGTTCTATTTCTTCGGCCGCCGCGCGGATTTGGGGGGCGATCGCGATCGTAGCGTGCAGAACCGGATGATCTTCGGCAGTTGCTACGCCAGCCGGACTTGTCATCGGGAGTGCTCCACTAGAGGGTCCCGCTGTAGTTGGCAGCATTTGATATCGCAGCACAATCCTGACGGCGCGGACCATGCTGTCCCGCACATTCCCCGCGTCGGTCGCATACGGGAAGGTCGCCACAGCCTGGGCAGGCTGATGGCACGCGAATTGAGTCGCGCCGCGCGCCTCACTCGGCCGGCAGCGATTCCACCTGGCCCTCGTCCAGCGCCTCACGAACGGCAAATGCAAGCTCATCGTGGCGATATGGCTTGTTCAACAGAGGAAAGCCCGACGCCACTACCTTCTCGCTTTTGCCAGTACCGCGCGTGTCCGGGAATCCGGATGTCAGCAGCACGGCCAGCCCCGGCCGCAGCCTGCCGGCTTCTGCCGCCAGATCGACGCCATCGACACCACCAGGCAGCACGAAATCGGCGAACAGCAACCGCACGTCGTCGTGTGCCTTCAGCACGTCGATCGCTGCCGCGGCCGTCTCCGCTTCGCGCACCTGATAACCACGGAAGCGCAATCCTTGAGCGGTCACGTGCCGCAGGTCAGCATTGTCCTCAACCACCAGAATGGTCTCGATGCCGCCAGGTACGGCAGCAGGGTCCGGGGCATTTTCGGTGTCACGCTCGGCATGCACCTCACGCGGTAGATAGAGCCGGAACACCGAGCCTGACCCGACCTCACTGTCCACGGTGACATGGCCGCCCGACTGCTTGATAAAGCCGAACACCATGGACAGGCCAAGACCGGAACCCTTGCCCGGACTCTTGGTGGTGAAGAAGGGTTCGAAAATCTGCCCGATGATGTCTGGCGGAATACCTTCGCCGGAATCGCTGACCTCGATCACGGCATAGTCGCCCTGGCTGACGTCCGAGTGCTGCACGGCGTAGTTGGCATCGATCCGCACGTTGCGCGTCGTGATATCCAGGCGGCCGCCATTCGGCATGGCATCCCGCGCATTTGCGGCAAGATTGCTCAGCGCAGCCTCAAGTTGCGTGGCGTCCACCACCACCGGCCAGGCCTGTCGATCGAGCCGCAAGTTCAGCATGACGTTCTCACCCAGCATGCGACCGAGCATCCGAGCCATGCCATCAACCAGATCGTTGACATTGGTTCGGCGTGGCCGCAGTGGCTGGCGTCGCGCATAGGCCAGCAGCCGCCGAGTCAAATCCGCACCGCGGTGGGCAGACCGCGCCGCCTCGGAACGAAGTTCCTCGGCCGCAGGATCACTTATCGTTCGTCGCCTCAATAGATCCAGATTGCCGATGATCACGCTCAGCACGTTGTTGAAATCGTGGGCCATGCCACCGCTGAGCTGGCCAATGGTCTCCATCTTCTGTGCCTGCACCAGCTTCTGTTCGGTCAGCCGGCGATCGGTCACATCCTGCAAGGTACCAATCAGTTTGCGCAGCTTGCCGTCGCCGTCGAACACATGGCGAGCTTCGACGTTGCAGATGCGCACCGTGCCGTCGGGCCGAACGATGCGGACATCGATAGCTTCTCGCTGGATGCCATGCTCCATGTCGATCAGCCATTGATACGTATGAGACCTGTCCTCCTCGTGCAGGTATCGCGCAAGTTTACCACGTCTTGGTTTGAAGGTCTCAGGCGAAAGGCCACGAATTCGATACATTTCTCGAGACCACAGGTATTCGCCACTTGCAATGTCCAGTTCCCAACTGGCAATGCGCGCGATTTCCTGCGCACGATCAAACCGGGCCTCACTCTCACGCAAGGCCAATTCGGCGCGCTTGAGCGCGGTGATGTCCATGCGCAATCCGGCAATCCCACCATTGCGCATCCGCCGCTCCGACACCAGCAACCACGAGCCACCGGGTGTCTGCTGCTCGAACATATCGTCTGCCGCCCGATGCGCTCGAATAAATTCCGCCGCCCACTCGGACTCGTGTCCCACTGCTTCAGGATAATAGCCACGGGCGAGACTGCTGCTCAGCAGGTCTTCAAACTTCACGCCGGGCACGAGTAATTCAGCATTGTGAGGATACAGCCTGCGATACGCCTCATTGCACAGCACAAGACGATCGTCACGGTCATAGATGACAAATCCCTCGGAGATGCTGTCAACCGCGTCGTGCAGTGTCTCCTCAGCCTGCTCGGCTCGCTCCTTGGCAGCACGTAATTGTTCCGCCGCTGCCACCTCGTGCGTGATATCGCGTCCGATGCCGCGGTAGCCGAGAAAGGTCCCATCGCCAGCCTTGACCGGCGTGCCACTGACGGACACGTACAGCAGCGATCCATCCTCGAGCGGCAGGGCATAACGGAAATCGCGGAACGGCAGCCGCGCGGCGAGCGTGGCGCGATGCTCGTCCCACGCTGCTTCGGGTGTCTGGCTGCTCGGAGGAAGGTCCCAACGCCGTTCACCCAGATAAGCAAGACTGCCACTCTTTACCGCGGGACAGGTTTCACTGATCCAGGTGAAGCGCAGTTCGGCATCCTGCTCCCAGAACCAGTCGGAAGACGTGTCCGCGAAGTCACGAACCCGCCGCTCGCTTTCACGCAACGCGAACTGGGCCTCCTGCAACGTCTCGATATCGTACTCAGCCCGCTCCTTGGCGGCGCGCAATTCGTCCTGTGCCTCCACTTCCGTTGTCACATCGCGACCTGTCCCGCGATAGCCGAGGAACTCGCCGGCCTCGTTGAAAAGAGGCACGCCGCTCACGCTGACATGGGCGACACGGCCATCAGTGCTTATGCGCGTGTAGCGGAAATCGCGGAACGGCTCGTGGTTCAGACATGCCCGCCGATGTTCGGCAAAATGCCCTGGTGGATCGCCGAGATCACTCTGCTCCCAGCGCCGTTTCCCAATGTGACGCCGGTCGTTTGGTCCGAGCAGCGGTGCCTCTGCGCCAATATCAGTGAAGCGCAAATCCGCGTCCTGCTGCCAGAACCAGTCCGAGGTCAGATTGGCGAAGTCGCGAAAACGAGCCTCGCTGGCCCGCAGTTCGGCATCGATCTTTTCGCGGCGATGCAATGCGGCAGCCAGTTCGCTTTCGCGTCTGCTGCGCCGATATGCCTCGCAAGACAGTACGCCGATCAGCCCGCACAGCAACAGCGATACCGCTACACCGATCGCCACTACACGCGCGTTCTCTGCCTTCGCTGGCGCCAGCACTTCATCCAGGCCAAGGCCGACCACGACGACAAGGTCATAACCCGGTATAGGGCGCTTGCTATAGAGGCGCGGCACACCGTCAACGACGCTGTTGTCAACAAAAATGTTCTGGCGATCGGCACCGAGCCGTTCCGCCGGTATTGTGACCCCGGTTCCCCTCACTCCGTCCTGGCCAGGGCCAAAGCGGGCACGGATCACGCCATCGCTCGCCCCGATGATTGCCATCACACCGTGCTGGCCCAGGTCAATCATTCGGTGCAGCATGGTCAAGTGCTCGGGCAGCAAGGCGAACACGATGACGCCGAGGAACTTGCCATCGGCTGCCTCAACCCGCTGGGAAAGCTGTATCGTGACTTGATGGGACAAGCGGCCCCGGACCGGCCGGCTGACGTATATACCCTTGAAGCGATCATCCAGATGCACGCGGAAATGCTCGCGATCACTCAGATCGAGCAGGCCGGGATCCTCCTGCAAAGTCGATGACTGCAGTTTGCCGTCGGGTCCGATGATCGAGGCGTGCAACGTCGCCTGTGACAGCAGAGGGATATCCCTCGCCCATGCATGGACATCGAACCGGCCGGGCTCGGCGCGCATCCGATCGGCGACTGCTTTCATGGCTACGGCATCGGCGCTCAGGATGCGCGTGATCTCCTCTTGGAATGCTATATCCAGGTTGCGCGCATCGACGACCGCATCCTTGATCGCCCTGTGCTGCTCATCGACGACGATGTCGTGAATGACCCACCAGATGCCTGCCAGCAGCAACAGGCCTATGAACAGGACAGTACCCGCCAAGCGGCGCGCGCGACGCCGGCCACCGTCGGCGATGGCGTATCCGTCCTCGCGATCCATTTTGCCCCAGAGCCGGGCTATATCATGAGGCATGTGGTGCCTGTACGGGTTCCGTGCGTAGTGATGGGACAAACCAAGCCAACCGAACCACTGAAACCGTTGCACGCGCGTTTCTCACGGGTGGGCGGCTATCGGAAGAATACGAGGCTCACCAGCAGCAGCACCGGCAGCAAAGCGGCGGATGCCAGCAGTGTGAAGCCGAAGAAGCCTGGCATCCTCACGCCTCGATGGGCGGCAATCGTACGCAGCATCATGTTCGGCGCATTGCCGATATAGGTCAGCCCGCCAAAGAACACCGCGCCCGCCGAGATGGCCATCAGAGTCGCCGTCTGAGAGGTGGTCATCGCCGGCGCCCGAATGCCCGCCATCTCGAAGAACACCAGATAGGTTGGTGCATTATCGAGGAAGGCCGACAACATCCCGGTCAGCCAGAAATAGCCGAAAGGCCAGGGCTCGTTCGTGCCGAGACCAAGCCACGGCACGCTCGCCAACGCTCCGTGGGGCCCTGGCTGCAAAATTGCGATGACAGGCCCGATAGTGACGAATATCGCGGCGAACAGGGTCGCAACCTCGATCATCGGTTCCCACGCAAAATCGTTCGCCTGCCGGACAGCCCGCGGTGTGAGCGCGGCGGAGACCACCGTTACCGCCAGGAACAATGCAATCGGGATGACCTGTGCCACCCCAAGTGCCTGGCCGAACAGGGTGACGCTGGCCGAAGGCAACAGGGGCTGGCCCAACACGCTGATCCCGACCAGCACGATCAACGCCAGATTCCAGGCCCCGCGGATCCGAAAGCGCTCGGGGGCTGGCGGTGGCGGCTCCGAGGCCGCGAAATATCGGTCGAGGAGGAAAAAGCCGGTGAGCAGAACGCTGCTGAGCAACAACAGCGGCAAGACCAGGTGACGCGCTGGCCAGAAGAACGGCACGCCGTGGAGGAACCCGATGTAGAGCGGCGGGTTGCCGAGCGGCGTCAGCGCCCCTGATGCATTGGCCACCAATACGATCAGGAACAGCACCAGGTGCACCTTGCGCCGACGGTGCGCATTGGCACGCAGCAACGGGTGGATCAGCACCATCGAGGCGCCAGTCGTTCCCATCACGGCGCCCATCGCCATGCCAGCTCCCAGCATGGCGGTATTTCCCCGCGGCGTGCCAGCCAACCCGCCGCGCAGCAGCACGCCCCCACCGGCGGTGTACAGCGCCAGCAGCAGCGTTACGAACGGCAGGTATTCGATGACCATCGCGTGCCAGATCGCCGCCAGTGCAGGCTGGATGCCCGACACCAGCGCCACGGCGACGATCAGCGACAGGCTCCAGAACAGCGCGACGACGCCGAGCCGCCGATGCCAAAACCGCGGCGCGACGATCGGGAACGCGGCCATTGAGGCAAGCAGGCCTGCGAAAGGAATGGCCCAGACCCATGAAGCCGCCGTCGGTTGCATGCCCTTGACCCTGCAAGTAACGTCCGCCGCGCACAACGGGATTTGGTCGAATGGACATGACAGGCGAGCGGCGGATCGCCGCGCCGCGGCAAGCCGTTTGGCAGGCGCTCAACGACCCGGCGGTGCTCAAGGCCAGCATTCCGGGCTGCGAGACCCTGGACAAGCTATCGGACAACGAGATGCAAGCGACCGCGGCCGTCAAGGTCGGGCCGATGTCCGGCCGCTTCAACGGCAAGGTACATCTGGCTGATCTGGATCCGCCCAATGGCTACACGATCAGCGGCGAGGGCCAGGGCGGCGTGCTCGGCTTCGCCAAGGGTGGCGCCAGGGTAAACCTTGCCGACGACGGTCCTGGCACGATCCTGCATTACGAGGTGCACGCCCAGGTCGGCGGCAAGCTCGCCCAGCTCGGTGCGCGGCTGATCGATGCCACCGCCAAGCAGATGGCGGACGCGTTCTTCGACCGCTTTTCCAGCCAGGTTGGCCAGCCCGAAGCCGCCGCATCGCCGGCACCGCAAGCCTACCCGTCCGCACCCAGCCAGGAAGTTGCCCGGCCGATGCTGCCGCCATCGAATCCACCCTCGTCGGTCAGCGTCTTCGCGCTCATCCCGGATGAGCCGTTCGGCCTGCCCGTGGCATTCTGGATCGGCGGCTTCATCTACCTGCTCATGCTGCTGCTGATCATCGGAAGCCTGCTGTAGTGACTGATCTGCCGGCGACCGTCGCGGATACGGCGAGGCTGCTCGCCGCGCAGGGCTACATCGCGGACCAGGAACTGGCGACGACGGTGCATCTGGCATTGACGATGCGGCGCCCACTGTTCCTGGAAGGCGAACCCGGCACCGGCAAGACAGAAATCGCCAAGGTCCTCGCCGCCGGCCTGAAGCGCCGCCTCGTGCGCCTGCAATGCTACGACGGCATGGATATATCGGCCGCCGCCTATGAATGGGACCATGCCCGCCAGCTCATGGCGATCCGGCTGGCCGAGGCGGCAGGGCACACCAATTCCGACGAACTCGCAAACGATATCTATGAGCGGAAATACCTGCTCGCCCGCCCGCTCCTGTCGGCCATCGATCCAGACCTGCCACCGGCGGTGCTGCTGATCGATGAACTCGACCGCGCCGACGAACCGTTCGAGGCCTTCCTGCTGGAGCTGCTGGCCGACTTCCAGGTCACGGTGCCCGAATTCGGCACCGTGCGCGCAAAGACGCTGCCCGCCGTGGTGATCACGTCCAACCGGACGCGCGAGGTGCATGACGCCATCCGCCGGCGCTGCCTCTACCATTGGGTCGATTATCCCGACGCCGCACGCGAGCGCGCCATTCTTGCGGCCAAGGCTCCAGGCGTTCCTGAACAGCTCGCGGGCCAGGTGGTCGCGTTCGTGCAAAAGCTGCGCGGCTCTGAGCTGTTCAAGCTGCCCGGCGTGGCCGAAACGATCGACTGGGCGCAGGCCCTCACCTATCTGAACCAGACCGAACTGGCACCAGCCGCAGTGGACGAGACGCTCGGCGTGCTGCTCAAATATCAGGACGACATCGCCAAGGTGCGTGGCACGGAGGTGGCAAAGCTGGTCGCGGACGCTCAGCAAGCCGCATGAGCGAGCAGCCGTCCGACTGGCGATCGCTTATCACCAGGGAAAGGCTGCGCGACGGATCGCTTCTCGCCGCGGTTCGCCAGCGTTTGCCGGCCGGTACGGTGTTCCGTTCGGATGAGGAGGTCCAGGCCGACCTCGATGCGGCGCTCGCCAAACATCCATCGGGCGAGGATGCGTGGCTGTTCGGCTACGGCTCGTTGATGTGGAACCCCGCACTGCACTTCGTCGAGCGCCAGGCTGGCATCGTGCGCGGTTGGCATCGTCGCTATTGCCTGTGGCTGCATGCCGGCCGCGGCTCGCCGGAGAACCCTGGCCTGATGTTGGCGCTTGACCGCGGAGGAAGCTGTGCCGGCGTGCTGTTCCGTATCGCTGCGGCTGAGGCGCGCAACGAGCTGCTGCTGGCTTGGCGACGCGAGATGTTCACGGATGCCTACAATTCACGCTGGGTGACCGTGCAGACCAAGAACGGTCCGGTGCGAGCGGTCACCTTCGTCGCGAATCGGCTGCACGATCGTTATGCCGGCCCGCTCGACGAGCAAGCGATTGCCGCGCGTCTGGGGTCCGCGTCGGGCGCGCTCGGCACGTGCCGCGAATACCTGGCGGAAACACTGGCGGCGCTGAATGCAATCGGGCTGCGCGATCGCGCGCTGGAACGCTTGCAACAGCTGATAGGCAATCAGCCGTCCTAGCTTTACAGGCACCACTCCGGACATATCGTCACGCCAAGGCTGGCAGCCATCGCCGGCACTCCATTATCGGTCGATGCTGCGCGGGCGAGGAATGGCCCGACATTCACCAGGATCATGATCTGCCTGAGCGAGTCCGGCCTCACGCCCGGTTCCGCCTGGCGCTTGCTATCTCTTGCATCCACCCCACGGCGCGTTCATCTGTGCGGCGATGGACGCGCAAACAGCCAGCCTCGCCGCCAATGTGATGCACTTCGCGAGGCTGCTGCGTCGTGCGGGTCTGCCGGTCGGCCCGGCCGAAACGCTCGCTGGCCAACAGGCGCTGTCATTGATCGATATCGGCGATCGCAGCCAGGTGCGCACCGCACTGTGCACGGCCATGATCCACCGTCACGAACACCAGGACGTCTTCGATCAGGCGTTCAACCTGTTCTGGCGCGATCCAACCGCCGCGGAACAAGCTGTGGCCATGGCTCTTCTGGACGCGCAGAAGGACAAGCGTCCGGAGCGGCCACCGCCCGGGAGCCGCCGCGTCGCGGAGGCGTTCGCCAAGCCGCGCGAGACCAAGCCGCGGGATGACGAACCGCCAGTGATGGACGCGGTGCTCACCGTATCCGATCGCGAACACCTGCAACGCATGGACTTTGAGGCGATGAGCGCGGAGGAAATCGCCGAAGCCAAACGCGAAATCCGCCGGCTCGTGCTGCCGCTCGACCTGCGCCGTACGCGTCGGCTACGGGCCGACCCGCTCGGCCCTGTCATCGACCTGCGCCGTACCATCCGGCAAAGCCTGCGTCAGGGGGGCGAAATCCTGACGATCGCGCGCGAACGTCAGGTCACGCGCCCGCCGCCGCTTGTCGTGCTCTGCGACATTTCCGGCTCGATGAGCCGCTACGCGCAGATCCTGCTGCATTTTCTGCATGCAGTGACCAACGAGCGGGATCGCGTGCATGTCTTTCTGTTCGGTACCCGGCTGTCCAACGTCACGCGGCAACTTCGCGCTCGCGACCCGGAAGTCGCATTCCAGATGGTCTCCCACATCGTCCCCGACTGGTCCGGCGGCACGCGAATCGGCGAGGCCCTCGAGAACTTCAACCGCTTCTGGGCGCGCCGGGTGCTGGCGCAGGGTGCGATCGTGCTGCTGATCACCGACGGGCTCGATCGCGACGGCGCCCACGGTCTCGCAGACAACATGGACCGGCTGCATCGTTCGTGCCGCCGGCTGATTTGGCTCAATCCGCTGTTGCGCTGGAGCGGTTTCGAGCCAAAATCACAGGGGATACGCGCAATGCTGCCCCACGTGGACGACTTCCGTCCCGTGCATAACTTGGCCAGCCTGCGCGCGCTGGTCGATCTGCTGTCTCGCCCGACGCGTCAACGAACGCTCTTGGCGCCGGCGAGAGAGCCTGAAAGGATGGCATCATGAACATCGCGGAAACCGAGGACGTACTGAGCACCGCCGCCGGCTGGCGCGCTGCCGGTGAACAGGTGGCACTGGCCACCGTGACGGAAACGTGGGGAAGTTCGCCCCGTCCGGCCGGCAGCCAGATGGCCGTGACCAAGTCCGGGAAAATGGCCGGCTCCGTGTCTGGAGGATGCATCGAAGGCGCCGTAGCCGATGCGGCCATGCAGACGATCGATACGGGCGCGCCACAGCTTCTCGATTTTGGCGTGACGCACGAGCGGGCGTGGGAAGTGGGGCTGGCGTGTGGTGGCAAGGTGAAGGTGTTCGTGGAGAAGCTATCGTGACGGTTGGAGCCACACCATGACACCCGAGCTCCTCGCCGCTCTCGAGTCCGCCAAGCGTGAGAAGCGACCTGTCGTCCTGGCTACCCGCCTCCCAGACGGAGATCAGCGGTTGCTCCCCGATCCATCCGCTCCCGCGGCGCTCAACGCGGAAGCCGAGAAGGTCCTGCAGTCTGACGAAAGCGGCACCGTGAAGGTGGATGGCGCCGACTGGTTCCTCCACGCGCATAATCCGCCTCTTCGCCTCATTGTGGTCGGTGCCGTGCACATCGCGCAGGCTCTCGTCCCCTTCGCGACCCAATGCGGTTTCGCCGTGGTCGTGGTGGATCCCCGCCGCTCGTTCGCGTCCGACGAGCGCTTCCCGAATGTGACAGTCTCCACCGCGTGGCCCGACGAGGCGATGGACGAACTGAAGCCCGACTCGCGGACCGCCGTCGTCACCCTGACCCACGACCCGAAACTCGACGACCCGGCCCTCGACCGAGCCCTGAAATCGCGGGCCTTCTATATCGGCTCGCTCGGCTCCCGCCGGACTCACACCGCGCGCCTGAAGCGCCTGCGCGAACTCGGCCACGGCGACAATGCTCTACAGCGCATACAAGGCCCGGTCGGACTCAACATCGAGGCGGTTACGGCTCCGGAAATCGCTCTCTCGATCATCGCCGAGCTCGTTGCGGTCCGCCGCGGGGCCCCCTTGCCTCAAAGGCAGCCGCTGGCCGCATGAAATTCGGCCCGGTTCCATTGGACGAAGCCCGCGGCGCCATCATGGCGCACTCGCAGCGCGTCGGCGAACGCATGGTCCGCAAAGGATCGGTGCTGGATGAAGACGCTCTCGCCGCCCTTCGCGCAGCAGGCCGCGCGGAGGTCATCGTGGCGCGGCTGGAGCCAGGCGACGTGCCGGAGGACATTGCCGCCGATCGGCTCGCCCAGCCGCTGATTTCGCCGCTGCTCGCCCGCACACGTGCGGCCACCGGCCGGGTCAACCTGACCGCCGAGGCACCCGGCCTGCTGCGTGTGAATGCGGCGATCATCAACCGGCTGAACACGATCGACGAGTCGATCACCATCGGGACGCTGCCGGACTACGCGGTGGTGGCGCCACGCGACCTGGTGGCGACAGTCAAGATCATCCCGTTCGCTGTCCCCGGCAACGTGCTCGCGGTGGCAGAGGCGCTGGTGCGGCAAACCGGCTCTCCACTGACGCTGTACCCGTTCCGCCACCTGAAGGTCGGCCTCGTGGTAACGGAGTTGCCTGGCCTGAAGGACAGCGTCACCGAGAAGACCATCGCCGCCACCGAGCAGCGCGTGACGCAACTCACGGGCACGCTGCTGCCGCCGCTCCACGCTCCACACGAGGAAGCACCGATTGGCAAGGCGCTCGAGGCGCTGATCGCACAGGGAGCCGACTTGCTGCTGGTGGTGGGCGCTTCCGCAGTGGTGGACAAGCGCGACGTAGGCCCTATGGGCATTGTGCGTGCCGGTGGCGAAATCCTGCATTTCGGCATGCCCGTGGACCCTGGAAACCTGATCTGCCTCGGCCGTATCGGCACCCGCCCTGCCTTGGTGCTGCCCGGCTGTGCCCGCAGCCCCAAGATGAACGGCATCGACTTCGTGTTGAGCCGCCTGTTCGCCAATCTGCCGATCGGTCCGACCGAGATCATGCACATGGGCGTCGGCGGCCTGCTGAAGGAGATCGACACGCGCCCCCTGCCCCGCGAGAAAGCCCCGGCAACGCAACGCGTCGGTGCCGCCCCCCGCAGCGCCCCCACCATCGCGGCTGTCGTGCTCGCGGCTGGGCGATCGCGCCGCATGGCACCGCACAACAAGCTGCTGGTCGCAGACCGCACCGGAAAGCTCATGATCGCACGCGTTGTGGATAATGTGTTGTCATCCAACGCTCGCCCGATCCTGGTGGTGACCGGACACCAGGCTGAACAGGTGCAACACGCCTTGGGCGGTCGCCCGGTGCGCTATGTCCATGCAGATGACTACGCCGAGGGTCTGTCAGCCAGCCTGAAGGCCGGCATCGCCGCAGTGCCGGAAGAATGCAGGGCGGCCGTGGTCTGCCTTGGCGATATGCCGTTGGTCACCGGGCGCATGATCGACCGTCTGATCTCCGTCTATGATCCGGACGAAGGGCGCCTGATCGTGTTGCCCACCTACCGCGGCAAACAGGGCAACCCGATGCTCTGGGACCGGGAGTTTTTCCATGAGATCATGGAGATATCGGGTGATTCTGGAGCGCGCTATCTCATAGGCCAGCACATCGAAGCGGTGGCTGAGGTCGAAATGGCGGACGACGCGGTGTTGCGCGACTTCGACACGACGGAGTCGCTCAGCACGCTCCCCCAACGCCTGCGGCCCGAGGGCGTCGGATAACCCCCCGGTGCCCATTTGCGAAGCCGATCCCTGGCGCTTTCAGTACTTCGAGAACATCCCATGTCCGGCGGACGTCCGCATCTCGACGGAGGACCCGGACTCCTGGGAATGGTTTCCCCGACACCGTTGGATTTACGACAAACTATCGGTTGCTCTATCGCAAGGTCTGAAAGCTGCACCGCACGGCGTGATGCCGCCTTCCTTCCCGGTCTTCTCCAAGCCGATCATGAATCTTCGGGGAATGGGGACCGGCAGCCAGGTCATCAATTCGGCCGAGGAGTACGGCACCGCCCTGACCGCCGGTCACTTCTGGTGCACGCTGCTGACTGGGCCCAATGTGAGTACCGACGTCGCCTTGGTGGACGGGGAGCCTCGCTGGTGGCGCCACACCACGGGCGTCACCGCCCCTGGAGGCACGTTCGACTATTGGCTGATTCAGGCTGCGCCCATGCCGGAGGTCGAGGACTGGTGCGGCGCGTGGTCACGCAAGCACCTGCGCGGATACACCGGCATGGCGAATTTCGAAACGATCGGCGGCCGGATCATCGAGGCGCATCTACGCTTTGCCGACCAATGGCCTGATCTTTATGGTAAAGGCTGGGTGGAGGCGGTGATAGACCTGCATGTCACCGGCCGGTGGACCTACCCGGACACAGACCGTACCGATGGCTACAGCGTCGTGCTCTTCGGCCCCCACGGTCCCCGCTACCGGCATCCGCCTGCCAGCCTGGTGCAGGAGGTCTTGGCCGCACCCGGCGTCTCCAGCGTCCAGATCACCTTCCATGAAGACAAGGCGCCCGAGCACCACGCGATGCCTCCAGGCGGCTTCCGGCTCGCCATAGTCAACGCGCGGTCGCTGGAAGCCGGCCGCGCCGCCAGGACCAGGTTGGGCTCAGTGCTGCTCGGCTGAACGAACGGCTCTCACTCAACCGCTGCCGCGACCCATTGCGCCCAGGCCAGCGCTTCCTTGTCCTCGCCCATCCTTGTCACAACCTGGATTCCCAGCGGCAACCCATTCGGCCCCACACCAGCCGGCACCGTCACGCATGGCACATGCAGGCTGGTCCAAATCAGATTGAACACCGGGTCGCCGGTCCACCCGAGTCCAACCGGAGCCTCGCCAGGAGCAGAGGGGGTTACCAACGCATCCAACCCCTCCATGCATGCCGGGAATGCGCGCTGGGCCCCCAAGAAAACTGCATGCGCACCCCGTACCTCCGCCTCGCTCCGCGAAAGCCCGAACTCCAGCCGCTCCCGAAGCCCCCCGCTGATCTGCTCGTGGGCATTGGCAAGCTCCCACCCCATCGCCCGTCCGCTCTCATGATTCATAACGACCGCATGCGCTTCGCTCACCGCCGCAACCTCCGGCGACAACTCCCGATCCACAACGCTTGACCCCGCCCGCGACAATGCCGAGGCGACCCGCATCAGCAGATCCTGTGTCTCCGAGGAAGCCTCATGCCACGCCGGCGAGCGACAAATGCCAATCCGCGGCGGCCGCTCGGGTTTCAATGCGGGGTCGCCGAAATCGCGCCCAGCCACAGTCCCGGCAAACAGTGCACAGTCCGCCACGCTGCGTGCCAGGACTCCAACAGTGTCAAGGCTCTCCGCCATGAGCTTCATGCCAAACCGATTGATCGTGGCGAATGTGGGCTTGAACCCTACGACCCCACAATACGCCGCCGGTCGGATCACACTGCCTGCTGTCTGCGTTCCGTATGCCAGCGGGAAGAAGAAATCGGCGACACCCGCAGCTGAGCCGCTGCTCGAGCCGCCTGGTGTATGGTTCAGATTATGCGGGTTCGCTGTCGGCCCGGGCTTTCGAGTGGCGAACTCCGTAGTCACCGTCTTGCCGATCACTGTGCCGCCTGCCGCGCGCGCCCAGGCCACCGCGGCGGCATCTGCCCGAGGCCGCCACCCAGACCAGATTGGCGACCCATATTGACTTGGCATATCAGCGGTATCCAGAACGTCCTTCACGCCAACAGGCAATCCGTGCAGCGGCCCCGGCTTGGCCGCTGCGGCCTCCCGCCGCGCCGCCTTCGGATCGAACCAGGCGAATGCGCGCACCGCCGGCTCGCGTTCGGCAATCCGCGCCAGGCACGCCTCCATCAGATCCTCTGACCGGAGCTTCCCATCCCGGATCCGCCGCGCCGCTTCTGTCGCCGTCAGTCTCGCCGGATCGTCCACAATGAAATCTCCTCTTCCCCACGATCGCAGGCTGGCGCAACAGCATCCTCGGGTCCATCCTAGGAGTGATGAAACCGTCCGAGCATCCGGCATCCGTGCGTGTGGGTACCGCACCCGACGGTTCGCTGACCTATCTCGTGGATGTCCCACCGGAGGAGTTGCCGCCCGTCCACCGACGCGATCTCGAGCGTGCCTGGCACGCTGCCCGGGACGCCGCTCT
This sequence comes from Acetobacteraceae bacterium, assembly GCA_035492535.1. Lineage (GTDB taxonomy): Bacteria > Pseudomonadota > Alphaproteobacteria > Acetobacterales > Acetobacteraceae > JAMXLO01. Next base: position 72,322 of record DATJJM010000053.1, on the reverse strand, counting down.
TTCGCACCGCTGGAGTGTGGTTCGCGGCTTTCGTTTCCGCCGGGAGGATGGTTCCTTCTCCGACCTGGCTCTTGCCGATCGCGACGCATGCTGCTGGGCAGGTGCGGTGGATCGGACGATCGGTATGCGCAATTCTTATGGATTGTCTGTCTGCCTGCGCCTGCTTGCGCTGGTGGACCTGTTGGCACGCGTGCGTTGGGCTGACTCGCTCTGCCTGCTCCGCCGCGACGGTGCAGAGCTTCACCCTGTTCTGCTGCGCGCCGCTGCCAGCGCCCCGCTCACGTCAGAGGCGCTTTTCGACGAAGCGGGCTTCCGCGGCCGGCTATCACGCTTCACCTTCGGACTAGCGTTGGAGGGGCAAGTCGGGCCACGACTGACGGGAGCCACGCCATGATCCGCCGCTCCGCGCTGTGCTTGCCGCTGCTGGCCCTGGCATATTGCACACCGCCGCCACCACCGGTCGGCCAAGCTCGCGCCGACGCCGATACGCTGGCCGCCTGCAGGCAGCACGCGGATCAGGTATACGATCGCCGGTATCGCGATCAGATCTACACGATCACCAACCGCGATGTGCCATTCTCCACTGGCTACGCTCCAGGGGTAACTGACCGCGGCCTGGCTGCCCGTTACGCCCACGACACCATGGTGAGCGACTGCGTCCGCAACACTGGTACCGAGACGGACCGATCCACGACTTATACGGCGGAACCCACCACGACTCCCTGACGGGGGCTACACCGGCGGTGTTTAAAGTCGGCAGCAAGACGCTGGTCTGAGTCGGCGGCATGTCCTAGAACCCGGCCGATAACAGCATCGATCGGGGAGATCAGCCCAATGGCGAGCATCAAGCGCACCAGCCCAGGCACCATCCTGTCCAAGGCCGTTGAATATCACAATTTCGTCTATCTTCAGGGTGTTACTGCCAAAGATACCAGCAAGGATATCAAAGGCCAGACTGCTGAAGTGCTGGCGCAGATCGATCAGTTGCTGGAGGAGCATGGCACCGACAAGACCCGTTTGCTTCAGGCGCTGATCTGGGTGCGCAACATCAAGGATCGGGACGCGATGAACGAGGTCTGGACCCCGTGGCTCCCGAAGGACGGCGCTCCGGCTCGCGCCTGTGTCCAAGCCGAGTTGGCGAACCCGTCGATCCTCGTCGAAATCATGGTGACGGCCTGCAAGTAACGGACGACTTACGGCTCCATTGGCTGGAACGCGATGCGTCTGCCGGCGCATCGCGTTCCGGCGACTGTTAGCATCTTTGCAAGCAGCCTGACTGACGGCTTCGCTGTTGCACGGAAGCAATCGCCACAGGTCTATGCCACACTGTGGCCAAAAAGACACCACAGCGGGTTCGGGATTGGCTATCGTTGTCGCTGCCCCACCGCTTCGGTCGTCTCTGGCTTTCGCGTGCCGTATCGAAATCCTGCACTCTGGTGCGTGATCCAGAGTTGCCTGCCTGAGCCGCAGTCACTCATTCGAGTCGGGCGTCCGACTCTGAATAAGACTGCATTTTACAATTCGGCCATATCGAGAACAAAGCCAACATTTAGGATAACAGTCCGTATTACGTGACTCATCCACAGGGTTGGATGGGCGAAGTGGTGCAGAACCAACGAAATGTGTCTCCCCCTGGGTTGTCAGCTTTGCAACCCTGTTGCTAGCGATTCACAGAGCTTAGGAACGTGTTGGGGAGCAAATCGCGATGCGGGGTTGGGGAACCGGCGCCAGATTTTTGTTTTTTGGAACTTTTTTTGCGGTAGCGAGTCAGTTTACCGGAGCTCAGGCGAACGCTGGACTTTCCGCGCAATCAGCGCAATCGCGACATAATAACGTCCGGCTGGCCAGTCGCAGCAGGCCCGCAAACAGATACGCATATCATGGGGCCATATCATGCGTGCCCTATGCCCGCGCAGCTTCGGGAATCACTGTCTCCGGTAATGCATGGGAGTGGTGGCAAAACGCCGCTGGCGTATATGCCCGCGGCAGTGTTCCCGAACCAGGCAGCGTCCTTACGTTCCGTTCGAACGGCCGTATGCGGCTGGGCCACGTCGCTGTCGTCAGCACCGTCATCAATTCGCGGGAGATCGAGATCGATCACGCCAATTGGTGGGGCCCCGGCATGCAAGGTGGCATCGCCAAGAATATTCCGGTGGTAGACGTATCTGAGAACAACGATTGGACCGCGGTGCGCGTCGGGCTTGGCCAGAGCGGCGATTTTGGCAGTGTCTATCCGACATACGGCTTCATCTACGATCGTCCAGACAACGGCATGATGGTGGCTTCCGCCATTGCCCCTGCACCGAAACCGGTACTGAACCCGGCGCCGTCCGACCTCCGCCCGGCCACCGAGCGAGGCTGGGACACTTACGAGGAAGTCGCCGAAGCGCCGCAAGTCGCGAGATACCACGGTCGGGTGGTACACACGGTGTCCTACCACACGACCAAGCCACACAAGCACTACTAGACGAACGAAGCCGCCAGCGGACCTCTCGCTCATGTCCGCAGCTCTGCGGACACGGCGATCCGGCAGTGGCGGTGGTGGCGTTGCCGGCCGTGTGGTAGCGGCGGGGCTGGCTCATCCGGCATGTTGGCCGGATACTTGAGCCAGTCCAATGAGACAGATCCGACTATGCATCTTCATGTTGCTTGCCACGCTGAGTTCGGCACATGCGACATGTCGCGTCACAGCACAGGCGACCGTTCCGATTGACCTGGCGAATGGCCATCTGCTTGTCAGCGTCCAGGTCAATGGCACACCAACGACGTTTATCCTCGATACGGGTGCGGAACGCACGCTGATGGGCGAGGACGCGGTGCGCCAGCTCGGCGTGGCCCGCGACAATTGGGTCGCCTCGACCGTCCTGGGCATCGGCGGTTATGAGGAGCGGCCGAACGCGCTGCCCCGCTCACTGCAGCTCGGCGGGATGATCCTTCGGCGCCATACCTTGGTCGGCGACAACAGCGTCACCGTTGGACCATTGCCGATAACCGCGGTCCAGGGCCACCCGATCGCCGGGCTGCTGGGCCGTGACTTCATCTCGCCGTTCGACCTGGACATCGATTTCCCGGCCCGCCAACTGACGCTGTACGACGTAAGCGGATGCAGCACTGGCTTTCTGCCTTGGCACGCCACATATGCCTCGATCCCAGCGACCACGCCCGCCGGCGCCGCTCTCGTCATTCCTGTGTCGATCGATGGCAGCGCTCTGCACGCGCTGATCGACACCGGCGCCAGTTCCAGCCTCATCACGGCGCCTGGCATGGCGCGCCTGGGCCTGACGCCTGAACTGCTCGCGCATGACCCCAGCGGCAACGGCTCTGGCATCGGACCTGCCCCCGTCTTCATGCGCCGTCATCACTTCGAAACGCTCAGCGTCGGCCCGGTCACCACGATGAAACCAACGCTTTGGGTTTCACCGGTGCGCGTCGTGCCGATCGTGGACATGTTGCTCGGCGCCGATTGGCTGAGCACGCGGCGTTTGTGGCTATCCTTCGCAACCAAACAGGTCTTCATCGCAATGCCGCAAAACGGCTGATCGTCAGGCTCAGAGGTAGCGAACTGTCAGCCGCATCCCGAAAACCTGGCCGACGAGGTCCATTGCCCTGCCACGGCGCGGCGGCCCGCTGATGCGGCTGCAACTTGTTATGAGTACAGCGCCCAGCGCGAAGGAATGCGAAGTGCGCGCGGGCGCCGCCACCCATTCACCGCTGCGGCTTTATCCGATCCCCACCGCATGGTTGAGCGGCCCGTGCCCGGCTCCGAATCCTGGCGCCGAGGCAATTGCGGCGCGCACGTAGTCCCGAGCGCGGACCACTGCGTCCCGTAGCGTCATCCCTTGCGCCAGGCTCGCGGCAATGCCACTCGCCAACGTGCAACCCGTGCCATGGGTGTTTCGTGATGCAATACGCGGCGCGGCGAACTCCTCGACGCCATCGGCGGTCGCGAGCAAATCCACCAGCTGATCGCCTGCCAGGTGACCACCCTTCAGCAGCACCGCCGGCACACCCAAGGAGAGCAACGCATCCGCCGCCCGCCGCATCGCAGCCAGATCGGGAATACTCATTCCGGACAGTGCCTCAGCCTCGGGCAGGTTCGGCGTAATGACACGCGCCATCGGGATCAGGCGCCGCATCAACATAGCCAGTGCATCGTCAGCCAGCAGGCGTGCCCCGCTGGTAGCCACCATCACCGGATCGACCACCACCGGCACACCCGGCGCGTGCAGCGCCAGCGCATCGCACACGGCCTCAATGGTTGCCGCGTCGGCCAGCATGCCGGTCTTCACGACGTCGGCGCCGATATCGTGCATCACCACGTCGATCTGCTTCGCCACGAAATCGAGTGGCGCGATATGCACCGCCTCCACCCCCAGCGTGTTCTGCGCAGTCAACGCCGTGATCGCGGTCGCTGCATAAGCGCCGAACATCGTAATCGTTTTGATGTCAGCCTGAATGCCAGCCCCTCCGCCGGAATCGGACCCGGCGACCACCAGCACACGACCGAGCATCAGTCGGCGCTTTCACTCACACGCGTGGCGGCAGCGATCGTCACGCACAGCTCATCGACAATCCGCCCAACCAATACCTCATCATCAGCCTCGGCCATCACCCGGATCAGCGGCTCGGTACCGCTCTCTCGGATCACCAGTCGCCCGGAGCCGTTCAGCGAAGCTTCTGCATCGGCGATCGCCTGCTGAACCTGCTTGCTTCGCAGCGGCGAACTTCCTGCATAGCGCACGTTCTTGAGAAGCTGCGGCATCGGCGTAAAGATCCGGCACGCGTCACGGATGGACCTGTCCTGCTCGACGATCACCGCGAGCACTTGCAACGCGGCGAGCAATCCGTCGCCGGTCGTCGCAAAATCCGACAGGATCACGTGGCCTGACTGCTCGCCGCCCAGGTTCATCCCGCCTTCGCGCATGCGTGCGACGACATAGCGATCGCCGACCTTGGTGCGATGCAGACACAGTCCCTGGGCCGCGAGGAAGCGCTCCAATCCCAGGTTGGACATCACCGTGGCGACGATGCCCTCGCCACGCAGCAGCCCCGTCCTGGCCCATGACTGCGCGATCAGCGCCAAGATCTGGTCACCGTCAATCAGCGTGCCGGTTTCGTCCGCCATCAGCAGGCGGTCTGCGTCACCGTCCAGGGCAATGCCAAGCTGTGCCCCGTGTTCCCGCACCTGCGCGCACAGATAGTCAGGCACGGTCGAACCGCAGCCGCGGTTGATGTTGAACCCGTCGGGCGCTACGCCGACGGGAATCACCGTCGCGCCCAGTTCCCAGAGCACTGTCGGCGCCACGCGGTATGCCGCGCCGTTGGCACAATCCACGACGATTTTCAGGTCGTCGAGCCGCAACCCGCGCGGAAAGCTCGCCTTGGCCACCTCGATATAACGGCCCGGCGCATCATCGAGGCGCGCGGCCCGCCCCAGCGACGCCGGCGCCGCCATACGCGGTCGCAGGTCGCTCGCCATCAGCGCCTCGATCTCGCTCTCGGTGTCGTCGTCCAGCTTGAACCCGTCCGGGCCGAACAGCTTGATGCCGTTATCCTCAAATGGATTGTGCGACGCCGAAATCATCACCCCCAGATCGGCACGGAGGCTCCGGGTCAGCATGGCTATCGCCGGTGTCGGCAGCGGTCCGACCAGCGTCACGTCCATCCCTGCGCCGATGAACCCTGCGGTCAGCGCTGGCTCGATCATGTAGCCGGAGAGACGGGTATCCTTGCCGATGACCACGCGATGCCGGTGGCTGCCACGCGTGAACAACAGGCCTGCCGCCTGGCCCAGGCGGAGCGCAATTTCCGCGGTCATCGGATCCTTGTTGGCTGTACCGCGGATTCCGTCGGTCCCGAACAGGTGCCTAACGCGCGTCATCGGATCTCCGTCTCGCTTACCGATCAATCATCTAGCCGCTGCGCCCCGGGGAAAGGAAGCATTGTCAGCGCCTGCCAGACCTTTATCGCCTCGACCGTTTCCGCAACATCGTGCACACGGAGGATTGACGCCCCGCGTGACAGGGCTGCCAGGCCGGCCGCCAGCGAACCGGCAAGACGCCCCTTCGGATCACGCTCCCCGGTCACTGCGCCGATGAACGACTTGCGCGAAACGCCGACGAGGATCGGTAGGCCGAGTGCATTCAGCTGCGGCAAGCGCCGCAATAGCTCGAGCGACTGGCCGGCGGTCTTGGCAAAGCCGATGCCCGGATCGACGACGATACTCTCGCGCATCACGCCGGCACTTTCCGCCATCGCGACGCTGCATCCGAGCTCGCGCACCACGTCGCCCGCTACGTCGGCGTAGTGCGCTTGTGCATACATATCAGCAGGCGTGCCGCGCATATGCATCAGGATCACCGGACAACCGCGCGCCGCGACAAGCGACGCCGCCGTCGGATCAAACCGAAGCGCGTAGACATCGTTGATGATTGCGGCGCCTGCATCGAGTGCCATTGCCATCGTCGATGCATTGCGGGTGTCGACTGAGACACGCAATCCCGCCTGAGCCAGCGCCGCTATCACCGGAATGACGCGGGCCTGCTCCTCCTCCGGCGACGTGCGCTGCGATGACGGACGCGTGCTCTCGCCACCGACGTCGACAATGTCGGCGCCAGCCGCTGCCATCGCCAGTCCGGCCGCAACGGCCGCGCCATTGTCCAGGAAGTCGCCCCCGTCGCTGAAGCTATCAGGCGTGACATTCAACACGCCCATGACACGCGGACGGTCGAGTGTCAGCCCCGCCCAGTGCCTCACGCCGCCCACACGTTCACCAGGGTCAGACGGCCGGAAACGATGTCCAGCAAGATGCTCGGCGCTTCGCGCAACCACGGCGCCTCAGTTGTCCCGCATAGCCGAACTGCCAACAGCATCTTTCTCGCCCACCGGGTGCTGGTGCCGCAGCATATACCAGAATGGGAGGTCCGTTGTGGTCAGGACGCATGTGCGTCCGCGGCGTCCGAGATGGCGCGCGGCCCCAATCACGAACCCATAGCGCGCGGTGTACCGCTAGCCAGGCTGCGGCGCTGGCCCCAATCCACCTGCGGGCGGCGTCGGCTGGGTCGCTGGCCGCCCAGCCGTTGGCACGGACGCGCGCCGGCTCTCCGGCGCGGGCTCGTCCACCACCTTGCGGATGACCGGTTCGCCGCGCAGCACCGTACGGATCTCGTCCCCGGTGAGGGTCTCATGCTCCAGCAGGCCACGCGCCAGCCGGTGCAGTTCCTCGATATTCTCGGTCAGGATCCGTCGCGCCTTCGCGTAGGCCCGATCGATGATGTCCTTGATCTCGGCGTCGATCTCCCGGGCCGTGGCCTCGGACACGTTCTTTGCCTGAGTCACGGAGTGTCCCAGGAACACCTCCTGGCTGTTGTCGCCATAAGCGATCATGCCGAGCTTGTCGCTCATGCCCCATTCGGTGATCATCCGGCGCGCCTGGTCGGTCGCCATCTTGATGTCGCCGGCGGCACCGTTGGACACCTTGTCTGGTCCGAAGATGATCTCCTCGGCCGCACGACCGCCCATAGCCATGGTCAATTCGGCTAGCAATTTCGACTTGCTCTTAGAGTAGCGGTCGCCCTCGGGCAGGCTCATGACCAAGCCGAGGGCGCGGCCACGGGGGATGATCGTCGCCTTGTGCACCGGATCGCATTCCGGCTCGTGCATGGCGCAAAGGGCGTGGCCACCCTCGTGATAGGCAGTCATCCGTTTCTCGGCCTCGGACATCACGAGCGAACGGCGCTCGGTGCCCATCATCACCTTGTCCTTGGCGGCCTCGAACTCGGCCATCGCCACAACGCGCTTGCCGATGCGGGCCGCCAGCAGCGCCGCCTCGTTCACCAGGTTCGCCAGATCGGCACCGGAAAAACCGGGCGTCCCGCGTGCGATCACCTTCGGGTCCACATCGGACGCCAGTGGCACCTTGCGCATGTGCACGCGCAGGATCTTTTCGCGGCCGTTCACGTCGGGATTCGGCACCACCACCTGCCGGTCGAAGCGCCCAGGCCGCAGCAGCGCCGGGTCCAGCACATCGGGGCGGTTGGTTGCCGCAATCAGGATGACGCCCTCGTTGCTCTCGAAGCCGTCCATCTCGACCAGCATCTGGTTGAGCGTCTGCTCGCGTTCGTCATTGCCGCCGCCCAGTCCGGCCCCGCGATGACGCCCCACCGCGTCGATTTCGTCGATGAAGATGATGCAGGGCGCGTTCTTCTTGCCCTGCTCGAACATGTCGCGCACCCGGCTGGCGCCGACGCCCACGAACATCTCGACGAAGTCGGAACCGGAGATCGTGAAGAATGGCACGTTCGCCTCACCGGCGATCGCCCGCGCCAGCAGGGTCTTGCCGGTGCCGGGAGGACCGACCAGCAGCACACCCTTGGGGATCTTGCCGCCCAGGCGTTGGAATTTCTGCGGGTCCTTCAGGAACTCGACGATCTCCTGCAGTTCGCCTTTCGCCTCATCGATGCCCGCCACATCGTCAAACGTCACGCGCCCCTGCTTCTCGGTGAGCATGCGTGCCCGCGACTTGCCGAAACCCATCGCGCGCCCGCCGCCAGCCTGCATCTGACGCATGAAGAACACCCAGACGCCGATGAGCAGCAGCATCGGGAACCACGACAGCAGGTAGTGCAGCAGCGGGTTGACATCGGAATCCTCGGGCTTCGCAATCACCCGCACGCCCTTGTCTGTCAGGCGCTGCACCAGGGTGGAGTCTTCCGGTGTATAAGTTTGGAACGTGCGCCCGTCGGTGAGCTGGCCAGAAACCGTGCGGCCTTGGATCACCACATCGCGCACCCGCCCACCGTTCACCTCATTGATGAAGTCGGAATAGGCGACCTGAGTTGCCGCTGTGTGGCTGGCGCCAGGCTGGAACAGGTTGAACAGCACCACCAGTAGCAGTGCGATGATGACCCACAAAGCCAGATTGCGGCCGAAATTGCTCATGTCTCTCTGCTCATGTCCACCCGGGGCGGTCCAAGACGGGTCCCGCCATCATTGCATGCCAGCCAGACACCAATGAACAGTGAATGGCCAGCATGACGTTCTGACAACATAGGGCGTCTCTGCCCTTCATGCATCCCCAAAGCGATACGGCACCGCTACGGCAGGGCGGGACGGTGAAAATAACAACTCGATACCTTCGCATGCCTTCCGGTCAGGGTAGTGGAGATGCGGAACGGCGCAAAGCTGTCCGCTGTGCCTCAAAGCCGGCAATGTCCGTAGCACCGCTGCCGGCAGGCGCGAAAGGCGCCGAAGCTGTGCCGCATCGTCACCCAGTGCCCCAAGCATGCTCCCAGGGGGGAGGCCGGCGTGCGCGACCAGGCGAAACCGCCCGTCCCACAAAGCTCCGGCCACCGCCGGGATGGCTACAGCTGGCGTCTCGCGCACCAACAACCAATCACCCCCCAGCCGACCCGCGCGCATCAGCCGAACCCCCGCCAAGGTTGCCGGCTTCATCATAACGGCGAGGCGTGCGACAGATCGTGTCGCCGGCGGATAGACAGCACCCGAGATCATCTGGATCAGTGCCGCGAGCGCGCCGGCCGACACCTGACCATCCAACACCACATAACCTGCGGGCATCAGCGAAGCATGCTCCGCCAGCTCTGCTGCAACCGCCTCGTCGTTCTGGGTGCGCTGCCGGCCCGCCGCCGCGGCAGCCGCAACCAATGACGTCGTTGCCGGTCCAGTTCCGTCACGGTCACGCCGTTGCAGTCGCAAACGCGGCCGCAGCGCTGTCTGATCGCGGTTGGACGGATCTTCGCTCCAGCTGATCCCCTCAGCCTCGAGGAATCTCCGCAGGCCGATGGGGGGCACCTCCAGCAGCGGCCGCAGAATTTGCACGTTTCTCTGTTCGACCAGCGGCGCCATGGCGGCCAATCCCGTCGGCCCGCTGCCGCTCAGTTCCCTGATCAGAACAGTTTCTGCCTGATCGGCGGCGTGATGCCCTAGCAGCAAGTGCAGGATACCCTCGCTCGCGCAAGCCTTTGCCAGGGCCCTGAACCGAGCGTCCCGCGCGCGCTGCGCCAGCGCCGCGCCCCGCGCAAGATCGTCCAGGTGCAGCACGCGCGCTGCAATATTGCGCGCTCTGAGACGCGCCGCCGCATCCGCCGCCTCGGCGGAGGCCTCCGGACGCAATCCATGATCGACGATGAGGGCAAGCAGCGTGCCATCGCGCTCCCGCGCCCACGCGCCGGCCATCAGCGCCAGCGCCATGCTATCCGGGCCGCCGGAAACGCCTGCCGCCAGCCGAGGCCTCGGTTCAAACGGGCCCAGCCTGGCCATCGCGGCAGCGAACTGGGAATAAAGGTCTGGGATTGATTTCCCTCCCTTACAGCCAATCCGGCCCCTCCCCTAGCCAACTCCCGCCAGGGACGGGTGACGTGGAACAGCTCCGTCCGTCATCTGCATCCGCTTCGTTGCGCAGCGGACGCGACGCCGTCGCGCAGGTCGGGTCGGAGGGTTGGAAACTCCGCCCGCAGCTTGCCCAACGTGTCGCATGCCGCCTTCTTCTCATTGATTGCTGCCAGCGAGTTGGCGAGCCCCAATAACGCGTCTTCCGCATGCCCGCCCCGCCGGGACCGATTGTAGGTATCATCATAGGCGATTGCTGCCTGCGAAAACTGGCGCTGTCCCGTCAGTGCCTGTGCCAGCAGGAACTGCGCGTCATACGCCCGCGGCGACGTCCGATAATTGATCAGCACCTCACGCGCCGCTTGCTCCGCCGCGGTGTAGTCCCGTCGTGCCAGCGCCGCGTTCCCTTCCTGCATCGACAGCTCGGGCGTCCGCTTTATTGGCGCGGGCGGCGGCTGTGGTGCCTGCGGCTGCATCGGCTGCGGCGCCGCCAGGCTCAGCGCCCCGGGCTGCGGCGATATGGTTTGCGATTGCGCCGGCCGCGGCACTGGCCCAGTGCGCGGTGGCGCGGCGGCGCCAGGGTTCTGCATCTGGAATGCCAGGTCGTCGATCTTCTTCGCCAAATCCGCGGACTGCCGGTCCGCCTGGTTCTGCAACTCATCGACGCGGCCGCGGAGCTGCCGTACCTGGTCCTCCAGCGCGCCGACGCGTGACAGCAGCTGCGCCACGAGGTCGCCGCTGCTGGTCGAAGGCGGTGGCCCCGAGTAGCCGCCACCTAGATTGGTTGGGCTGCCGCGCCCGGCTTGCGCCTGCATTCCCTGCACCTGGCGCTGCAGGTCCAGGATCTGGTTTTGCAACGCGATTCCTTCGCGGCTTTCCACCTGCGCCCATGCAGGCATCGCCGCGAACATTAGCGCGACAGCAGCCAGGATCGGTCGAATTCCCGACGGAATATTCATGCGATGCCTCCGGACTCGGCGTTCTTACGCCAAACGCGGGCGGTGATATGGCAGCGAGCGCGCAAACGAAACCGGCGGCCGTCGGGCCGCCGGTTCGGATCGCATCAACTCAGCCCAGCCGAAGCTCAGCGAACAGATGTGATCGTGTTACGATTCTGCGCCCACGCCTGCTCGTTGTCGCCCATCGCTGTCGGCCGATCCTTGCCGTAGCTGATCGTGGTAATACGTGAAGCGGCGACGCCCTTGGCCACCAGGTAATCGCGACTGGCATTGGCGCGGCGCTGGCCAAGCGCCAGGTTGTATTCCTCGGTCCCGCGATCATCGCAGTTTCCGGCCACCTGAACGTTGACCTGCTGGTACTTGCCCAGCCAGCCCGACTGCTTGTCGAGCGTCGCCTGCGCGTCCGGCGCGAGGTTTGACCTGTCGAAAGCGAAGAAGACGCGATCGCCGACATTGGCGACGAGGTCCTCCTCGCTGCCCGGGACAGGGCCAGCGGTCGAGGCACCCGCCCCGGTCGAGGCGGTCGTGTTCTGGTTCGAGCACGCCGCCAGCAGGGCGACGACGGCTGCTGTGCCGAGAATCTTGAAGTTCATTGTGGGTCCGTCCCTGATTGGGGGTGTCGTGGTACGCAGAACTGAAGTCGAGGGCGCAACGGTAATCCGTTCCGCCCCAGAATGCGATTAGCTGGTTGCATTGAACCCGGTCAAGTTCGCGAGAACCGGTGTTTTTACATATCAATCATACCGGTGCGTGCGCCGCTCAGGCTGCCAGGGGCGACCATGCCGGATCGGAAGCGTCCGTGGGGGTTTCCACCGACCGCTCGTTGAAGCCGGTAATATCGATCGACACCAGGCGTGACGAGAAGCCGGCGCCGCGGCTGTCCCGAGCCGCCGTCTGCCGCCAGAACATCAGCACCCGCCCGTTCGGCGCGAAAGTCGGCCCCTCTACCGAAAAGCTTTCGGACAGGATCCGCTCTCCGGAACCGTCAGGATGCATGACACCGATAGCGAAGTTGCCGACCTCGCCGCCAAATCGCGTGAACGCGATCAGATCGCCACGCGGCGACCATACTGGCGTCGCATAGCGGCCGGAGCCGAAGCTGATGCGCTTCGCGCCACCGCCGCCCGCGCCCATGATGTAGAGCTGCTGGTCACCCCCGCGGTCCGAATTGAACACGATCTGCGACCCGTCCGGGCTGTAGCAGGGGCTGACGTCGATCGCGCCGGAATTGGTCAGCCGCCGCGACGCATGGCTGCCAAGCTCAACGACCACGATGTCGGATCCACCGCCATTGATCACCGACATGACCACGCTGTTGCCGTCCGGCGAGAACCGCGGCGCAAAGGTCATGCCCGGGAAGTCGCCAAGCACGCGCTGCTGACCGTTGCCAAGATTGAAGATATAAACGCGCGGCCGGTTGTTGGCATAGCTCATGAACGCGATCTCGTCGCGCGCGGGATGGAAGCGCGGTGTCAGCACCAGCCATGAGCCATCGGTCAGGAAGCGATTGTTGGCGCTATCCTGATCCATGATCGCCAGCCGCTTGGTACGACGGTCACGCGGCCCGGTCGCGGCGATGTAACAGATGCGGGTGTCGAAATAGCCCTTCTCGCCGAGCAGCCGCTCATAGATCACGTCGGCGATGATGTGTGCGATGCGGCGCCAGTTGGCCGGAGTGGTTGTGTAGGCGGTACCCTGTAGCTGCGTCCCTGGCAGCACGTCCCACAGTCGGAACTCCACCCGGATCTGCCCACCGCCCTGCGATTCAGCGCGTCCGGTCACCAGCGCTTGTGTGCCGATCGCCCGCCAATTCGCGAAATTCGGAACGTCCCCGGGAGCCGCAGCCGAGGCTTGGATGAACGCTGAGGGATTGACCGGACGGAACAGCCCGCAATTGGCAAGGTCACTTGTCACGACACCCATGATGTCCTGTCCGAGCTGCGCCGAGGTACCATCGCTGCCCGACAATGCCGGCAACGCAATCGGAATCGGATCGGTGCGCGCGCGATTGACGTCGATGACGGCGGTCTGTCCGCCACCCGGTGCTCCAGCAGCCTGCCCGCGTGGGGGCGGGGCAGCCTGAGCACGCACCATGTCTGGGGAACCAAACAGCGCAGCGGTTCCGGCGACACCGCCGAGCAGTGAACGGCGACGAAGGTATGGGAGCGGAAAATCGATCATGTCAGAGCCTTTCCTCAAGTGAGTCCTCTCACGGTCGGAATCGAAATGTGAAGGTACGCGTCTGCCCCAACATGTTCTGCGGCAGCGGCAGGTTGGAGCATTGAGGGTCCAGCACGGCGCGCACAGCGCGCTCGGCAAACACACGCAGCCGCATGCCAGATGCGACACGTCCCGCATCTTCATCCGCCACGACAGCGCGCCGCACCACGCCACTGGCATCAGTGGTCACCGTCAAGAGCACCTGCATCTTGTCGAGGTCGAGCATCCCGGGATCCGTACTCCAGCACCGCCGCACGTAGTCACCGATGGCGCCGCGCTGCGACATAGAGAGCGCCGAGGTGTCATCGCTCAGCGGATTGCCCCCGCCATTCGGCGCGCCACCCGATTGCGGATTGGTGCGAGCCTTCGGCGGCTGGGTCTGTTTCTGCAAACTCCGCAGCTTGGACAACGTGTTCTCCAGCGCATCGCTTTCCGGCGCCGGGTTCTTTGTCACGTTCGGTTGTGAAGTCGCACTTTGAGGCGCCGGCGGTGGCGGTACGGGAGGTGGCGGCACGGGCAGCGGCGGCGTGGGCAGTGGCGGCTGTGCCCGCTGTGGCGTTGGCGGCGAAGCCGGTGGAGGCGGCGCGGTTTCTGCGGCGGTTGACGGCGTCGGCGGCGGAACCGGCGTCGGCGGCGTGGGCAATGGCGGTGCCGACGCCTGCGGCGGTGGTGGCGGCGGGGGTGGCGGCGGAGGCGGAGGCGGTGGTGCCTCGGTCGGTTGCGGCTTCGGCTGCTGATCTGCCTGTGGTGCCTGGTTGGCGTTCTGCGTATTGGCGGTTGCCGGCACCGCAGCGGGCGCAGGCGCCTTCACCGCACTGTCGGCGGTGCCAGAAAACACCATGGCGACCGTAGTCTCGTCCGGTGGCTGCTCCAGCGACCTGCTGAACGGCAGTCCGATCAGCAGCACGAGCAGAATGACAACATGGATTGCGCCAGAAATGAGCGCGCCGACCCGCAAGGTCGGACTGACCGCTTCGTTCCGACGGTCCAGTCTGTCCGTGCCGCGGAGGACGCGTTGCAGCACGCTGCGCTACTCCCTAGCGGCCCTTGGTCTGGCCACTGGTGGCTGGCGCAGCTGGCGCGGGCACTGCTGCGGGTGCGGCCGGAACGGGCGGCGACGCGGGCGTCAGCGTCGGCTGTTCGGCGAGTAGCGCGACCTTGGTGAAGCCACCCTGGGTGACAGTGCCCATCACCTCCATGATACGCCCATACGGTAGGTCCTTGTCACCACGAACGAATATACGCCGATCAGGATTGTTCTGCGCGATTGCTTGCAGCTTGGTTACCAGATCGGCGAGTTGTACCTCCTGGTCCTGCAGGAAGATCTTGCCCTGTGCGTTCAACGAAACCGTCAGTGGCTGACTGTCCGTGTTGATCGGTTTCGCATCCGTCTTCGGCAGATCGACCGACACGCCCGACGTCATCAGCGGCGCCGTCACCATGAAGATGATCAGCAGCACGAGCATCACGTCCACCAGCGGGGTGACGTTGATCTCCGACAGCGGCCGATACCGGCCACGGCCATTACTGCGCGCATTGAATGTGGCGGCCATCTCTAGAAAGAGCCCCCGATCATCACGCCCGCTCCTCGCTCTGGCGCGATAGGATGGCACTGAATTCTGCGCCAAACCCTTCCAGCCGCGATGCGAACCTCGCCAGATCGTTGCTGATCTTGTTGTACGCCAGCACCGCCGGGATCGCAGCCACCAGACCGATCGCCGTGGCGAACAGCGCCTCCGCGATGCCCGGTGCCACGACGGCCAGGTTCGTGTTGTGCATCGCCGCGATCGCCGAGAACGAATGCATGATGCCCCACACGGTGCCGAACAGTCCGATGAACGGCGCCGTCGCGCCCACTGACGCGAGGAAAATCATCCACCGCTCCATGCGATCCATCTCGCGCTGCACGGTCACGGTGATTGCCCGGTCCACCCGCTCGCGCACCGAGGTCCTGCTGATATCTGCTCCCGCCACGCGGACCGAACGGCGCCACTCGCCCATCGCGGCGCCGAATACCGCCGCCATCGGATGCCCTGGATTGGTGCCCTCATGCTCGAACAGGTCCTCCAGGCTGCCACCCGACCAGAACCGATCCTCGAAGCCATCCGCGTCACGGTTGACCTTGCGCAGGCTGGACCACTTCTCGAATACCACGGCCCATACCCAGACGCTTGCCGCCAGCAGCCCGAGCATCACGATCTTCACAACGATGTCGGCCTCGACAAAGAGGCCCCACAGCGACAGATCCGCCCCCGGCACAGCGAGGTTTGCCGCGTCCACTGCCCGATCCACTCCAGCTACTCCCCGTTCCGAGCGGCAGCCGCCGCATTACACATAGCCGTCAGCGCTGCACGCCAACGTTGCGGCAGCCGCCCAAGTCGTCCGTCCCCTGGCTTCACGCAGGCGAGTCGCACCGTCAGTATCGCACACGACCCGTCCGGACCCTGCATATTCTGGCGCAGCGTCGCACTCGCGCCGCCCACCGCGAGCGGCTCGGTTACAACCGTCAGCGAGTCGTCGAGGCGGGCCGGACGGAGATAGTCCACTTCAATCCGCCGCACCATGAACATCACGCCATAATCTGCGAGCAGCTCCGCATGCGGAATACCTGCATCCCGCAACGCTTCGGTCCGAGCCCGCTCGGCAAAGCGGAGATACGTCGCGTGATAGACGACACCCCCGGCATCGGTGTCCTCGTAGTACACTCGCAGCGTGTAGCGATGCCGGCCATCCGCCGGAATGGAGGCAGCATGTCCATTCATTCAGGCAGCAGGTCGAACTGATCGGGCTGACGCGCCGGCGGCATCAGGCCGAGATGCCGCCATCCGCTCTGCCCGAGCATCCGCCCCCGACTGGTCCGCAGCACCAGCCCTTCCTGGATCAAGAACGGTTCGATCACATCTTCGAGGGTGTCCCGCGCCTCGGCCAGTGCCGCCGCCAGCGTCTCCACCCCCACCGGTCCTCCCGCATGATGCTCTGCGATTCGCTTCAGATAGCGCCGGTCCATCGCGTCCAATCCAAGCGAATCGACCTCCAGCCGGGTCAGCGCGCTGTCGGCCATCCGTCGGTCGATCTCGCCCGCTCCCGCCACCGCGGCAAAGTCGCGCACCCGCCGCAGCAGCCGCCCCGCGATCCGCGGCGTCCCTCGCGAGCGCCGCGCGATCTCGGCCGCGCCATCGTGGGTCAGCGGTGTACCCAGCTTCGCCGCACCGCGCCGCACGATGAGCTCCAGCTCCTCGGGCGTGTAGAACACCAGACGCAGGGGAATGCCGAACCGGTCGCGGAGCGGAGTCGCCAGCAGCCCGGCGCGCGTGGTGGCGCCGACGAGCGTGAACGGCGCCAGATCGATCCGCACCGAGCGTGCGGCCGGGCCCTCGCCGATGATCAGGTCAAGCTGGAAATCTTCCATCGCCGGGTAGAGCACTTCCTCGATGGCAGGCTGGAGGCGGTGGATTTCGTCAATGAACAGGACATCCCTGGGTTGGAGGTTTGTCAGGATTGCGGCGAGGTCCCCTGCTCTCTGGATCACCGGCCCCGAGGTGGCCCGGAATCCAACTCCCAACTCCCGCGCCACGATCTGCGCCAGCGTCGTTTTCCCCAGCCCTGGCGGACCGTGCAGCAAGACGTGGTCCAGCGCATCGCCCCGAGCCCGCGTCGCAGCGATGAACACCGCAAGGTTCTCGCGGGACGCTCGCTGGCCGACAAATTCGTCCAATGTCTGAGGTCGCAGGCTGACTTCTGCGGCATCCTCCTCGCGCCGCTCCGCCGAGACGGCGCGGTCGCCCTCTTCCGCGGGGGAGGCCGGGAGGGGCCGCCGCCCACTCATCCGCCAGCCTTCTGCGCCAGTTCCCTCAGGCTCTCACGTATCACCGCATCCACACTCGCTGTGTCACCCAATCGCCCGATCACCCGCCCCACCACCGGCTGAACTTCCACCCGACGGTAGCCAAGATTGACCAGCGCCGACATCGCATCCTCGCCTGTGCCCCGCGGCGGCGAGACCGGCACCGCGATCCCGGGAGCCGAGGGCATCGCTCCAACTTTATCGCGCAACTCCGTCAGCAGCCGTACGGCGAGCCGCGCCCCCACGCCTGGCGCGCGCGTCAGGCTGCCACGATCACCTGACGCGATCGCCGACACCAGATCGGCGGGTGAGAGGGCCGACAGCACCGACAGAGCAACGCGGCCGCCGACACCTTGCACCGTGTTCAGTAGCCGGAACCACTCTCGTTCGGCCGGGTCGATGAAGCCGTAGAGGACGATCGCGTCTTCCCGCACATGCGTCTCTACCAGCAACCGCGCGATCTCCGGTCGCTCCGGCAGTGCAGCGAGCGTGCGAGTGGACGCGTGTACCAGATAGCCGACGCCGTTCACGTCGATGACGCAGCGTCCGTCTTCCAGCGCTTCGACGCGTCCGGTGAGTTGGGCGATCAAGCGCAGTCGTCCCTGTTACGTTCAGCCGTTGTAGTTCGACCAACCGAGTCTGCCACGCTGGAACTTGCACGCGTGGGCGAGCTTGACTCCTGGTGTCCTCTGGCGGGCGGATGGGATTTTGGCGGGAACCAAGAAGCAGTTAGCGGTTCGGGCCCCGGTACGGTCGCCCGCCTACGCCTTCCGGCGCACGTTCCAGAACTTCGGCACCCCGGTCAGCACGCCGTCCAGGTCCGCCCGCCAGGCGGCCGGCTGCAGCGTGATCCCCGCCGGCACGAGCGGTACCGTCTCCACGCATTCCCGCTGCAATGCGTCATTCAGCCGCGCCTGCGCTGCCGGTTCATCGGCAACCAGCCATTCGCCGCGCAGCTCCTCGTAGCGCGCGCTGCTGTACCAGCCGGACTCCTCGGACCCGGTGCCGCGCAGCCGCGAATTCACCAGTGCCGATGCCAGTGACAACGACGGCACGTTCAGCGCATGGATGTGGAAGCCGCTGGTCTCCGGCGGCCCCTTGTTGATCACCCGCTGGGTCATCGAGGACCAGTCCATGCTGATATACTGAAGATTGATCCCGATCCGCTTCAGCAGATCGGCCAGCACGTCATTGGCGTTCTTCACGTTCGGATAGTCGCCTGGCGAGATCTGCACGATCTTCTCGCCGCCATAACCGGCCGCCGCCAGCGCTGCTTTTGCCTGTGCGTCAGTATAGCGCGGCCGCAGCGCGTCCAGCCCGGCCTGCGTCGCATCCGGCATGCCGATCGGGAAGAACCCGGTGCCCGCCCGCTGAAGTTCCGGATTGCCGCCTCCCAGGACCGAGGTGAAATCCTCCTGGTTGAGCGCGCGCAGGATGACACGGCGCATCTCCGGCCGGTCGAACGGCGACTGCAGGTGATTGAACCGGACGAAGGCCATGTTGCCCTCGGTTTCCAGCACTTCACCCCGCAGTTTCCGATCGCTCCGGATCACCGGCAGCAGGTCCTGAGCGGCGAATTCCCACCAGTCCTGCTCGCCGGTCTGCAGCGCCGCCAGCGCCACGCCCTGGTCGGGCATCGTGGTCCACACCACCCGCTCGAAATGCACGATCTTGGGGCCGGCGGCCCGATCGGGCACCCCGTTGGGGCGGGGCACATAGCCGTCGAATTTGGCGTAGACGTTGCGCACGCCCTGCAGCCGTTCGCTGGCGACGTAGCGGAACGGACCGCTGCCGATCACCTCGGGGATCTGCTTGTACGGATCGGTCTGTGCCAGCCGCTCCGGCATCATTGCCGGCATGAAGGCGCCCGGCTTGCCCAGCGCCTGCGGCAATTTCGGAAACGGCTGCTTGAAACGGAACACGATGGTGCGGTCGTCGGTCGCGGTGATCTCATCGCTGATCCGCAGCAGCTCCACCCCCAGCACGTCCCGCCGCCCCCAGCGGCGGATGCTGGCGACACAATCACGCGCCAGCACCTTCTGCCCGTCGTGGAACACCAGCCCCTCGCGCAGCGTCAGCGTCCAGCGCCTTCCGCCGTCCTCCATGACATGGCCCTCGACCATCTGCGGCTGCGCCTGCTGCTTCGAGTCGGTTCCATAGAGTTGGTCGAACACCAGTCCGGCGTGGTTCCGCGTGACGTTGGTCATGCTGTAATGCGGGTCGAGCGACACCAGGTCGACCTGTGGCACGAACCGAAGCACCCGCTCGCGGTCGCTGGCGGCGAGAGCCGGCGTCGCCCGGGCGGAAGTGTGCAGGGCGGTGAGCGCCGCGCCGCCGTTGGCCAGCAGCTTGCGGCGTCCAATCGTTCTCATTGTGGGACTTTTCCTCCTGGGTCGGCTCAGTCGCCCTGATTCGCCGAACTTGGCATGGCTGTCCATACGGCACGCGCGGGACCCCGCGATATCCGCCATGGCGGCGATGGAACGATCGAGCCGGTCACCATCCTCTGCTGTCGCCCGTGCGGGTCACTGCCTGCGCGCCAGACGCCGCTCCATGTTCCGCCCATACGCCGACAGCGCGTAGCAGCAGCTGAAAAACACCAGCGCGGAGAAGACATAGCCTTCGGTGGCGAAGCCCAGCCACGCAGGGTCCTTCAGCGCTTGCTCCACAGTTCCCAGCAGATCGTACAACCCAATGATGGTGACCAGGGTGGTGTCCTTGAACAAGTCAACGACGGTATTGATGACGCCTGGCACGATGATGCGCAGCGCCTGCGGTAGCACGATCAATGCTTGCGTGTACAACCAGTGCAGCCCAAGCGAAGCGGCGGCTTCTTCCTGGCCTTGTTGCACGCCCTGCAATCCGCCTCGCACCACTTCCGCCATATAGGCCGCGTTGAACAACACCAGCGCGGCGATCGCGCGCACCAGCCGATCGATGGAAACGCCGGTGGGCAGGAACAGCGGCACCACCACCGCCGACATGAACAACACCGTCAACAGCGGGACGCCACGCCAGATCTCGATGTATCCGATGGACAGGACGCGGATCACCGGGAGCTGCGAGCGCCGGCCAAACGCCAGCAGGATGCCGAGCGGCAAGGAACCTGCGACAGTGACGAACGACGCGATGACGTCGATCATCAGTCCGCCCCACAGCGAGGTATCGACATAGGAAAGGCCAAATACCCCGCCCCACAGCAACACAGCCGCGATTGCCGGAAACACGATCAGCAGCAGGAGCAGCCATATCCATTTGTGCCTCACGCCGTCACGCAGGACGGGTGTGCAAAAGGCAATCAGCAGAACAAAGGCCACATCGACGCGCCAACGCTGGTCGGACGGATAGCTGCCATAGAAGAAGCGCGGAAAACGCACCCGGATGAAGGTCCAGCAGGCACCATCTCCCGTGCAAGCCGCCCGCGTGGTCCCCGAAATCGTGGCGTGCGTGATACCCCAGCGAAACAGTGGCGGCAGCACGAGCGCGGCAACGATCAGCACGATGATCGTCAGGATGCTGTCGAACACCGAGCTGAACAGGTTCGCACGAACCCAGTCGATGGCATGCCGAGGATGGAAGCTGGCCAGGATGGTCAGGCGCCGTCCGGCGGTAACGTCGCTCATCGTCCCACCGACGCCACTCGACGGTTGTACCAGTTCATGAATGCCGAAACGATCAGGTTGATCGACAGGAACACGCCCATCAGCAGGGCGATGGATTCAATCTCGCGGTTGGACTGCATCATCGCGGTGCCAGCGAAGATTTGATACAGCTCCGGATAGGCGACCGCGGCACCGAGCGAGCTCGACTTGATGATGTTCAGGTACTGGCTGGTGACCGGGGGTATCATCACCCGCAACGCCTGCGGCAGGATGATCTTCGACAGCACCAGGCGTGGCCGCAACCCCAGACTGAGCGCGGCTTCACGCTGGCCCTTATGCACCGACAGGATCGCGGCGCGGACGATTTCGGCAATGAAGGCGCTCCCATAAACGGACAGCCCCAGACACAGTGCCACCAGCTCCGGCACGACCTGCACGCCGCCTGCAATATTGAATCCGCGAAGCTGCGGCAGATCGGCATGATCGACCCCGATGGCGAACAGCACCACAGAGAGCGGCAACAGGAACAACGATCTGGCCGCCAACGGCAGGCCTCGCCGCCATGGCACACGCCAGACGAACGGCACGGCAAGCAACAGCAGCAGCGCCAGCGGCCATAACGTTGACGAAAATTCGTTGCCGACGAAACTCGGTAAATAGAGGCCGCGGACGTTCAATAATCCTCCCACGGGCAGCACAATACTCTGCCGCGGTCCGGGCAATGTCTGCAGCACCGCCACGTACCAGAAAATGATCTGAACAAGCTGCGGCGTGTTGCGGACCAGCTCGATGAAGCCGAGCGCGATGTTGCGCACCAGCCAATTGGCCGACAGACGCATGATGCCGACCAAGAGACCCAGCAACGTGGCCAACACGATGCTGATGGCAGACGCCAGCAGTGTATTGAGGACACATACCAGCAGGGCGCGCGCGTAGGTGTCGCCGATGGCCCATGGGATCAGCCGGAACGGGATGTCGAAATTCGTTGGGTCGGCGAGAAATCCGAAGCCCAGCGCGCCATGCCGCTGAACCGAGGTCTCAGCACCAATCGAGCCAAGGAACCAGGCAACCGCCACCACGACCGCAAGAAAGATCCATTGTCCGATCCGCGCGCGTGATGACGGCTTCCTGACCACGTCAGCGCATCACTTCCAGCTGGGTGTGACGAACAGGCCACCCTTGTTGTACAGATTGTTCATGCCACGCGGCAGCCCGAGGCCCTTGTCACCGAAGTACGCGTCGTAGACCTCGCCGTAATTGCCGATGTCCTTCGCAATGCGATAGGCCCAGGCATTGTCCACGCCGAGCAGCTTGCCGAAATCTGCATCGAGACCAAGATAGCGCCGCATCTCCGGATCTTTTGTCGAGGCCTTCAACTGGTCGACGTTGGCCCTGGTGACGCCAAGCAGCTCACCTTCGACCATCGCGTACTGCACCCACTTCACCAGCCTCGACCAGGCCTGGTCGCCAAGCCGGGTGAACGGCCCGAGCGCCTGCAACCCGCCGATGGTTTCCGGAATGAACATCCAGTCGTCGGGCTTCTTCATTGTGGAGCGTGCCGCGGCGACCGATCCGCCATCATCCGTATAGCCGTCGCAGCGTCCGGCATCGGCCGCGGCGAAGGCTTCTTCAGGCTTGTCAAACAGCAGCGTATTGATCTTGATGTTATTCGCCCGATTGTAGTCGGCGATGTTGGTCTCGAGCGTCGTGCCGGTCAGCAGGCAGATCGTCGCGCCGTTCAGATCCTTGGCATGCGCGACGTTAAGGCTCTTGCGCACCATGAAGGTCTGGGCAGTGTAGAAGTTGAAGGCAGGTTCATCGAGACCGAGTTGCGTGTTGCGGATGAAGGTCACCTCGGAATCACGAATCAACACGTCGATCTCGCCGGATGCGAGGACCGAAAACCGTACCTTCGACGTGGTGCCGACGTACTTGACCTTGTCCGGCGATCCAAGCAGGGCGTCGGCAATGGCACGGCAATAGGCGACATCCAGCCCCTGCCATTCACCCTTGGAGTCCTGAAACGCGTATCCAGGGATGCCGGTGTCGATGCCGCAGACGAGCTGACCACGCTGCTTGATCGCGTCCATCGTTGGGCTCTTCAATTCGTTCTGTGCGCGGGCAACGCCGGCCAGTGGCAGCATTGCTGCAAGGGCCAGACCGCAAGCGGCCAGCCCTGAGCGTATCCGTGACATGATTTCCCCTCCTGCTTTGATCGAACGCAAGAGGACATTAGCCCGGTGATTGCGTTGCAGCCAGAAGCCTCCGCCAGGCCACGCCCCATTTGATCGTGCTCAATGGCGAGAAGGTTACTGTGTCGTGGCGGCAGTCCTCGCTACGGCGCGGCAGCAGTCGGCTTCGGCATCTGAGTCGTGCCAGTAGCTCCCAGCCTTAGTGACCGGTTCGTATTCTTAACGAATGATCGTCGTCACTCACGGCCACGCTGAGGACGTTCGAGAAGCTTTTCGATGCCCCATCGCCGTGTCGCGAAACCACGCTAGGCTGACTCGCGATCGCGACGTCACGCCACGTCCGTGCCTTGAGCTAGAGGGGCTGCCCGCTCGGGCGACCCCTCGTAGCCGCGATCTCACCAGACCTTACGCCTGCACCCGAGCAAACCCACATAGCTTGTTGCCATCGGGATCGCGCAGATACGCCAGATACATCGGCCCGGCGGCACCTTGGCGAATGCCCGGCGGATCCTCGATCGACTTGCCACCATTGGCAACGCCGGCCTTGTGCCAGGCATCCGCCTGCTCCGGCCCGTTCATTGTGAACCCTACCGTCCCGCCATTGGCACAGCAGGCGGCCTGTCCGTCGATCGGCTTGCTCACCATGAAGCGCCCGCCATTATGCGCATAGATCAGCCGTCCCTTCGCATCCACGGTGCCAGGCTTTGCACCCATCGCACCGAACACGGCGTCGTAGAACTTCTTTGACCGATCGATATCGTTGCTCCCGACCATGATATGGCTGAACATACGGCTCCTCCTCCTCCAAGAAAGCTGACGCAACTCTGCCCCGAACTGGCCCGATAGGAAAGCCCAGATGACCCAGACCACTTGGCACGCTGATCCTCTCGTCTGGGGTCAAGGCCAACGCATATTCGAGATCTTTCTCGAACCCACCTGTCCGTTTTCTGCACGCGCCTTCGGAAAGGTCGATGAGCTGCTCGCGCAAGCCGGCGAGGATCGCATCACCTTGAAAATTCGCCTCCAGTCGCAGCCCTGGCACATGTATTCCGGCGTGATTGTGCGCTGCATCCTCGCCGCCTCCACGCTCCAGGGCGGCAAGGAAGCGGCAAAGTCCGTCATGGCCGCCGTCGCCGCACATCGCGAGGAATTCGAATTCGAACGCCACTGCCGTGGCCCCAATATGGACGCCACGCCCAACGACATCATCGCCCGCATCGAAAACTACAGCGGCATTGAGCTCGCCGCCGCGTTCGCGATCCCCGACCTTGACCGCGAGGTCAAATGGCACTGCAAATACGCTCGCCAGAACGGCATCCACGTGTCGCCAACCTTTATGATTGACGGCCTTGTGGAACCCGGCATGAGCAGCGGCGATGCTGTGTCCGATTGGGTGTCGCGGTTGCTGAAGAACTGAAACCGCGGCCTTCGCATCACGAATTCAGCTTGTGTCCGCCTTGTCGCGCAACCATCCTGACGAACAGGAGGACGCAATGCCGCCGCCGATCAGGTGTCCTTGCCGGACTAGGTTCGTGTCGATTCCGACTATCAGGGCTGAATCTCGAACCGAAGGTTCAGCCAATCTTCCAGCCATTTTTTGTCTTGCACCACACCAATGTGCGGTTGCGTTGGGGGTTAGGCGGAGGAAAGATCAGCAGATACTGCACGGAGCGACAACTCAGTCCATGACGTTTCAGCGGATTGCCGGCCGTTAATGTACCGCTCGCGCCCGATTGCGGATTGCTCCACGGCTCAGTGCCGCCGGTCACCAGCTGTGGCCGATCAAGCAGACGATTGGTGGCATCGGTAAGTGCGGTGATATCAGCGTTGTTCAATGGCGTCCCTTTGCTGCCGCGAAATGGACTGATCTGCGCCTGCGCTGGCAAGGAGAGGCAGATACCAGCCAGTGGCAGAAGCCAGAGAAGTTGACCCTTCATTGTTCCCCCTCGACGCCGAACCACGCTGGCTTACAGCATCCCTATCGAGTTATCCATCTCCCACGTCACGGTTCCAATGAGGAACGCGCAACATGGTCAAGGCGCCTGTGGATGATGACACATCACGGCGCGATTGTCTGCGTCTCCGGCCGAGACGCGGCAACAGAACCTGCACGCGTGAGGCGGGCTGCTCAATGTCGGCGTCATAGGCTAATTTCACAGCATCACAGTGAAGCGGCACGGTGACATGAGCTCCTCTCCCACCTTCCTCGACCCAATCGTCATCAACCTGCTGCGCGGCGGATCGGTGCTGGACGTCGGCTGTGGCTACGGACGCTGGGGCAACCTCATCCGCTCCAATTCATGGGAGGCAGGCATTCACACGCCGCCCCAGGTCGATGGCATCGACGCCTTTGCTCCCAATGTTGAGTTCTGTGCGGGTCAAGGCACTTACCACAAGGTCTGGCATCACCTGTTGCCCGCACCGCTCGATGGCAAATGGGATACCGTGCTGGCCTGCGAAGTGATCGAACATTTACAACCCGAGGACGTGGATCGCGCGTTTGCCGTGTTGGAAGCCGCCGCAAGCCAGCGCGTGATACTCTCCACCCCCAACTTTCCGGACTTCCGCCCCGGCGGCGACACCCTCACTGGTCGCAATGAGTACGAGGCTCACCACAGCTACATCTCCCGCGACGAATTCAGCCGGCGTGGTTACAAACTCATAGGCGCTGGCTTCGGTTATCCCGGTTGTGAGTTTTCTGACGCCGTGCACCGCCTCGATCCTGCCCTGATCGACATCCTGCAATCTGTGTCGCGTGCCTTCCCTGCGCTCGCCACATCCATTGTCGCCTATAAAGACGTGGACGCGACGGGTGCCGAGCCGGGCACCTATCGGCAGAGCCTCGAGCGCCTCACCATGGCCGATCTCCGCATAGCCGCTGTGGCTGGAGGCACGCTGGCCTACGATCCGGTGCAGCAAAAATTCGTCGCCGTCGACAACCTGAGTTCGGCCAGCCCGATCTTCGTGATGAGAGGCGATGCTCACGCCTACGCGGTAAGCGTCGGTTATGGGGTTTTTACATTCATGCCACACGAGGTCGTGCATTGCCCCGCACCGGCGCTGAACGCATGGGAATTGCTCAACCTTCAAGCGACCATCGTCAGCTCGCACGGCATCATGCTGAACCGTTACTGCAGTTTCGGCGAAGGCCCCGAAATCACCTTGGTCGCACCGCCACTCAGCATGCTACTGCACCCTTGGTTCCGCGACCTGCTGCGACTACTCGATCCATTTGATGCTCGCTTCATCTCCGACGCATCCACCCGGGCCTGAACTTCACGCCGGCGCGAACACATCCTCCTGCCCGGCACTCACACGCCGCTGCGGCACGCCAGCGAACGCCGCATCGCGTTGCAGCACCGGCACCACCCGATCAGCGAACAATCGCATGTTGAGTTCGCCATCCTCGTGCGGCATGCCGCCATAGGAGAAATCGGCGATGACGTGGTCCGTCCCCGTCAGTGCCCGCAGTTCGGCGATCTGCTGGATGCAGTCATCCGGCGTCCCCACGATCTGTATCTTCACGTAGAACTCCGTCGCCTTCTGCCGCGCTGCCTCTTCCTTCATCTTGGCATACGTCTTCGTCATCTTCCCGTACGCCTCATAGCCCTTCACCGTCGCCAGGTGCCCATCGGAAAAATGGTAGTGATTGTCGATCGAATCCCACTTGGCGCCCAGATAGCGCATCGCCCTCTCATGGGCCTCATCCCTACTTTCCGCGCAGGAGACGTTGGTCAGGATGATTGGTGGCGGCGGCACATGTCCCACCGCGCCGGCAATCGAGCGGAACCGCTCGATATCCTCCGCCGCCTTCGGCCATTCGTTCTGCATGATCACCATCATGCCGAACCCGAGCTTCGCCATGATCTCCGCTGACTCCGGCGTCACCGAGGACACGAAAAACCGCCGCTCTGGATGCGAAACCGGCTGCGGCCGGATCGAGGTCCGAGGGATCTGATAGTACTCGCCCTGCCACTCGAACTCCCGCTGGCTGAGCGCCAGCCGGATCAACTGCGCCGCCTCGACGAACCGAGGCCGCGCTTCCTCCATCGGAATCCGGAACCCGGCATATTCCACGCTCGCAGCGCCACGACCGAACCCGAACAGGCAGCGCCCGCCGCACAGCACATCGAGCAGCGCGATGCTCTCCGCAACGCGGATCGGATCATGCCACGGCAGCACGATCACCGCCGTGCCCAGCTGCACCCGCTTCGTCCGCCCCGCGAAGTAGCTCAGCAACTGCACCGGCGCCGGCGACATCGAATAGCCGGTGAAATGGTGCTCCAGCGCAAAGATGGAATCGAATCCCAGCGGCTCCGCCAGGTCGCCGAGTTCCAGATGCTCCTTGTACACCGCGACATCCGAACGCCCTGCCTGCGCCAGGATACTCAGCGATACGCCAACCTTCATGGCCGTCTCCTGCGTCTTTGCCCAAAGTGTGTCAGGATGCGCCCGTGGGGTCGAGAGCATCACCAGCCGACACGCTGCCCGACCTGCTGCGGCACAGCCTCCGGGTCGTGTTCGTCGGCATCAACCCGTCGCTGTACTCGGTCGCCCAAGGCCACTACTTCGCGCGGCGCAGCAACCGCTTCTGGCCCTGCTTCTCGCGCTCCACGCTCAGTGCCCAGGCACGCCATGCGCTCCGCGTAGATACACTCAATCCGGAGCACGACCGGTCTCTGCCCTGCCACGGCTTCGGCTTCACCGACCTGTGCAAGCGCGCGACCGCCCGTGCCGGTGACCTCGCCCCCAACGAACTGGCCGAAGGCGTCGCCATCCTCGCCGCCAAGCTCGCCCAATACCGTCCGGCCATCGCCTGCTTCCACGGCATGACCGGCTACCGCCACGTCCAGCGGGCGCTCGCCCCCACATCGCCCGACGCAACCCTGGGCCTGCAACCAATCCACATTGGCACCACCCGCTGCTACGTCGTCCCCAACCCAAGCGGCGCCAACGCCCACTTCACCCCGGCTGATCAGACCCACTGGTACGATCGGCTCGCCCAGGAAATAAGGGAGAAATAACATGGATCATCACTTCGGCGTCCTCATCCCCTCCACCAACACCACAGTAGAGATCGAATACAGCCACCTGCTGCCGCCTTCATTGCAGTTCCATGTCGGCCGCCTGCTCACCAGCGGCAACGGCCCGTTCGCTCCCAGCAAGGACGAGGACATCGACTATCAGTCGCGTCTCCTCGCCACCGCGCGCGTCGAGGTCATCAGCCTCGCCCAGACGTCCGCCAGCCTCTTCGCCGACGACTACGACGCCACCACCACCCGCCGCATCACCGCCGCCGCCAAGGTCCCCGCAATCACCTCCGCGCAAGCGGTCGGCCAGGCAGTCCGCGCTCTCGGCGCCAAGCGCATCGCCATCGTCTCACCGTACTCCCAGCAGGTGATCGAACGCGCCAAGCACTACTACGAAAGCAAGTTCACCCTCTCGGTGGTCGCGCTGGAAGGCTTCGCCGCCACCGACTCCTACATGATCGGCAAGCTCGGCCCCGAGAACGCGCGCGACGCCTTCGCCCGCATCAACCGCCCCGAGATCGACTGTTTCGTCGTCCCCGGCGGCAATTTCCCAACCATGTCGTTCGTGCCCGCATGGGAACAGGAGTTCGGCAAGCCGGTCATCACCACCAACGGCGCGGCGCTGTGGTCGATGATGCACATCATGGGTGCGCGTGATCCGTTGCCCGCGCTGGGCCGGCTGCTGGCCGAACTGCCGGCAGCCTGATCGCCCGTGTCATTGCGAACGCAGCGAGGCAATCCCGGCCCCGCTGCGCCCGCAACGCCACTCAGGCCTTGATGAACCGATGGAAGAACGCCGCCGCCGGCTCGAACGAGCCCGCGCCCTGCCGCTTGGCATAGTCAATGTACAGCAGGTCGATCTCGCCACCCGCCTTCCGGTAGCCCGTAACGAACCGCTGCGGCTCGTTCCCCTCAACCGGCGCATCCGGATCGCGATAGTCATGCACGATATCCGGCTGCCCCTGGATCCAGATCGCTGGCGGCGTCACCACCTTCTCGCCCTTCTCCAGCATCAGCACCGGATTGCCCTCGGCCATGTTGGCCTCGGTCTTCCAATACAGATCATGCCGCGACGGGATGTTGCCTACCCAGGCCGGCGGGTTCGCCGAATCCCGCGCGCGCAGCGCATGCCGATAGCGAGACAGCGGATTGATCACCGGCCACAGCATCGCCACGGCCCGCACCGTCGCATCCACCGCCGGCGCCGATGACGGCAACGCAATCGACGCATACCGAGGATCATTCGGCCGCATCGCCGACAGCATCGCCAGGTGCCCGCCGCTCGACTGCCCCGCGATCCCGATCAGATCGGCTCGCGAATTCAGCTCCGATGCGTTCGCCTTCGTCCACCGGATCGCATAGTTGATATCTGCCAGCGACGTCGGATACCCGTCGCCCGCATGGCGGAAATCGATTGCCACCACCGCCAATCCGGCGCGTGCAAAACCTTCACCGTAGATCTGGCACTCGTTCAGGTCGCCGTTGCACCACGCGCCCCCATGCACTTCCACAATCGCCGGGAACGGCCCCTTGCCGTGTGGCTTGAACAGCCGCGCCATGAACTTCCGATCACCATGGCGAAGATATTCAACATCCTGCGTCGTATATTCGTAGCTCGACATTGGACTTTCTCCCACCTTGTGGCCGGGCTTGACCCGGCCATCTACGCCTTGCCAGCCTGCGGCAGTTCCATCCGGACCGCAACTGCCGCACTGGCAATCACCGCGATATCGCTGGACGTTTCATCGGGCACATCCAGCCCGCCCTTAACCACCTTCACCGTCACCGTCCCATGCGGCAGCGAGGCCTTCACCTTCTCCACATCCACCTTGGCAGGCTGCTGCACCCCGATCGTCACCTCCACCTGCATCGTGCGAGAATCCAGCCCGAACGTCCGGATAAAGCTGAGCGAACTATGATGCAGCGCGTCCTGCACCGCCCGCAGCGCGGCCTTGGTGTAGTCCCCGCCATGCAGGTCATTGCCACTGCCCATTTCAAGGATGATCCGTTTCGCCACGACCTGCCCCCTTCAAACATCCAGCCGCACGACGGCGGCGGCGTGAGCAAGCACTGTGGAGTTCGTCCCGGCATCATTGGGGATCTCCAGCCCACCCTCGACCACGTTCACCGTCCCGGTGCCATGCGGCAGGATCGCCAGCACCTGCGCCTTGTCCACCAACTCCGGCTTCGGCACTCCGATCGTCACCTCAACGCGCATCGAGTCCACATCCAGACCGACCGCATCGGCGATACTCAGCGAGTTGTGCCAAAGTGCGTCGCGCAACGCCCGCACCGCCGCCTTCGTGTAGTCGGCGCCACGAATATCGGTGCCCATTCCGATCTCCAGCACCATGCGTTTCCAGGCCATAATGACTCCTTCACACAGAGGTTGGCGGCACGCCACGGCGCGCCGTCAGCGCATCCCGCGCCGCATCGATGAACGCCGCCTCGCGCGGCAACACCACGGCCGCGGAACGGACATGATGCGTCGCCGGATCAATCCCGGGCGGCGGCTCGCCCTGCTCCAGCGCCCGCACTGCGCGCATCAGCCGCTGCCGCGCCATGATGATCCCATTGTCCGTCGACACCAGATGCTCGCGAGACCGATCCATGATCGGCCCCATGCTCTCCTGCAGCGAGGCATCCTGCATCGCGATCCCCTCGACACCGCTATAGGTCCGCCGCGCTTTCTGCGCCGCGCGGTCCATCAGGTAATCATTGTCGCGATTTGCCACCGGAATGAACGTGCCGGGAATGGTGCGCGTATGAATGCCCTTGCCATCGCGCATCGCTTGCAGCTCCACCTCGGTCAGCGCACGCGTTGGATGATAGTCGAAGCTCCATGCCCAGCAATTCTCATCGTCGATCGGAATCCAGAAATGTCCATGCACCGCATGATGGCCGCGCGGCGCGATCATCGTGAACGACGGCATGCACCAGGGCGTGATGCGCCAGTAATATCCGTCCTCCGCATTCCGCCGGGCCCCGATGAACAGCCCCGCCGGCTGATCCACCACCTGAAACACCGGCGCCGCGTCGCCCATGTTGTAGTCATTGCCCCGCGAGCCAACCATCAGCGGATCAGACCGCAACGCATCGCGATGCAGCCACGACACATGCGATGAATCGATGCCGCCTTCCATCGCCTGCAGCCAGTTGCAGTATTGCAGCCGCTTAGAAGTATAGCTCTGCTCGCCCGGCACCATGGCGAACTCGAATTCCGGCAATCCCGGCAGATGTTCTGGCGGCCCCATATACGTCCAGAGCACGCCGCCCCGCGCCACCAGCGGATAGGAACGCAGCTTGATCATCGCACGGAAGCCGCTCTTATCCGGCTCCGAGGGGATCTCCACGCACTGCCCCGTCACGTCGTATTTCCAGCCATGATACGCACAGCGCAGGCCGCATTCCTCATTCCGCCCGAACCACAGCGAGACGCCGCGATGGGCGCAAAACTCATCCATCAGCCCATAGCGCCCTTCGCTGTCGCGAAAGGCAATCAGCTTCTCGGACAGCAGCCTCACGCGCACCGGCGCGCAGTCATTCTCCGGCAGTTCCTCCGCCAGCAGTGCCGGAATCCAGTAACGCCGGAACATCTCGCCCATCGGCGTGCCCGCACCGGTGCGGGTCAGCAGATCATTCTGTTCCTTGCGCAGCATCGCCTTTTCCTCCGCGATCGCCGCCCAAGGCTAGCCCCACTTGCCGCAACCGCCTAGCATCGGCCCATGCTTCACACCGGCGGCTGCCACTGCGGCAACATCACCATCGCGCTCAACCTTTCGCTCCCGCCCGAGCAGATGCCCCTGCGCTCCTGCTCCTGCGGCTTCTGCCGCGCGCACGGCACGCGCACGCTGTCAGACCGCAATGGCCAGGTGGAAATAACTGCCACCGACTGGTCGCAGGTCGAGCGTTACCGCTTCGGCTCCCGCACCGCGGATTACATCCTGTGCCGCCGCTGCGGCGTCTACATCGGCGCGGTGTGCGACACGACGACCGGTCTGCGCGCCGTGATCAACACCAATTGCCTGCCGGACCGCGCCGCCTTCACCCAGGCACCCGCCGCTCCAGACTACGACGGCGAAGCCATGGAAGCGCGCCTCGCCCGGCGCGCAACCAACTGGATGCCGGCCGTCCTCAACGTGCCATCGCCAGCCGCGCCACCGTCAGCGTGATCCGCCACGCCGCCTTCGCACTGCCACTCACCGAGCCCGCAACTTTCGAATGCCCGCCTGCCCGGCATCGATAGGGCACCGGCAACTCCAGGATCCGCAGCCCGACGCGCGCCGCCTTCATCTGCATCTCGATATTCCAGCCATACGTCATCTCGCGCATGTCCAGCCGAGCCAGCGCCTCGCGACTGATGGCGCGGAACGCGCACATGTCGGTATAGCGAACGCCATACAACGCCGAGATCAGCCATCCGGCGAGCCGTCCCGCCAGCACCTGATGCCAGCTCATCGATCCCGGCTCACGCGTCCCGCGTACCCTCGAGCCGATGACAAAATCATGCGTCCCCGCCCGCACCGGTGCTACCAGCATATCCGCGAGGTCTGCCCGATCCGCGCCATCCCCGTCCAGGAACAGGATGATCCCACACCCATCGCCTGCTGCCGCGGCCCCAGCCGCGCATGCACGCCCATAGCCGCGCTCCGAGAGCGTCACAACCCGCGCGCCCGCGTCACGTGCAATCTCCACCGTCCCATCCCGGCTGGAACTGTCCGCGACGATCACCTCATCGACCACCACGCGCGGCAGCATCGCGATCGTCCCAGCGATGGTCTCGGCTTCATTCAATGTAGGAATTACCGCGGCGACTCTCACTGCCTGCTCGGTCGCTACAGGCTCCACCGCAGACCACAGCCCGCACACGGCTTGGGCGGCGCATCACTCAGCAATGCTCCCCGGAACTCGCGATACTCTGCCCCGTTCCAGATCTCCCGCAGCGTCTGCTGCGTGGCATCGCCGAGCGTATAGCTGTCGTATCCACGCGCCGAGAACGGTGCCATGCAGCACGGCAGCGCCCGCCCGTGCGCGGTGAAGTACATCAGCGACCATGGCCGCCGGCACGCCGACCACGGCTGCGTCTCATCCTGACGTTGCAGGCTCAGCCCCGGCTCCGTCGCCCCCGATGCATCCAGCATCACACCCAGATCCCGCGCCAACGCCGCGGCATCCTCGATGCTCCGCGACTCCTCTTCCCGCAACGTCTCGAACAGCGATGATTCGGGCCTGGCCATCCCGTATCCTGTTTCGTCATAGACCAGCCGCTGCAGGTGTACCTCCTTCACGCCCATCGACGCCGCCAGCTTCACGAACGCCGGCAACTGATCGATCGTCTCCTTCAAGCCCGTCAGCCATAGCGAGACCAGCGGCTTCTCCGCCCCGATCG
This sequence comes from Acetobacteraceae bacterium, assembly GCA_035492535.1. Lineage (GTDB taxonomy): Bacteria > Pseudomonadota > Alphaproteobacteria > Acetobacterales > Acetobacteraceae > JAMXLO01. Next base: position 38,736 of record DATJJM010000053.1, on the reverse strand, counting down.
TCCGCTCGGCCTCAGTGAAACTCCGCACGTTCCGCACGATGCGATGGAAAAAGTCCTTGCCCCGCACGGCAAGAAACGATTTCGCATCAGCCGCGTCCAGCGACACCCGCAGCTCATCCAGTCCGGTATCGATCAGCTCCTGGTGCTTCTTCGGCGTCAGCAGCGTGCCATTGGTATTGAACAGCACATACACACCGCGATCCTTCAGATACCGGATCATCCGCGGTAGTGCCTTCACCATCATCGGCTCACCGACCCCGTGCAGCACTACGCGCGCCACCTCGGGTACCTGGTCGACGATGGACGTGAACAACTCCCAGCTCATATCCGCCGGCGGCTCCAGCGTCTCGAACGTCCGCGGGCATGTCTCGCACAGCAGATTGCAGCGGTTTGTCACCTCGAGGTACAGGCAGACCGGCGGCGCGGTCGCCTCGGTTTGCCGCGCCTCAACAGCCTCGAAATAGCGGCGCGGGTCCTTCAGTGTCGTCGCGGTCATCAGGCACTCCGTATCGCATGAGGAAACATCGGCAGTCGGCGCAGATCACGCAAGGCCAGCAAACCGGCTGGTATATACACAGCGCCGGGCACAATCGGCGTTTCGACAGCCCCATGCGCCAGCAGCGGTGCAGCGGCAAGCATCCACAGGATGCTCGGAATTGGCGCCAGGCATGCCAGCGGCGCCAGCCAGGCAAAATACCACGGGTAATGCGGCGAAATCACGACGAGCACCACGGCGCCCAGGATCGCCGCCTGTCTAGCCGCCAGCAGCACACGTGGTCCCGCCGCCGCCGGCATCGGCACGCTGAACGCAAATCGTCCTGCCAGGACCGCCAATAGCGCCAGCGCCACAACGATGTACGCAGGTCCCGCCCAGGACGGCAGCACTGTCACGCTTCCCAGCAACTGCAGCAGGAACAACCCATGCCCGTTCTCGACACCTTCTTCAGAGACATACCCGCCCAGGAAGCCCAGCACCTGCCGCCCCGCCGATAGATATGGTATATATAAAACCAACACGGTCGTGCCGAAGGCGAGTGGCAGCCGCCAGTCATTGCGGCGCCAGAACGCCGGCAGCACCACCGCCGGCAAGAACTTGGTCAGCGCCGCCAACGCCAGCAGGATACCGGTCCACACCGACCGCCCTCGCGACGCCGCCAGCAAAGCCAGCGCGATCAGCCCCGCCGCGGCCGCATCCACGTGTGCACTGCCGGCGAACTCCCACACCGGCAAGGGCAACCATGCATAGATCAGCAGTTCCGCCGGTTGCCGTCCCGCGACGTGCAGTAGCCATGCCAGGGCGCCCAGCGCCAGCACATCGAACGCGAGCATCACCAGCTTCATGCCGAAGACGCCAGGCGCCGCGACGGCAGCCAGCGCGAAGATGCCCTCTGCGGCCGGTGGATAGATGGTGGGGGCATAGTCGGCGCGATTGATGTTGGGATAGACGGTGCCATCGCGCAGGAAGGCAAGCTCCGGCGCCGCCGGCAGATATCGATACGGATTAACGCCTGCCATCTGCACGCGGCCATCCCACACATATCGATATACATCAGTCGACAGCAGAGGCGACGCGAGCAGCGTCATCGCCCGCATCGTCAATGCGATACCAACCACGAACCATACCATCCAACGCGGCAGGTCTCCCCGCCGCACCAGTGCGACAGCCGCCAGCCACAGCAATCCCGCGATGCATACCGTCACCATGAACTGCGCGATCGGCGCGCCGGACCGCAGCAGCAACACGCCGACAACAACTGCCAGCACCAGCGCCACCCCGATCGCCGCCAGCAATGGCACGCGCCATCGTGCCAGGATCATTGCGCTGCGACGCGCAGCGCTTCCCCGGCGATGCGCTCCAGGCAGGCGAACGTCGCCGGCGCCCCAGCGCCATCACCAAGCTCAGCCCGCAACCGCAGCAGCGCCGAGGCATCGTCCACATCGTACCATACCGGCAGCTCGACCACAGAAAGGCCCAGCTCGCGCGCTCGCATCCGCGTCGCTTCGGCGACTGTATCGGTGCTCCAGACGATATCCGCGAACAGATACGAATACGACTGCTTCATGCCAAGCAGGTAATATCCGCCATCCTCCGCCGGACCGAGCACGACCCGCTCCCCGTCGGCGAGCAACGCGCGTGCTGCCTCCACCAACACGGACGTCGGCAAGGTCGGACTGTCCGAATTCACCACGCATGCCGCCCCATAGCCGGAACCCAGCATCGCCTGCACCGCGTGCAGCAGGCAGCGGCCAAATCCATGCACGTTCTCCGGCATCATCGGCGAGCCATCAGCCAGGACAATCCCGGTTCCATCTGCCAGATGCCCATCGAACCACGCCTCGGTTCCCATCGGTGCATAGGCGATGCAGCCGTCGATCGGAACCTGTCGCGACGCTGCGACGATGTTCTCCGTGATGTCGCGCAGGAACGCCGCGCTCAGCCTGGCCGCCTGCTCCGGCAGCAGAGGCGGACACAGTCGCGTCTTCGCCTTGCCCGGCTGCGGCGCCTTCGCCATTACGCCCATCGCGCAGACGCCGCCTCGTTCCATGACTCAGATCCCGCTGAACCAGTTGTATCCGCGGTCCGTCCAATACCCGCGCGGCTGGTCATTGGTAACATAAATTGCCGTGACAAATTTCGGGTTCTTGAACCCGAGTTTCGTCGGTATCCGTATCTTGAACGGATAGCCATATTTCGTCGGCAGGATCTCATCCGACAGACGGAATGCCATCAAAGTCTGCGGATGCAGCGCCGTCGGCATGTCGATGCCCTCATAGTATCCATCAGCACATTCGAACCCGACGTAACGCGCGCTGGTATCGGCGCCGATGCGCTCCAGGAAGCTGCGCAACGGCGTGCCGCTCCATTTGCCGATCATGCTCCAGCCTTCCACGCAGACATGGCGCGTCACCTGGCTGACCTGCGGCAGCGAGTACAGCTCGTCGACAGTCCATGGCCGCTTGTTGTCAATCCGCCCCGCCAGTTTCAGGCGATAATCGGCGGAATTAAGGCGAGGCGCCTTGTCCGGCCCATACCACGCATTGTAACGGAAATCCTTCACCGCCTCTGATTCCGGAAATGTCTGCGCCAGCCGCTGATCACTGAACAGCGCCGCCTGCACGCGGTCATTCCAGCGCGAAAAGAACGCCAGCGCGCTCTGCACCGAGTCCTGGTCGCTGATATCGCAGCCCGTCAGCAGGGTCAGCGCCCCCAGCGACAACCCGCCGCGCAGCAGTCCGCGTTTCCCAACAGTCATGGCACATCCCCGGAAGTAACAAGATGGCGACGTTCCCTCGCCCGCCCCCACACCATCGCCAGCAAGGTGCGTGGCACCAGCAAGGTCAGCGCCACATGCACCACGACGAACAGCACGATCCCTGCCATGCCCACGAAGTGTACCAGCCGCGCGCCCTGGAACCCGGCGAACACCGACACCAGCGGATAGGTCTGCACCGGCTTCCAGATCGCGAGCCCCGAGACCAGCATCAGCGCGACCAGCGCCAGCACGCCGATATACGCGAATTTCTGCACCGCGTTGTACTCGCCCAGCCGGTGATCGAGCCGGAAGTGCAGCGCTGCCACGAAGTCACGCAGGACGGAGCTTGGTCCGACCGGCAGAAAATCGCGCCGGAAATGGCCAGACACGAGCCCCCACAGCACGAACAGAACGTAGCTCACGAACAGCGTCCACATCGCCGCAAAGTGCCAGGCGATGGCTGAGGCCACGCCCGGATCGCCATGCCGTGCCAGCGACGTCCACACATCGCCGCCCAGCGTCGCCCAGTCAGGGAACGTGAACGGGAAGATCGGGCTCGCATTGTAGATACGCCAGCCGCTGCCAATCATGATCAGGATCGAGAGCGCCATGATCCAGTGGAAGAGACGCCGCGACAGCGGGTGCTTCTGCTCGTCGTAATGCGTGGTCATGTCTGAGCCTCCAGCCCGGCTTGCTTCAGCAGTTCCCCGGCCTCAGGGGCCTGCAGGAACGCCACGAACCCCTGTGGATTGGGTCGCGAGGCCAACTTCGTCACCGTCGCCGCATAGACGAACGGTGCCTGCACAGCGTCGGGCACGGTCCGGATCACCGTCAGCTCTGGATGAGTACGCACATCGGTCATGTGCAGAAAACCCGCCTGCGCCTCACCGCGCTGCAGCATCCATGCCACCTCATCCGTATCCACGGCACCCATTACCTGTGCAGGCTTCATCTCCAGCTTCGCCAGCAGCACTGGCCCGTCAAAGTCGGATGCCGCCGTCGGATCACACGCAGCAAATACGCCATCCGCGGATGCCCCGCTGCGCCCCGCGATCACCAGCGGATTGCTCCAGAGCGGTGCGCCAGGCACCGCCGCGATGATCCTTTCGTCCGATGCCTGCTGCAGGATCGGCAATTGCGTGACCAAAATATCGTTCTGAATGTTCCGTTCGAGTTGCGGGATCAGCAGCCCCGGCCCCGTCGGAAACACGAACACCCGTACGCCAGTCTTGGCGGCATATGCAGCGGCTACCTTGCGCAGTGCCGGCGCCAGCGTTGTGTCGCAGGCCAGCGATAGATCGATGGTCGCCGCCACCGCTGGTCGCACCGCCGCTGCAAGCGCCAGCAGTGGCAGCGCGCGCCGCCCGAATGTCAATGACGCAGCCATTCAGCTGATCCAGATCAGGCCGGCTGGGACACGCCCTGCCTGCCGCCGCAGCAACAGCAACGCATCAACTCCCAGCACGCGCCCAGGCGGATCGAGGATGAACAGACCCTGGATCACGGTCAGGAACATGTAAGTCCACGGCCACTCGCCCTGCGCCGAATACAGGCCCAGCCACAGGTTCAGACCCATCAGCAGCCCGAGCAGTGCCCCGGCCCGCGAGAACACACCCAACAGCAGCGACACCCCGATCGCCACCTCGATCAGATAGACCAATGGACCGAACACATTGAGGTTCGGCAACACCACATCGCGTACCAGATCGCCTTGCAAGACGATCGCCGCATGAGCCGCCTCCTGCTGCATCCAGTATTTCAGGCCGTCGTAGTTGGGCGGGATCTTCCAAAGGCTTTGCTGCCACCACATCGATCCGATCAGCACGCGCAACACCCAGAGCCCCGCGCCGCGGGGCGTTCGCTGTATCGGATCGCGCCGCCACACCAGCGCTGCGACGACGATGCTCGCCAGCAACAGTATCCAGAACACCGCCGTAAACCAGCCTGGCTGGGTCAGGAAGTGCACGGCATCGTTCAATGGATTTGGCCGCATCGAGTTAGTCTCCTCTCGGCAACGGCCATGCCGCTACCTCAATGGTGGTCTTGCGACGTGCCCAGGCGTTACAAGCCTAATCATGCCCGGAGCGAAGAACGCAATGGACGGAACCGCCATGCCAAGGCACTACGGTGCGCCGTCGGTCTTTCAGCCGGCGAACCTGTTGCGCGAGGCCCGCCGCCAGCGCGGCCTGCCCGACATCCCTGTGCCCGCGGTCTGCGCCCTGGATCCCGACGGTGACATTGTCCGCGCCCTGCGCGCCGCCGGCCGGTCCCGACGCTGCGAAGGCTGGTCCTGCTACCACACCGACATGGCCGTCACCGAGCACAACGGCATCACCATCGGCATTGTCGGTCTCGCCGTGGGCGCCCCTTTCGCCGTCCTGGTCGCTGAGCAACTCTTCGTATCAGGCTGCCGGTTGCTGATCAGTGTAACTTCGGCCGGCCAGATCGTCCCCATTGGTCCCACCCCCTATTTCGTCCTGATCGACCGAGCATTGCGCGATGAGGGCACCAGCCACCATTACCTGCCGCCATCGACCTTCTCGCATGCCAACCCCGCGCTGCTGGATCGGGCGTGGCCTCACCTCGCCGCCTTGCCAGAGCGCATGCATCGCGGCACCGCCTGGACCACCGACGCGCCCTACCGAGAGACCCAGTACGCCATAGACGCAGCCCGCGCGCATGGTGCTCTTGCGGTGGAGATGGAGGCCGCGGCGCTCTACGCCTTCGCCAAGGCCCGCCAGCGCGACGTTCTCTGCTTCGCTCACGTGACGAATCGAATGGCGGTCGCGGAAGGCGACTTCGAGAAGGGCGAGGCCGATGGCGCCCGTGCTTCCCTCGACGTGATCGCAGCCACCGCCCGCGGCCTCATTCAAGAAGGAGACACCCGATGCTGACACTGTATTTCGCGCCTGGTGCAAGCTCGATGGCCGCCCACATCGCCTTGCACGAAGTCGGTGCCCCGTACGAACCCAAGCCGCTCTCATGGCATAGCAAGGAGAATCGTGACCCTGCCTTCCTCGCGACCAACCCCGAGGGCAAGGTCCCCACGCTGCTGATCGATGGCCGCGTCCTCACTGAGGTCGCCGCCATCCTTTGGTATCTCGCCCGCCGCTATCCGGACGCCAACCTGCTTCCCGCCAACGACCCGGAGGCCGAAGCGCAGGTCATCTCCTGGATGTCCTTCATCGCCTCGACAGTGCATCCCGCCCGCCGCCAGGGCCTGGACCATGCGCGCACAGTATATACAATCGCCGAACAACGGCTGGGCAAGCGCGACTGGGCCATCGGCCAGTATACCATCGCCGACATCCACCTGTTCCGCCTGTTCTGGCGTTTCAGAGGTTCGCTCAATCCCGCGCCCGGCGACTTCCCTGCCCTCAATGCACACTACGACCGGATGATGGGCCGCCCCGCCGTCAAGAAGACAATTGAGATCGAATCAGCGATCGGCTACGAGCTGCCCGCATAATTGACCGTGAGCGACAGTCCTATGCCCCTCGCAGCCGCGGATTGATCACCACATACAGCACATCCGCAAGCAAGTTCAGCACGACGTACAAGAATGCCGTGACCAGCACGACTCCTTGCACCACCGGGTAATCCCGGTTGAATACCGCATCCACGATCATCTTGCCAAAGCCAGGGATACTGAAAACCTGCTCCGTCAGGACCGCCCCCGAGAACAGCGTTCCCAATTCCAGCGCTCCCAGCGTCACCACCGGGATCAGTGCATTGCGCAGCGCATGCCGGATCACCACGACAAACTCGCGCAACCCCTTCGCCCGCGCCGTCCGCACATAGTCCTGATCCAGCGATGTCAGCATGGCACTCCTGGTATGCCGCATCAGGACCGCCGCGATGGCATTGCCCAGGACGAACGCCGGCATGATCGTCGTCGCCAGCGACTGTCGCCAGTCCTCCGCCAGCGATACATAGCCCGAGGGCGGCAGCCACCCCAGATCCACCGACACCAGCAGAATCAGCATGATCCCCAGCCAGAACGTCGGCGTCGATAACCCCGCCAGCCCCACCGCGTTCGCCACATAGTCGAGGAATCGGTTGCGATACACCGCCGCGATCACCCCTGTCGGCACCCCGATCAGCACCGCGATGACAAAAGCCATTGCGCTCAACTGCAGCGTCACCGGCAGCTTCTCGGCGATCAACTGCGTCACCGGCTCGCGGATGCGCCAGGAATAACCCAGGTTCCCTCGCACCACGTTGCCCATCCAATGCAGGTATTGCACCGGTAGCGGCCGGTCCAGCCACAGCTCCGCGCGGATCTGCGCCAGCACCTGAGGATCGCCGCGCTCCTCGCCGGCCATCACCATCGCCGGATCGCCAGGCATCAACTGCTGCAGACAGAACACAATGACGCTGACCAACAGCAGCGTCGGGATGATCTGCGCGATGCGCGTGCCGAGATGCCCGCGCACTACTTCGACATCTCCAGGCCTTGCAGCCGGATCATCCCATCGGGCACCGGCCGAAACCCCTTCACCTTCACCGACATCGCCATGATGTTCCGCGGATTGTACAAATACATCACCGGCAAATCCTGCTGAACCTGCTCCCACACCTTGGCGTATTCCGTCTTCCGCTTCGCCAGGTCTGTCGAGCCGCGCGCAGCATCCAGCAGAGCATCCACCGTCGGATTGCTGTAATGGCTCACGTTGTTCCCCTGTCCCGAACGCAGGAACGCATAGCTGTTGCCATCGGCATCCACCCGCCCCGACCAGCCAATCAGGTAGGCCTGATAATCCCCCCGCGCCGACGCCTGCAAGGACGAGGCGAACTCGACCGCCTGTATATGCACCTCGAACCCCGCCTCCGCCGTCATCGACTGGATCACCTCCGCAGCCTGCAACTGGTCCGGCTGGTTCGGCGTCATCAGGTCCATCTTCACCGGCAGCGTCACCCCCGCCTGCTTCAGCAGCGCCTTCGCCTTCGCCACATCGCGTGGCGGCGGCTTCAGCGACGGATCATAGAACGGCGAGCTCGCCGAAACCGGCTGCACACTCGGTGCATACATATCGCTATACACCACATTCACCAGCGCCGCCCGGTCGATCGCCGCGGAAAACGCCTGCCGCACGAGCGCGTTCTTGCCATACGGCGTGTCTGCGCGCGGCCCGTTGTCCAGGTTGTTGGTGATCCCCAAATTCCCCAGCGCATCGAACACCGCCAGCCGCAGCTTCGGATCGGCCTTCACCGCCGCCGTATCGGTCGGCGCAATGAACTCGACGATGTCGCTGCTGCCCGCCTTCAGGTTCGCCAGCCGCACCGAGGAATCCGTGAACACCTGATAAATCACCTTATCGAAATGAACATCCTTCGCGTTCCAATAGTCGGCGAACCTCTCCAGTGTCACGTGATCCTGCGGCACGCGCTCGGCGAACTTGAACGGCCCGCTGCACACCGGATGCGCGGCGAAATCCTTCCCCGCCTGCTCGGTCGCCTTGGGCGGCAGTGGCATCCCGGAACGGTCGGTCAACTGCGCCAGGAACGCGCCCGACGGCGTCTTCAGCACAATCCGCACCGTCGCCGGATCGATCACGTCGATGTGGTCGATCGAGCTGATCTCGCTCTTGCGGAAACTGCCCTGCAGCGTCAGGTCGCGGTTCAGCGTGTACCTCACCGCCTCCGCGTCCACCGGCTCGCCGTTGTGGAACTTCACGCCCGGCCGCAAGTGGATCACCAGCGTCTTCTCGTCCGCCCACTCGTAGCCCGTGGCGAGCTGCGGCACGATGGTCAGCTTCTCGTCGATGTCGAACAGTTTGTCGCACAGCCCGGCGAACACGATCCGCCCGACATAGGTCGTGGCCAGCGTCGGATCCAACACGTCCAGGTCCTGACGCAGCGCGACATGCAACGTCTGCGCGGCAGCCGGCACGGCGGTAGCAAGCGCGCACGCGGCCCCCAGCAGGAATCGACGCATTATGAAGCTCCCCAATCTCTTTGGCCGCCATCCTTGCCGCTCAGGCGACTCGTCGCAAGCAGGCTAGGCTTCGCCATGCAGCCACGCGCGCCGATCACCACCGACCTGGTCCTGCTCGGCGCCGGCCACGCCCATGTGGAGGTGATCCGCCGTTTCGCAATGCGGCCCGAGCCCGGCGTCCGCCTCACCCTGATCGGCCGTGAACCAGAGACGCCCTACACCGGCATGCTGCCAGGCCTGATCCGCGGCGATTACACCTTCGAGCAGGCCCACATCGACCTCGCCCCGCTGGCTGCCAGCGCCGGTGCCCGTCTGCTCCTGGCCGAGGCAACCGCGATCGATCTCGCCGCCCGCACACTGGCCATCCACGGCCGCCCCGACGTGCCCTTCGACATCCTCTCGATCGACATCGGCGGCGAGCCAGCGATGCCGCCGGGTGCCGGCCTGCCGGTGAAGCCCATCGGCCAGTTCCTTTCCCGCCTCGCCGCGCTGGAAGCGGAACTCTCCCCTGGCGCCCGCATAGCCGTGGTGGGCGGCGGCGCCGGCGGAACGGAACTGGCGCTGGCCCTCGCCCACCGCTACCGCGAGCGCGCCCGCATCATCCTGATCTGCGAAACGCCGGAGCCCCTGGGTTCCGCACCTTCCTACGCGCGCGCCACCGTCCGCACTGCACTCGTTGAAGCCAATGTCGAACTCACCTGTGGCGTCCGCGCCGTGGGACTGGGCGACGGCCGACTGACACTCTCGGATGGCAGCTTTCTCGAGGTTGCCACCGCCCTCTGGGCGACCGGGGTCGTAGGCCCCTCGATCCTCGCTGCATCGGGCCTTGCCTGCGACGAGACCGGCTGCGTCCGTGTCTCCACCTCGCTCCGCAGCGTCAGCCACGATTTCGTCTTCGCTGCCGGCGACTGTGCAGCGATCGAGGGACATTCGCGCCCCAAGGCCGGCGTATGGGCCGTCCGCGCCGGGCCGCCGCTCGCCGCAAACCTTCGTCGCGCGGCCAAGGGAGAGTCGCTCCGCCGCTGGCGCTCTCAGAAGGACGCCCTGGCCATCCTCGGTTTGGGCAATGGCAGTGCGCTGGCTTGGCGCAACGGCCTGGCCGTCTCCGGCAAACCAATCGCGCGTTGGAAAGACCGCATCGATCGCCGCTGGATGCGCATGTATCAGGAACCGATGGCCCCGATGCAGGACGCCGAACCTATGCGCTGCGGCGGATGCGGCGCCAAGGTTGGTGCGGAGATCCTCAGCGGCGCGCTTGCGAACGTTTCCCGTCTCCCCGGACCCGATGTCCTGGTTGGCCTGGACGCCCCCGACGACGCCGCCGTCATGCTCCCCCCGCCGGGCATGGCTGTCGTCCAGAGCGTGGACTACTTCCGCGCCTTTCTTGACGACCCTTTCGTGTTTGGCCAGATCGCCGCCGCCCACGCGCTCTCGGACCTCCACGCCATGGGCGCCCGCCCCTGGACCGCGCTCGCCATCGCCGCCGTCCCCTACACGGCAAGCAGTGCCAAGATGCGCACCGAGCTTGCCGACATGCTCGCCGGCGCCACCGACGTCCTTACCGCCGACGGATGCTCGCTGGTCGGCGGACACAGTGCTGAGGCCACCGAACCAGCGCTCGGCTTCTCGGTGACTGGTCTCGCCGAGCCCACTCGCCTGCTTCGCAAGTCCGGCCTGCGTCCTGACGACGTGCTCATTCTGACCAAGCCGCTCGGCACCGGCATCATCCTTGCTGCCCACATGCGAGGCCTCACCCGCGCCTACTGTCTCCAGGCCGCCATCGCCTCCATGTGCCAGAGCAACGCCACTGCCTCCCGCATCCTGCGTGCCCACGGGGCAGTCGCCTGCACCGATGTCACTGGCTTCGGCCTCGCCGGCCACCTGATGGAGATGCTGCACGCCTCCAACGTCGCTGCAACGCTTTGGCCGGATCAGATCCCCACCCTGCCAGGCGCCAGGGAACTCGCGGCCCATGGAGTGGAAAGCACCCTGGCATCCGAGAACCGCCGTGTTCTCGACGGCCATCCGCTGCTGGTCGATCCGCAAACGTCCGGCGGCCTGCTTACTGGCGTGTCACCCGACCGCGCGGAAGCGTGCCTGAATGCCTTACGCGCCGCGGGAATGCAGGCGGCAATGATCGGGATCGCCAGTGACGGCAGCCCTGCCATCGGAATTCACGCAGCGTAACCAGAGGCGAACAGCCCACCGGACGAGCGTGCAACAACCGACCGACGCGCTGTACGAAAAAGTGGATGTCGCAATTGCAGCAACAATTCATTGACGCAGGATCGCCATCGAAAATGCTGGTTCCGAACTCACCTCTGCGAGCGGAACCTTTGTGAGCCTCGTTTTCGGAATCCATGCCCTTGGCCCTCTCCCGCCGCCGCGCTACCACTCACTCACCAGCGCCATCGGGAACCCAACAGAATGCCCCGCTCCTACCGTATCGCCTCCATCCCTGCCGACGGTATTGGCCCCGAGGTCATCAGCGCCGGTCTTGAAGTGCTGGACGCCGTCGCCGTGCGCGATGGCAACTTCACCCTCACGATCGATCATTATGACTGGGGCTCTGACCGCTATCGCAAGCACGGCTCCTTCATGCCGGCTGACGCGATGGCCTGGCTGCGCACCGCCGATGCGATCTATTTCGGCGCTGTCGGCGATCCCGACATCCCCGACCACGTCACGCTCTGGGGCCTGCGCCTGCCGATCTGCCAGGGCCTGGACCAGTACGCCAATGTCCGCCCCACCCGCATCCTTCCTGGCATCACCTCGCCCCTGCGTGACGTCGGGCCCGGTGACCTCGATTGGGTCATCGTCCGCGAGAACAGCGAGGGCGAATACGCCGGCCACGGTGGTCGCGCACACCGTGGGCTGCCCGAGGAAGTCGCAACCGAAACTGCCATCTTCACCCGTCGTGGTGTCGAACGCATCATGCGCTACGCCTTCGACATCGCCCGCAGCCGCCCACGAAGAAAACTGACCGTCGTCACCAAATCGAATGCACAGCGCCACGGCATGGTGTTCTGGGACGAGATCGCCGCCCTGGTCTCGCACGACTACCCTGATGTCACCTGGGACAAGGAACTGGTCGACGCGATGACCATGCGCATGGTGCGCCGCCCGCAGACGATAGATACAGTCGTAGCCACGAATCTACACGCCGATATCCTGTCGGACCTCGCGGCCGCGCTGGCCGGTTCGCTTGGCATCGCCCCCACCGGCAATGTCGATCCCGAACGCCGCGGCCCCTCGATGTTCGAACCGATCCACGGCAGCGCCTTCGATATCACGGGCAAGGGCATCGCCAACCCTGTCGCCAGCTTCTGGACCGGCGCGATGATGCTGGAACATCTCGGGGAAAAGCCCGCGGCTGAGCTCCTGATGCGTGCGGTGGAGCAGGTCTGCGCTGCCGGCATCATGACGCCGGATCTGGGCGGCAAGGCTACCACCGCCGAAGTGACCCGTGCGGTGTGCGAGGCGGTACGCGGCCTGAACCGGTGACGGAAGAAGAGCAACTCCTCGAAGGCGCTCGCACTCTTCTTCCCGCGCTACGAGACCGCGCGGCCGCCACGAATGATGAGCGTGACGTCCCGGCGGAAACGATCGCCGATTACCATCGCGCCAATATCCTGCGCATCATCCAGCCTCGCCGTTTCGGCGGCCTGCAGCTTCGCTTTTCGTTATTCTCCCGGATCGTCGAGGCGCTGACGGAAGGCTGCCCCTCCTCCGCCTGGGTTTACGCCGTGCTTGGAGAGCACCAATGGCTTCTCGCGTCCTATCCTGAACAGGCTCAGATCGACGTATGGGGTGCAAACCCGCGCGCCCTCGCCTCCTCTTCGCTTGCCCCGCGTGCCACTGCCGAACGCACCGCCGGCGGCTGGCGTCTCAGTGGCACCTTCCCGTTCTCCAGCGGCAGCACGCATGCAAGCTGGGCGATCATCGGCGCCTTCCTCGGCAAGCCCGGCGATCCTGCCGCGGTCGCCTATGTCCTCGTTCCGTTCAGCGAAATCGAGATCATCGACGACTGGCACGTGCTTGGCCTTCGCGGGACCGGCAGCCGTTCGTTGAAGCTGCGCGACGTGTTCGTCCCCGACCATCGCGTCGTCCTGACATCGGATCTATTCGCCGGCACCGTCCCTGGCGCCGCCGTTCACACCGATTATGCGTTGGTCCGAGCCCCCCGCGGTCTGATGGTGAACTACTCGCTGCCTCCCGTCGCCATCGCACTCGGCCGTCACGCGCTTGCCGTCGCGCTGGAGACGCTGCGGGACCGCGTTTCACGTGGCCTCACAGCCATGGCGACCAGTGAGTTCGTGCAAATAACGATCGCCGAGGCCGCCGCGATGATCGACGCCGCCACGCTCACGATGCACCAAGGTCGCGACGCCGCCGAAGCTCACATCGCCGATGGCGCGCCTGTGCCGCCCGAATTCGTCATGCGCACTCGGCGCGATATGACACACGCACAGCATCAGGTGCAGGCGGCGGTGGAGAAGCTCATCGAGGTCTGTGGCGCCCGCTCGGTCTACGACGCTGACCCGCTCGCAGCGATACGCCGCGATCTGCTGACGGTCCTCACTCACAACATCGCCAACCGCCAGGCCGCCTACGCAGCCTGGGGAAAACAGGCCCTTACCTGACTGTCATGCGGATCATCCTGGCGGCGCGACGGAAAGCCGCCCGACGACCCCGTGCTTCTCGATCAGCTTCGCAACCAGGCCCGACCGCTTCGCCTCCTCGACAAATTCGCGCAGGAATGTCGCGCCGGCCGAATTGACCCGTGCAGTACCCACTGCCTGTTGCACAGCGCTGAACTGCCCATCGAGGATACGTGCGCCAGGGAATTTTTGAATGTCGCCCACCAAGCCAGGACGCAATCCTGCGAGCGCATCAAGCTTGTCGTTGGCAAATTTCTCCGTAGCACTGGCCAAACTATCGGAACGAACCAGCGTGGCGTGCTTGATGTTGCGCTCCAGCCAGAGGTCATAGGCGCTGCGTGCCGTTACCGCGATGCGGATGCCGGGCTTGTCCACGTCGGCAATGCTCTGGATCGGCGAGCCAGCCGGCACCAGATACGTCGCCTCGATCTCCACATAGGCAGCGGTGAATGCGATCTTCTCGGCGCGCGCAGGCTCGGCGCCGATAAGGCCGATGTCCCATGTATCCGTGCCGGCCGCATCGGCAAGCTCGCCCGGCTTGGGGAACGGCACATATTTCACTGGCACGCCGAGCTTGTCAGCAATGGCGCGCGCCATGTCGGGCGAAACGCCATCCGGATCGCCTGACGGCGAACGACCGGTGACAAGCAAAAAATTGCTCATGTTGATGCCGGCGCGCAGTACGCCATGCGGAGCCAGTTCAGCAACGACGGATTGGGACATTGTTCACTCCAATTCCAGACCTTGAGCGTGCCAGCCATCTGTGCCGCCACGCAACACCGCCACATCACGAAACCCCGCGGCGAGTAGCATTTCTGCCGCGCGCGCGGAACGGCGGTCAGTCTTGCAGACCAGCACAACGGCTTTGCCGCTGGCAGCGAGTTCATCAGTGCGGTTCGGCACGTCCGCGAGAGGCACATTGATCGCGCCGGGAAGATGGCCCGGCGGAGAGTGGTATTCCTCAGGTTGCCGCACATCGACCAGCAACACGGTGCCAAGCCGTGGCCGGATATCAGCGACTTCGAGCCAATTGAGACCTGCACTTTTGGTGCCGAAGAGACGAGTGAACAGTCCGCTCATTGTGTTCGCTCCAGCGATCTCACCTGGCCGCCACGATCTCTGCCAGTGCCGTGCCGACATCGGCGGTCCCCGCCTGGCCGCCCATGTCGCGTGTCTTCGGGCCGCTTTCATGCAGCAGCGTCTCGATCGCATCCACAACGGCGCGGCCGGCTTCGACCTCGCCGAGATGCTCCAGCATCAGCCCAGCCGACCACACCTGGCCGATCGGATTGCAGATGAACTTGCCGGCGATATCGGGCGCGGATCCATGCACCGGCTCGAACATCGAAGGGAACTTCCGCTCCGGGTTGATGTTGGCCGAGGGCGCGATACCGATCGATCCCGCCACCGCCGGGCCGAGATCGCTCAGGATGTCACCGAACAGGTTGGAGCCCACCACCACATCGAACCAATCCGGATGCTGCACGAAATGCGCGCACAGGATGTCGATATGGAACTGGTCCGTGCGGATCTCCGGATAACTCTTCCCCATCAATGCAAACCGCTCGTCCCAGTACGGCATGGTGAATGTGATGCCGTTGGACTTGGTGGCAGAGGTCAGGTGCTTCTTCGGCCGCGTCATTGCGAGGTCGAATGCGAACTTCAGGATGCGATCGACGCCGTGACGGCTGAATACGCTCTGCTGGCTGACGAACTCGCGATCCGTGTCGACAAACATGCGCCCGCCGACGGACGAGTACTCGCCTTCGGTGTTCTCACGCACCACGTAAAAATCGATGTCCGCCTCGGTGCGGCCGGCCAGCGGCGTACGCACGCCGGGCATCAGCTTGCAGGGGCGCAGGTTCACATACTGGTCGAAGCCGCGACGGATCGGGATCAGCAGCCCCCACAGCGAGATATGGTCCGGCACGTCCGGCCAGCCGACGGCACCCAGCAGGATGGAATCCGACTGCGCCAGTCGCTCCATGCCATCGGCGGGCATCATCGCTCCGGTCTTCTTGTAGGTTTCGCAGGACCAGTCGTAGTGGTTGTATTTCAGATCGAAGCCGAACCGGCGCGAGGCGGCGTCCAGCACTTTCAGGGCCTCCGGCACCGTCTCCTTGCCGATCCCATCGCCCGGTACCACCGCGATTCTGTGCGTCTTCGCCATGGACTATCTCCTCTGCCGGGGATCAGTTATCAGTGATCCGTGACCAGCGCGAGAGGGGTTTGGCCATGGCGCGGCAACCGCAGGCAGTCTTGAACAGCACCACAGCCGAATGGGATCGCGACGCGGCACTGACCACGGCCCGTATCCTGCTGGAAATCGAGGCGATCAAGTTCAGTCCGGAGGAGCCATTCACCTTCACCTCCGGCTGGAAATCGCCGGTCTATATCGATTGCCGGCGCATCATCTTCTTCCCGCGCGCGCGCACGCGTATCTGCGACCTGAGCGTGGAGAAGATCAATCGCCATATCGGCTTCGAGACAATCGAGGCGGTGGCCGGCGGCGAGACCGCAGGCATCCCGTTCGCGGCGTGGATCGCCGACAGGATGTCGGCGCCGATGGCCTATGTGCGCAAGCGGGCCAAGGGGTTCGGCCGCAACGCGCTGATCGAGGGCGACGTACCGGAAGGCAAGCGCACCCTGCTGGTGGAAGACCTGACGACCGATGGGCAGTCGAAGATTCGTTTCGCCCAGTCGCTGCGCGATGCGGGTGCGCTGGTGAACCACACGTTCGTGGTGTTCTTTTACGGCGTCTTCCCGGGTGCGTTCGAAACTCTGGCGCGCATGGATATCGCACTGCATCACCTGTGCACCTGGTGGGACGTCCTGGAGGCCTGCAAGGATCGGCCGTACTTCTCCGAATCTGCACTGTCGGAGGTACGGCGATTCCTCGAGGACCCGGTCGCATGGTCAGCTGCACATGGCGGCATCTCCAGCGCGGAAGAGGCGATGGCACGCAAAGCCGCGGCCGACGAGTGATCAGAGCAGTTCGGATGGGTGGTTGATCAGCGTATCGGCGCCCGCCTGCTCCAACTCCTCGCGGTTCCCATAACCCCAAAGGACGCCGATAGCGCGCATCCTGTTCGCGTGGGCTCCGTGGATGTCATGCAGGCGATCGCCGACCATGACCGTATCGGCCGACGCAAGATTTTCCCTGCGCAGGACTGCGGCAATCAAATCTGCCTTGTCATCCAGGCTGCCGTCGGGTTCGGTGCCATATACACCGCCGAAGAAAGTCGCAAAGCTCAGTGTCTCAACGATACGGACCGCATAAATCGTGCGCTTGGAGGTAACGACGAAGCATCGCTGTTGCTCCGCCAGGACAGGCAAGGTCTCGGCGATGCCGGGATAGAGCGTGAACTGCTGCAGCCCGACCTCACCATAGTGTGCCCGATAGGCGTCTATACCGGCATCAACACGATCATCATTATAGTACGCCAATACGCGGCCAATGACGGATGGTAACGGTGGACCGATCATTGGCGTGATGTCGAAATCCGGATCGGGCGTGTGGCCCAGGGCGCGCAGCGCAGCTTCCAGGCTCGCGGCAATGCCAGGCCGCGAATCGATGAGCGTGCCATCGAGATCGATCAACAGGGTCACAGGCTGGCGTACCGCTCGATGGTTTCGCGCCACGCAAGCAGGTCCTCTGGTCCGGAGACCTTGCGCGCCAGGCCGGCGACACCGGTGGTCGGCACCAATACTCGCGACACACCGGCAGCGGCGAAATCCGCAAGCTGCGACAGGTCGTCTGGAATACCGACAGTCAGTTCCACCGCGGCCGGATCGCGGCCCGCTTCACGCGCGGCACGCCGCACTGTCTCGAACAGGTCAGTCGGCAGCCCACGCCCGGGAAAGAACCCGTCGGCCAATCGCCCGGCACGGCGTGCTGCCGGCGCCGTCTGGCCGCCGATGATGATAGGCACATCTCGGTTCACCGGCTTCGGCCGCATATACGCAGCATGAAAGTTCACGTATTCGCCTGCAAAGTTTGGCGCATCAGCCGACCATAGCTCGCGCATCACGGCGATGTATTCATCGGTGCGCCGACCGCGGTCATGGAAGCTCGCGCCGACAGCGTCGAACTCCTCCTTCAGCCAGCCGACGCCGATACCCAATAGTATCCGGCCCTTGGACATATGGTCCAGCGTGGCAACCTGCTTCGCAACCATAACCGGATTGTGCTGCGGCAGGATCAGGATGCCGGTCGCAAGCTTGATACTCGTTGTCGCCGCTGCGACGTAGGCCATCCAGATCAGTGGATCCGGCAACAGAAAATCACCGTCACCACCAGGAAGTTTGCCGTCCGCTGTGTAGGGATACGCCGACTGATAGCCCTGCGGAATGACTGTGTGCTCCACCGTCCACGCCGACTCGAAACCGGCCGCCTCCGCCGCCTGCATCAGCTCAATGGCACGGGCCGGATCCACATAGCGACCGGTGTTGCAATAGCGCAGACCAAATTTCATGCTCGTGCCTCTGGCGACCGTGGTGGCTTCATCCCACGTGGGGGTCGCTCCTCATGGCCGGGTCAAGCCCGGCCATAACGGAGCGGCGACCTACTCCTTGACGTATTCGCAGCGGAACCCGGTGCCCCAGCGCTTCACGTAGCCACGCGACGGCGATGGGAAGTGAGCGAAACAGCACAAAGTGCTGGTGTCGCAGTACGTTTCCAGGAACTTGCGGCGCGTATCGGCGCCCTGCTCGGTATCGTAGTCCACGCGCATCCCCAGTTCGGGATACTTTGCCTGCAACGGCGAGTGGATAAGATCGCCGGTGATCACCGCGTCCTTCCCGCCACGACCCAATGCCACTGCGTAGTGGTCGATCGTGTGGCCAGGCGTTGGCAACAGAGCAATCGTGTCGTCCATTGCGTAGTCGCTGGTGACCAGGTCGCAGCGCTTCGCCTCAACGATCGGGATCACACTGTCAACGATGGGCGGCAGCGCGGTCTTGTCATTCTCCGCCAGCCAGTAGTCCAGCTCCTTCTTCGAGAACAGGTAGCGTGCCTTCGGGAATGTAGGTACCCAGCGTCCGTTCTCCAGCTTCGTATTCCAGCCGACATGATCCACATGAAGATGCGTACACATGACAAAGTCGATATCGTTCACCGTCAGCCCCGCCGCGGCAAGGCCCTTCATCCAGACATCATCCTTCTTCTGGTGCCACGCAGGACGCGCGGATCGATCCTTGTCATTACCGATGCAACTATCGACCAGGATGTTATGACGGCCTGTCTGAACGACATAGGACTGGAAGCACAACACCAGGTTGTCCTGGGCATCCATAGCCGCCGGGGCTAGCCACGAACGGTTCTCCGCAAGCACTTCGGGCTTCAGCTTCGGCAGGAATTCGAGAGCCGGCGTGAAACCGGCTTCCATCTCGACGATACGGTGAACGGTCATACCGCCGACGCGGAATGTATTGGCCATTGGATCCCTCCCTTGCGGTGGTTCATCGGTATGATGTTAGCTACTGACCCGCCTGCCGACAAATCTACCCCGGGAGCCCCCCGATGAACGACGCAACGACCGTCGCCCTGAGTCCCGAGACCGTGCTGGCTCACATGAAGCAGAACGGCGTCACCGACGTTGTCTGGCTACCCGACAGCGAAACCAACTGGCTGTATATGCTGATGAAGGCTGAGCCCTCGCTACGCCTGATCGGTGTGACACGCGAGGGGCATGCCTGCTCGATCGCGTCCGGATTGCACGCGGGTGGGCGAAAGCCGCTGATCCTCATCCAGAACACCGGGATGATGGAGTCAGGCGATTCCATTCGCGGCTGGTTGCTGGGCATGAACGTGCCGGTCGTGCTGATGGTGGGCTATCGCGGCTGGACCCGGCACGGCGTCAATACGGACACGGCGGCAACCTATACGGAGCGATTCCTCATGGCGTTCGGGCTCAATTACTACCTGGTTGAGAGCGACGCCGACGCCGAGCGCATATCCATTGCATTCCAGGAAGCAGAGCGAACACAACGGCCGGTCGTGGTGTTGGTCGGCGACGAATATCATGGGTTCAATCGATGAGCGGCCCAATGTCATTGCGGGCGCAGCGAGGCAATCCCGGTCCGGTTACCCACCGGGCGACAGGAGGCAACCAATGATGCACACCGCTGACGCGTTGCAGGCTTTTGCCAGTCATCGCTCCGATGCGATCGTGGTGCCGGGCCGTGGCGGACGCCATTGGGTCAGGCTGACCACGCATGAGACACTGGATGTGCCACTGGGTGATCCGGCGATGGGCGGTCATGCTGGGTTCGCATTGGGATTGGCACTGGCGCAGCCGAACCGTCGTGTGGTGCTGTTCGACTCCGAAGGTGACATCCTGATGAGCCTCGGCATGCTCGCGACGATCGCTGAGCAGGCACCGGCGAATTTTTACCACTTCCTGCTGGACAATGAATGCTACGCGACGACCGGCGGCCAACCGGTACCGAACGCCAAGACAGTCGCCTATGATGTCCTCGCACGCGGATCCGGTTATCCGCGCGCGTTCGCTTTCTCGGAACTTCCGGACTTCTCCCGGGCATTACCTGAGATCTTTGCCGCCCCTGGTCCAGTATTCGTCGCGCTGAAGGTGTTGCCGGAAGTGGAGAACACGCCAATCGGTCGACGCTCGCGATGGAATTCGCGGTCACGCGACAAGGTGGTGCAGGATCTGCGCAAAGATCTGGGAGTCGGGGAAGCAACATGACACAGTTCGGACGCCGGAGCGCTTTGATCCTTAGCGGGGCGGCGTTGCTCGCACCGAGAACATGGGCCGCATCGGGCAAGACCTTCGTCACCGCAAACAACAGCCCGTACGACACGCTCGACCCGCATGCGGTGTTCGATATCGGGCGTATCGGGTCCAGGCTCAACATGTACGACTGCCTGGTACGATGGGTAGACAATCCGCCGAGACTTTCGATGTGGCTGGCGGACAAGATAGACATTTCGCCCGATGGGCTCACGTACACTGTGGCCATGAAGCCGAACGCCAAGTTTCACGACGGCAGCCCCATCACAGCCGACGACGTGGTGTTCTCGATGGAACGGATCCTGTCAATGAAACAGGGCGCCTATGGGCTGTTCAAGGGTGTTGTCGATCCGGGGAAGACTAAGGCACAGGATGCCCACACCGTCCAATTTACGCTGAACAAGCCTTATGCAGTCTTCAGCAGTACACTATCGGAGCTTTGGGTGGTGAACAGCAAGCTGCTGCGCGAGCACGACAAGTCCGGCGACATGGGGGCGGCGTGGCTGGCCCGCAATGAAGCCGGCTCCGGCGGCTTCAAGCTGCGGCGATACGACCCGGCAGTTGGCTTCCAGGCCGAACGGTTCGACCAGCATTTCATGGGATTTGGCAATTCGAACATCACATCCACCGAATTCCGGGTTGTGTTGGAAACAGCAAGCCGCGCGCTCGGTCTGGAGAAGGGCGAGTTCAACACCACGGACGGATACTTGCCGCAGGATCAGATAAAGCGGCTGCACAGCGTGAAAAGCGTGAAGATCCTGCAAGCGGACTCGCTGCGGACAATGTACTTCATCATCCATAATGGAAGACCACCACTGACCGATGTGAACTTGCGGAAGGCGCTGTGCTATGCGTTCGACTATGATGGCTTCATCAACAACATCCTCGGCGGATCCGTGTCACGCAACGCAGGCATCATCCCAGGGAATCTCTGGGGTGCGCCAAAAGACTTGAAGGGCTACAGCTATGACCTCGCCAAGGCAAAAGAGCATCTGGCGATGGTGAAGCAACCGATGCGGCAACTCGACATCGGCGTGCTTGCCGGCTTCGACCAAAGCGAGTCCGCTGCGCAACTGCTGCAGGCAGGTGCTGCCAAAATCGGCATCGACATCAAGCTGACCTCGGAACCCTGGCCGGTGATTTCAGGCAAATTCGGTGATCCCGACAAGCAACACGACCTGGTACCGCTGTGGCGGAGTGCCTACTTCGCGGACCCGCACAACTGGACGGGCGCAATCTACAATAGCCGCGCGATCGGCGCCGGCAATTCAAGCTTCTACAGGAACCAGAAGTTTGATGAACTGACCGACAAAGCGCTGGTGCTGACCAAACAGGACGAGCGGCAACCCCTGTATGAAGAAGCGTCGCGGTTGCTTGTGGATGATGCAGCCGGGCTTTTTATCTACAACACCAAATGGTACGGGCCGTTCACCACGAACGTACAGGACGTGCGCTTCTGTCCGATCGGCGATTCGCAGGACATTCGCTGGATGAGCATGACATAATTTGTCAAGCGAAGTGGCAGGCCACCAGGCGACCATCATCCAGTGGACGCAATTCCGGCTCCTCGACAGCGCAGCGGGGTTCCACACGCGGGCAGCGCGTTCGGAAGCGGCAGCCACTCGGTACGTTGCTAGGGTTAGGCGGCTCGCCTTGCAGCCAGAAGGACTCGGTGACCCGGCGGCCTCCCACCACCGGCACCACAGCCAGCAGCGACTGTGTATAGGGATGTCGGGGTGCGGCGAACACGGGCGCAGTGGCGCCAATCTCCACGATCTTCCCAAGGTACATCACGGCGATCCGCCGCGAGATTAGGCGCACGACGGCAAGATCGTGACTGATGAACAGATAGGTTAGATCGAAGCGCTCGCGGAGCTCCAGAAACAGCCGCAACACTGTCGCCTGCACCGACACATCCAGCCCGGATGTCGGTTCGTCCAGCACCACCACCGTCGGTCGCAGCATCAGGATCCGTGCCAGACCGACCCGGCGCTGCTGTCCGCCACTGATCTCGTGTGGATACAGATCGAGATGCGTCTCCGGCAAGCCGACGGCCGCCAGCACGTCGCGCACTCGGGTACGCCGTTCATCGGCAGGCAATTCCGAGTGGATCACCAGGGGCTCTTCCAACGCACGGCCGATCTTCCAGTGCGGATCCAACGAGGCGCCCGGATCCTGATAGCAATATTGCAGGGTGCGCCGCAGCGCCCGGCCCTCGGTTGGCGAAAGGGCACTGATCTCGTGTCCTTCGAATAGAATTTCGCCGCCACTGGCGCGATGGATGCCAACGATTGTCTTGCCAAGCGTGGTCTTGCCGCAGCCCGACTCACCGACCACCCCCAGTATCTCGCCGCGCGCCACGGACAGCGTTACGCCATCTACCGCACGCAGCCATGCGGTGCGCCGCCCCCATGCATCACGAATGGGGAAATGCATATGAAGATCAAGGGTTGCCAGGACCGGCGCGGTCATGCTGGGACGATGCCGGCAGTTTGCACATGCGGGTGGTGGCAACGCACCTGATGTCCCTGCTCAGGTTCCCGCATGGCGGGATGCTCGCCGCGACAGACAGCATCGGTGCGCGGACAGCGAGGATGAAACCGGCACCCGGTCGGCGGCGTCACCAAGCTGGGCACATCGCCGGAAATGCCACGCAAAGCGGAGCCGGCAGATGGCAAGCTGTCAAGCAACAAACGTGTATACGGCACCATCGGCGTCCGGAAGAAGCTGGCGATCGGGGCGGACTCAAGCTCCTGCCCGGCATACATGACCGTGACGCGATCGCAGATCTCCCACGCCGTGCCCAGGTCGTGCGTGGCAAGCAGCACAGAGGCGCCTCGTTCCGTCGCGAGCGTACGCAGCAGCTTCAGGATCTGTGCCTGGATGGTCACATCCAAAGCAGTGGTCGGTTCATCCGCGATCACCAGCTTCGGTTCCGGCAATAACGCCATCGCGATCATCACCCGTTGACGCTGCCCGCCCGATACCTCGTGCGGATATTTGCGCAGCAGACGCTCCGGGTCCGGCAATTGCACTGCGCGTAGCAGGCTCAGGGCACGTTCCCGATCATCCCGACGGCGCGCACGAGCAGGACGCGGATCGGGTGACTTCCAACGCATGAGCTCCATAACCTGATCACCGATCGTGAACAGTGGGCTGAACGAGCTGAACGGATCCTGCGGCACAAAGGTGATCTCCCGGCCACGCACCGCACTCGACGATCGAAGCAGGTCACGTCCCGCGAATGTCATTGTGCCACGGCCAATGGTGGCGTTCGGCGGCAAGGCGCCGAGAACCGTGCGCGACAACGTTGTCTTGCCGCACCCAGATTCGCCGACCAGCCCCATGATCTCGCCCGCCGCCAGCGACAGGTTCACGCCATCCAGCACGCGCGCCACGCCGGTTTCGGTTGTGAATGAAACCGACAGATCGCGAATGGAAAGCAGCTCAGCGGACATCGCGACGCATCCTCGGGTCCAGTACGTCGCGCAGGCCGTCACCCAGCAGGTTGAATCCCATCACGACCAGCAGAATAGCCATGCCGGGCGCGGCGGCGTACCACCAGGCCTGCGGCAGGAAGCCACGGCTTTCGGCGATCATGCGCCCCCACTCCGGCGTGGGCGGCGGTGGACCCAGGCCAAGAAACCCCAAGGCTGCGGCTACAAGAATCGTGCCTCCCATCCCGATGGTCGTACGCACGATCACCGACGAGGCGATCGATGGCAGAATGTGGAGTGACATCACGCGCAGAGGCGACGCGCCGAGGGCGATGGCCGCCTCAATGAACACCTCGTTCTTTACACTGCGGGTTTCCGCATAGACCAGGCGTGCCCAGAACGGCCAATAGGTGACGGACAAGGCCAGGATCACATTTTGGATTGCCGGGCCGAGCGTTTGCGCGATGGCAATCGCCAGCACGATCTGCGGCACCGCCAGGAAAATGTCGGAGACGCGCATCAGCAGATCGCTGAAGCGATTGTTGTAGTAGCCGGCGAGCAAGCCCACCGGCACACCGATCAGCACGGCGAGAGAAGTTGCAACAATGGCAATCAGGATGGTCAGGCGGGCGCCGAAGAGCAGGCGGCTGTAGATGTCGGCGCCCATACGGTCGGTGCCAAACCAATATGTGGCGCTGGGTGGCAGAAGGCGGTGTGGCGGGTCGTAATTGGTGACGTCCTGCGGGAATGTGGACAGCGGATAGGCAAAGATCGCCACCAGGATCAGCGCGGCAATTATGATGAGGCCAAGCAGAGCGGAACGATCACGAATCAGGCGGCGAAACATCGTCACTGCCGCCCGCTCCAAATGCCGCCTTCCCACAGAAGGCGGAGGAAGACATCCAACGCCGTCATCGGCTCCGCGGGTCCAGAACCGCCTGGGCCACGTCCACCAGCAGGTTGGTCAGAATGAACACCATGCCAATGAACAGCGTAAAGCTCATGATAGCGTTGTAGTCAGACTGTAGGATCGACCCCACAGCGTAACTGCCAAGTCCAGGCCAATCGAACACCGTTTCCACAACGACGGCATTTGCAATCAGCGTGCCGAAGATCAGGCCGATTTGGGTCAAAGTTCCAATCAGCGCGCTGCGCAGAATATATTTCCAGATGACACGACGCCGCGGAATGCCCATGGCCGCCTGATAGAACACAAAGTTGCTCGACATCACGTTCAACACGCCTGCTCGCGTGAAGCGTACGATAGTCGCCATGGCCGGCAGCGCCAGCGTGGTGACAGGCAGTGCAAGGTAGCGCAGTGCCTGGCCCAGTGTGTCCCAATCGCCCCGGAGCAGTGCATCGAGCGTGTAGAACCCGGTGATTGGATCAGGCCCCCAGCCATTGATGCGGCCCTGCACCGGCGTCACGCCCAGCCACATCGAGAATAGCAATTGCAGCAGGATCGCCAGCCAAAACGCAGCCATAGCGAGCCCACCGATCGTGACGATGCGTACAACATGGTCCAGAACAGAGTTGCGGTGCAGCGCTGCCCCCACACCAAGCGGCACGCCGATCACAATGGCCAACACGATCGAATAGATTGCCAGCTCGAACGTCGCCGGGAGGCGCTGTAGCAAATCGTCGGCGACCGGGCGCTGGGTGAACAGGCTGGTGCCCATGTCTCCCGTGACGACATCACGCACGTAGTGCACAAACTGCATTGGCAGCGGCAGATCCAGACCATATTCGTGCCGAACTTTCGCCACCTGTTCCGGCGTGGCGTTTTCTCCGGCCATGATACGGGCAGGATCGGCCGGCACCACATGCGAGATGGCGAAGACGAGTAGCACAAGGCCGAGCAATGTCGGCGGCATCCAGGCGATCCGTCGCACAACCATGGCGAGCAAGTGCATGGGATCAGGCTGCTGGCGCTGCGCGCGCCTGATCGAGCGCCTCTTCGATCTCCTCACGCAGTTCGCTGGCACGGAATGGCTTGCGAACAAGGCGGCCGAGTGACTCGTTGGACAAGCCTTCTGGCTCGGCATAGCCAGAGATGAAGATGATAGGCAATCCTGGCCGTAGCGACATGACACGTCTCGCCAGTTCCGGGCCACTCATGCCGGGCATCACGACATCGGTCAGTACGGCATCAATCACCACACTCTGGCAGAGGATCTCCAACGCAGACGGACCATCCGCTGCCTGCTGCACCGTGTAGCCGAGGCCATTGAGCACATCCGCCGTCGTCGCTCGCACCGCGTCATCGTCATCCACCACCAGTACGGTGGCAGCACCCCGTCCAGCGTCGGTGATCGTGGGCTGTGTGGCATGCCGCTCTACCGTGACGGTCGCACGCGGCAGAAACACCGATACCGACGTCCCCTTCCCCACCACCGTGTCAATATGCACGTCGCCGCCCGACTGCCGCGCGGTGCCGAACACCTGCGACAGACCAAGTCCCGAGCCTGCACCCGGACCCTTTGTGGTGAAGAATGGCTCGAATGCCCGAGCCAGCACTCCCGGCGACATCCCCACGCCGGTATCGCGCACGGTGACTGCTACATAATCGCCCTCGCCCGGCTCCTCCGCGCGCGTTGATGGTCCGCGATGGTGGTTGCCCGTTTCGATAGTAACCAAACCTCCGTTTGGCATCGCGTCCCGCGCGTTGATCGCCAGGTTCAGGATCACGAGTTCGATTTGCGTCGGATCCACCATCGCCTGCCAAAGATCATCAGCCAGATGGAATTCCATCTGCACTCTGCGCCCAAGCGCGCTTTGCAACAGATCGCGCATGGCGTCCACCACACCATTCAGATCAACCGCCCGCGGCAGCAGTGGCTGGCGACGCGCGAAGGCCAGCAAATGGCTGGTAAGTGTGGCCCCCTTCTCAGCAGCGGCACGCGTCGCTGCCAGGCGATAGCGCGATCGCTCATCCTGCGACCCTGCTGCCTGCAGCAAATCGACGTTGCCAATGATGACGGTCAGCAGGTTGTTGAAATCGTGCGCAACGCCCCCAGTCAGCTGGCCGACCGCCTCTATCCGCTGCGCCTGGCGCAACGCCGCTTCGGCTCGCTCGCGGTCGGCCATTTCCTGCAAGGCTTGTTGATGCGAACGCTCCGCTACATCCTTGGCGCGACTGGTCTCCTTCAGCAACGATTCGACCAGAAGTGAGCGACGCGAAAGCAGCAACAACAAACCGACAATCATGACGGTGACGAGAATTGCCCCGACACAAAAGATCCAGGCCTGCCGTCGCCAGTCTTGCAACAGCCTGCGCTCCTCGACCGAGATCATCACCGCCAATGGATAGCCCGGCAGCGCACGGATGGCGGTAACGCGAATGCTGCCGTCGATCGGGCTTTCCATCAATACCGTGCCAGCGATGCTGTGTGCCAGCACGTCCTTGAATGGCGGTGTATTGGAGAAGCTGGTGCCAATTGCAGCGTCAACGTGGGGTGATCGTGCCAGCACCGTGCCGTCGCGTAGATGCAGGATGACCGACCCATTCTCGCTGAGATCAACCCCGGCGCTGAAGACGTCCTCGAAATAAGCGAGGTTCAGATAGGCAGCGACGATACCGATGTTCTTGCCATCGGGGGCCGCGATCCCGTGCGTGAGCAGCGCGGTCCATTTGCCATCAGCGCCACGGAATGGTGGCGAGATGCGGAGACCAGCCTTCGGGTTGGCTATGTGATAGGCAAGCGCGGTCAGTCCCATCGGCGGCAATGTCCGCTCTCCTCCATGGGCGGCATATTCAACGCGACCAGACGCGTCCGCGACCTGCACGTCAGCGAGCTGCGGGACACCGTCCAAGCGACGTCTCAGCAACGAGTTGAGATCCGCCGCTGTGCCAGTTGCATCCTGGCTCTGGTAAGTATCGATGACACTGCGGATAATGAGATCTACAGCTTCGACTGCACGGCCAGTCTGGCTGGCCAACACCAAGTCGAGCCGTGCCATCTGTTGCGTCGTGTCGCTGACAATCGACCTACGCAAGGTAATCAATTGGTGGACGGTGACTCCCGCTACGAGCAGCAGCATGGCAGCGGCGACGATCTGCAGCGAACGGCTGACTGACAAGGAGCTTTGCCAGAACGGCCATAATGTTTTTCTCATATCGTCAGCGATTACATCGCTCAGACAACCGGCGCTGCGTGCACCAGAGTCAGTGCCAGCAGAGGCCGACTCATCGATTTGGTTCCCGACGAAGATGCTGCGCCTCTGCTCATGGTTCAGCGTTGCTCGCCGGCAAACCCCTTTTGCAGTTCGCTCAGCAGTGCGAGCGCGGCCGACGGCAGTGGCCCCTTCTTCACCGCAGCCAGCGACTGTTCGAACTCCTCAATCGTCGCCATGCCCACCAGGATGCTGCCCATGGCCTTGTGCGTGATGGCAAAGCGGATCGCCGCTTCGGACAGGTTGGCGGCATGGCCCTGCTGCACCAGTGGCAACAGTCGACGTGCTCGTTCCTGGTCGGCATCGTACGAATTGGCCGAGCCGATCGGCTCAGGCGGCGGACTGGCAATGGGATGTCGCTCCGCTGCGCCAGTAAGCGCGCCGCCGGCCAGCACGCGGATGCCGACCACGCCAACGCCGGCCGCCTGCGTGTGATCGAACATTTTGCCGTAGTCTTGCGCCGGATAATTCGGCGACAAGGCTTCTCCGGCGCTTGGGTTCAGCATGTTGTAGCTGACCTGCGCGGAGAAAACGGCGCGTGAGTCTATCACCTGATGCAGGGCGGCTGTGTCACCGACCGCGGTGATGCCAGGGAACCGCAGCTTGCCCTGTTCACGCAGCTTCTCGAAGGCAGGCACAACGTCGTTCAGCACCTGCGCCGCGGACAGCGATTCACCGCCACCATTGGTTGTGATGGCATTGTGCAGATGGAAGATGTCCACCTGCTCCTTGCCCATGCGCTTCAGGCTGGCATCCAGTGACTCCGCCACGGCGGTGGCGATCCGATTGAAATCGGCCGACAGGATGCGGACCTTGGTGCCAACCACCACGTTCGGCTTCAGCTTTGCCAGGATGCAGCCCAGGTTCTTTTCCGACTCGCCATTGCCATACTGTGCGGCGGTGTCGAAGTAGTTGATGCCAGCCTCGATCGCCTGCGCCACGGCGCGCTCCTGATCGGCTGGCGCGCCGCGCACCATCAGGCCCCCCACCGCACCGCAGCCAAAGCCGAGAATGGAAAGTTGCAGTCCTGTCCTGCCAAATGTGCGAAGTTCCATGGAGCCCTCCAGTTATTCCGATGCCTCAATACAGCCCGGCGGCTCGGGCCCTGACCTTCGCCATGGCGACCAGCAACTCTAGCGTCGGCGTGGCAACGCCAGCCGCGCGGGCAAGCTGCAGTGGCGCATCGAAAATGCCATCGATCTCCATCGCACGGCCCAGCTCCAGATCCTGCAGGATGCTCGGTTTGTGATCCAGATTGCGGCCGTGCTCGATGCGCTTTTCGTGATTGCCACTGGGGTGCGCGCCGAGCGCATTGGCCACGGCCTGCGCCTCTTCCATCACCCGACGCGCGGCATCGACGCACATCGGCTCCTGGTAGAGATGCTTGATGCTGACCTGCGTCAGTACCGCAAGCGGCCCGTTGCCAAGATTGCCTAGCAGCTTGTTCCAGATCTCGTCGCGGATCTTCTTACTGACGATTGCCGTCATGCCGCCGGCGTTGATGTGCGAAGCGATCGCCTGCACCCGTTGCGACTCACGATCATCCGGCTCACCGAGCACAACGCGCGGATCGGCATTCTCCACCTCGATGACCCCAGGAGCGATGACCGCGCTGGCAGCGTAAACCACGCCGGCGATGGCACGCTCGGGTCCGACGGTGCGCCAGAGAGCGTCACCCGGATCGATCTTTGGCAGGCGGCGACCTTCCAGCGGACCGCCAACGCCGTGGAAGTAGAACCACGGGATGCCGTTCATCACGAACGCCACCGATGTATCAGGCTTCAGCAGCGGTCCGATACCGGTAGCCACCGCCGGCAATGCCGGCGCCTTCACGGTAACGATCACCGCATCCTGCGGGCCGAGCGCCGTTGCATCGTCGCTGGCCTGCACGCGGACATTGTGCTGGCCGTCGCTGGCATGCACGGTCAGGCCGTCGCGCTGGATCGCTGCCAGATGCGGCCCACGGGCCAGAACAGATACTTCGGCACCGCCGCGCGCGAGGCGCACTGCCAGATGGCCGCCGATGGCACCGGCGCCATACACGCAAATTCGCATCCCAGCCTCCTCAGGTTTCGGCAAGTCTGGCGACTGCGACGGCGGCGTCAACCAGTTGCCACCGCAAGTCGCTGCAACGGGCTACTTTATTGTGATGTCGCCGACCATCCCGTCCCAGTCGTGGTCGGCGCAGGTCAGATGATAGATACCCGCCTTCAGCGGCTCCAGGAAGACGTCGGCCGATTCACCCGGCTGCACCACGACTTCCGTGCGCCCGTTTGCGAACTGCTTTGGGTCACGCACCGTGGCAGCCGCGAAAAACTCCGGCGCGGTGAATTCGTGCAGATCCTTCCCACGGTTGTCCAGGTGCAACCGATACGGCACGCCGTGCTGAAAGGTCAGGTGATCCGGCTCGAATCGGTCATCCACCATCACCACCGTCATTGGCCGCGCCGTCGTCCAATCAACGACAGGCGCGGCCGCAAGCAACAGCAACGCGGCGGGCAACAGCGCCCTCAAGCAGAGACGGTCGGCAAGCCAACCTGCCGGCGCACGTCATTGATGATCTGCAGCACGCGCTGGCGGTATGGCAGGTATTGCACCCCGAACTCCTGCACCAGGCGGGTATTGTCGATCAGGTAGTTCCCCGAAGTCGCCTTGCCACCGGTCTCATGCTCGAACGTAACGCGCGCGTCGGGCAAAAATTCCCGGACCAGATCGGCGATCTCGCCCAGGCTGACGGCGACGCCCCCCGAGTTGTAGACGCTATGCTTCGGCTTGTCGGCCAGCAGCACCCGCACGAACACCTCGGCGATGTCGTCCACATGGATCGGACAGCGCATGGCGTCCTTGTAGGGGAAGGAGATCGCCTTGCCCTGAGAAGGCTGAGTGATGATGTTCACGTGATCGACCGAACCGCGCACCTTGTCGGGTCCCGTCACGTTCGCCGGCCGCACCGCGGTGATCGTCATGCCGTATTTCTCGTTATAGTCCTGCGCCTGGAACTCATTGAAGATCTTGTGCATGGCGTACTGTACGTCGCCGTGCCGGAAATCGTCCTCGGTGATCATGCGCTCGCCGTAGTGCTTCTGCATCCCGTTCACCGCGAGCGAACTGGCAAACACCACGCGATTCACGCCTGTCAGGCGTGCTGCCTCGAAGCAGTTGTCCATGCCGATGATGTTCAGCTTGGTAGCGATATGCGGCGGATGCTCACTGCCCAGGAAGTAGGACAGGTTGATGATCCGGCTTGGCTTGGCGCTGGCCGTTGCGGCCATCACATCGTCGAACTGCGTCACATCACCGCGCATCACCCGCACCTGCTTGCCCAGATCATCGAATGAGGCTGCGCCGGGATTGATGTCCATGCAGACGATCTCTTCCCCACGCGCCGCGAGCAGGCGGATGACGCGCGTGCCGATGAAGCCGGTGCCGCCAATAACGAAGATGGACATTTTGGTTTCCTCCCAAGGCCTGGTGTGGCAGACTGGCACGATGAGACCACAGGCGGAAGCGAAGATCGCGCGGCTGGCCGAGACCGAAACAGTGTCGTTCGGACCGTTGGCGGACTACGCGCGGCTTACTGGTGATGACGGATTGCCGTTTTTCACCGGGGTACAGACCTGCAAGCCAGGCTACCAGACGCCGCTGCATTGGCACCCCTACGTCGAGTGCCTGTTCATCCTGGAAGGAACGATGGAAGCGTGGCTGGAGGGCCAGCATGACAAGCCATCCCGGCTCGGCCCTGGCGACATGATCGCACTGCCAGCGTGCACACCGCATGTGTTCCGCAACGCAGGCGACGGGACGCTAAGACTGTTGGGAATTCATAGTTCCCCAACCCGGATCGTGCATCGGCTGGAGGAATAGCCGCTCAGGCATTCCGCGTCAGCCGCCGGATGACAAAATCCGTGTCCATCACGTCACCGAAGATCGCGTAGAATGCCAACAGCGAGGCATTGTGCTCTTCCATGTTCATCGCTGCATTCGCATCGCTGATCATGATGGTCTTGAAGTTGGTCATCATCGCGTCGCGCGCAGATGATTCGCAGCAAACGTTGGTGACGGTACCCGTGATCAGAACAGTATCGAATCCGCGCGACCGCAAGCGATATGGCAACTCGCACGTCCCCGGCATGAATGCACTGAAGCGATACTTGCGGACAATCTCGTCCTCCGGCCGCACATCGAGATCGGGCCAAAGTTCCTGACCTTTGCTGCCCTCGCTCATCGCGGCGATGCGACGTGCACGCGCAGCTGGGGTCAGCATCTCCTGAGCATGGCTCCAGTCGTAGGCGGTCCGTTCATCGAAGGTGTTCTTAATCCAGAAGACACCGCCACCCACACCCCGGACCACCGACGCCAGACGATTCACGTTCGGCACGATGTCACGAGCCATCGGACAGACGGCGTGACCAACTTCATCATCCATGAAGGCGTTCTGCAGATCAACGACCACGAGAGCGGTGCGCCTGGGATCGAGGTTGGCGTGTGGATGGGACGTGCCGGTGCGCGCGATAACTCGCTCGATGACACCCGCAGACGCCTCGAACCAATTCATTCGTCCGCCTCCACACCCAGTTGAGCCAGTTCCGCGATGATGCTGCGACGGCGCCGATCGAGCTCCTCGATCGCGAGGTGCTGCAGGCGGCCGAGGAATTCTGTGGAGGCCGAAAACCCGGCATAATGCGCGGAAGCGGCTCCTTCGCTCGACATGCGGATGGAAGCATCGCCCGGCAGCTTGATGAATACTTCAAATTCCGTCGGTTCCGCACGCTCAGCGTGCGACATCAACTCCCTCATGCTGCTTAACTCGGCAATTAGATGATTCACCCGATCGATATCCTGAATCTTCATCCGAGGTCACCCACTGCGCCGATGCGTGAACCGAAACGCATCACGGCCCGGCGGTCAACATCGTGCCGCGGCCACGTTGGCGACGGCCGGCCCGAGCGCGCGAAGGCAATCCATGCTTGGCGCATCGATGCGGATAATTCCCCCATCTGGGTCGCATGTCCACCAGCAAGCATCGGCGCCCCGACCCAAGCATCAAACGTGCCGAACACAAACGGCAACTCGATGCAGTGACAGGCATGAAAACGCGATGCCGGCGCGCGCCAGTCGAACACATACGCGAAAGCCGTGCCGCGGCATTCGGCAACCGTCATGGCCAAGTCCATCGCAGGCCGCAAGAACGTTTCATCGGTTACCAAATCGGCCAGCAGATCCATTGCACTCGCCCCCGGGCGCCGCGCACGATAACGCGCCAGAGCCGCCTCACCACCAAAGCGGCGCACCACCTCGTCGTGCGACGGATTCTGCAACGAAGGATCGGCGGCAAAGAACGCATGGACCTCATCGGCGGTGGCACCGATCAGCAGCGGCTTACCCTCGGCGCCATCGGCTATGGCGCTGAGCATCTCCCTCAAGCTCATTGCTTCCGGAAACACCGGCATGAACATCGCCCCCGGAAAGGCGAACCGTGCATTGGAACGGGCCAGATCCGCCTGCGCGGCCAAAATGCGCGGCACTTCCAGGGCGCGCAACCGGGACAGCACATCGCCAGCCTCTGGATCAATTGCCAGCAGCCGGAGGAATTGGTCGGCGCGTTCCGATGCCATGGCAGATGTATAGGCACCACGCCCATAGCCGCCACTCTGCATGATGGCGCGGTGAAATAACGCCCGCGCCTCCGGCAGCATCAGCAACCGGCCAATGGAGGTCGCGCCAGCCGACTGCCCCATCACCGTGACGCAGCTCGGATCGCCGCCAAATGCCGCAATGTTGTCACGCACCCAGGCGAGAGCTGCCAGCATATCGGATATGCCGGAATCGGTATCCACAATACCGGGACGGTGCAGCCACCCCAGCGCGCCCAATCGGTAGTTGACGCCGACAAATACAATATCGCCCTCATGCACCAGCGTCGAGCCGTCGTACCAATCAAGCGAGCCGGCACCGGTGATCCACGCACCGCCGTGGAACCAGACCAATACCGGGCGTGCTTTGCCATCAGCTGCCGGGGTCGCGATCGTCAGAGTCAGGCAGTCCTCAGATTGCGGACGCTGGAATTCACCCATCGCCAAGCTCAGACGCGACTGCAATTGCGGCGCGATCGGTCCGTGTTGCGTTGCATCACGCAACCCGCGCCACGGCTGCACTGGCTCGGCGGCAGCAAACCGAAGTTCCCCGACAGGCGGCTCGGCAAATGGCACACCGCGAAATGTCGCAACGCCGTTCTGCCAAATTCCCCGCAGATCGCCGAGGGCCGTGTGGGCAACCGCGGGCTCCATCAAGGTGCCGCCCCCCGGACGCTGGCCGAAGTCATGCACGAAGCGTCGCGTTCGCTGGCCCAATACGACCGTTTGGCGTCAAAAATAGCAGCAAGGCCAACGCATAAAGGCGATAACGTTCCAATTATTTGGTCGGATCCTGTGGTAATCGAAGCGCTGCCCGGAGAGTTACAGTTGCCACCACAAATCCATGACAAATGTGTGGATATGTCGGAAATCCTGACAAACCATGGTTGCATCCGAAAATGGGTTGCCCTAGCGTGCTCAGTTAATAGGCATTTCACCACCGGCACGTTTTGTGCCCCATAACACGACGCACTGGGGAGTGCACCGGAATGTCCGCCGTTGACGAACGTATTGCTCGATTGATCCTGTGGCTGGTGCCGACCATCATCGTCGTCGTTGGCTGCGTCCTCAGCATCCTGCCGCACTGCGTAGTCCTCGAACTTCTCACCATCATGTTCGCCTGGCTGTCGCTATCACTGCCAATTGGAGTTTTGGCTGGCCAATTCATGACGAACGAAGGCGAGCGCCGGTAAACGCCGGTCACAGTTCTTCCACCTGCTCTACACCCGGGATCACTTTCATCGCCTGAGCGAGCCGGGGCGTCACGTTGAATCCGCCCGGAAGGGCAATCTCCACGGTCTGTGTCGTGCCAACGCGGGGCACGAGGATGACGCGGCCTTTCCCTCGCCCCTCGCGGCCAAGCAGATCCCGTATATGCGGCACTGACGCCGTTTCGTGCAGCCAGATGCGCATTGCCGCGCCGGCGTCTGCCGCAGCGCGATCCAGGGACGTGACGTCCTGCGCAGTGATACGCAGCGCTTCCCCGTCTTGGCGCAGATCCGCCGTCACCAGCACCGTCTCACCATTGGCCAGCAGGTCGCGCGAACGCGCCAGCACCTCCGCGAACAGAGTAACCTCACAGGAACCCGAAGCATCAGTGATGCGCACCCATGCCATCCGGTTGCCCGTGCGCGTTACCCGTTCCTTCTGCGCACCGACCACGCCAGCCACGCGGACCCGCGTCACCCCGGAATGTGCTACCGTCTCCACCTGAGCGCAAGGCGTCGTGCCCATCCGGCGCAAAGCCTTTGCATAGACGTCGAGCGGATGCGCGGTGAGATGGAAACCAATCGCCTCGGCTTCGAAATTCAGTCGCTCCATAGGTGGCCAGTCCGCCATGTCCGGCAGCCGCAGAGCTTCGGGACGATCGCTGCTACCGAATAATCCGACCTGACCACTGTCCCTTTCCTCTGCCAAAGCCACGGCCCGACGAAACACCAAATCCGCACCAGCGAAGGCGCTTGCACGATTGCTTGCCAGATCATCGAACGCACCAGCCCTCACCAGTTGTTCGAGTTGTGCGCGGTTGATCTGCCGTGGGTCTATACGCGTTGCAAAGTCAGCCAGATCATCGAAGCGTCTGCGTCCGCGGACCGCTACGACAGATTCCATAGCCGCTACGCCAACCTTCTTCACCGCCGCGAGGGCATAGCGGATCGCCAGATTGCCATCGTCCGTGCGCTCGACCGTAAAGTCTGCACCGGACCGGTTGATATCCGGCGGCAGGATGCGGATGCCCGAGCGCGACGCCTCTTCGCGCAGCGCAGCCAGCCGATCAGTATTACCCAGGGCCAGGCTCATGCACGCAGCGATGAACACCTCAGCATGGTTCGCCTTCATCCATGCTGTGTGATAGGCGACCAGCGCATAGGCAGCAGCATGCGATTTATTGAAGCCGTAGTCAGCGAACTTCGCCATCAGGTCGAACACCTCAATGGCTTTTGCCTGGGCGATGCCGTTCGCGGTGGCGCCTTGCACAAAGATCTCGCGCTGCGCCTCCATCTCGGCGCGTATCTTCTTGCCCATCGCGCGACGCAACAGATCGGCCGCACCCAGGCTGTACCCCGCCATCTTCTGCGCGATCTGCATCACCTGTTCCTGGTAGACCATGATGCCGTAGGTCTCTTCCAGGATGTCGTGGATCAATGGATGCGGCGCCTCCCATGTCTCGCCATGCTTGCGCCGGCAATAATCAGGGATGTTGGCCATCGGCCCCGGCCGATACAGCGCACCCAGCGCAATCAGATCATCGAATCTGTCAGGGCGCATCTGACGCAGCGCGTCACGCATGCCCTGACCTTCAAACTGGAATACCCCCCCTGCATCGCCACGTTGGAGCATCTCGTACGTCTTCGGATCGTCCAGCGGTACCTTGTCCAGATCCACGTCGATGCCAAGCCCGCGCAGCATACCCACCGCACGCTGTAGGATGGTCAACGTCGTCAGGCCGAGAAAATCGAACTTCACCAAGCCCGCCTGTTCGACGTATTTCATCGAATATTGCGTGACCAGGAAGTCGGAACGAGGATCGCGATACAGCGGCACCAGTTCTATCAAAGGCCGATCGCCAATCACCACGCCGGCAGCGTGAGTGGAGGCGTGGCGGTACAGCCCCTCGATCTGCAAGGCGATTTCCAGCAATCGCGCAATGCCCTCGTCCTCATCACGCATCATGCGCAGGCGAGGCTCACCAGCGATGGCTTCCTGCAACGTGACAGGATGCGCCGGATTGTTCGGGATCAGTTCGGCGACTTTGTTCACCTGGCCAAACGGCAGCCCGAGCACGCGGCCCACGTCGCGCACCGCCGCGCGAGCCTGCAACTTACCGAAGGTAATGATCTGCGCCACACGATCGGCGCCATACTCGCGCCGCACATAGTCGATCACCGCGTCGCGGCCTTCCTGGCAGAAGTCGATATCGAAATCTGGCATCGATACGCGCTCCGGATTGAGGAAGCGCTCGAACAGCAGATTGAAGCGGATCGGATCGAGATCGGTGATCGTCAGCGCCCACGCGGCAACCGAGCCCGCGCCCGACCCTCGGCCAGGCCCGACTGGAATACCCTGCGCCTTTGCCCACTGGATGAAGTCAGCGACGATGAGGAAGTAGCCTGGGAACCCCATGTTGCAAATGACGCCAAGCTCGTAGTCCAGCCGCTCGCGATAGCGCGCCCGCGTCGCCTCGTCGGCGCCCATCGCATCCATGCGGCGGTCGAGGCCCTCGATCGCCATCGCTCGTACAGTCTCGTCCTCCGTGCTGCCCTCGCGTACCTTCGGCGAGACCGGCAGCAATGGCTTGCGCGTCTCCATCATCACCGCGCAGCGGCGCGCGATGGCGATCGTGTTGTCGCAGGCCTCCGGTAGGTCGGCAAACAGCACGCGCATGTCAGGCGCCGGCTTGAACCAATGTTCCGGCGTCACGCGGCGCCGGTCGCGTTCCGACAGCAGGCGCCCCTCGGCGATCGCCAGCAGCGCATCATGCGCCTCGTACCTGTCGGGCGCAGGGAAATAGCAGTCGTTGGTGGCGACCAGTGGAATGCCGACGCCGTCGGCAAGCGCGATCAGGCCCGGTTCGACGGCGCGTTCGGATTGCAGGTTATGCCGGTGCAACTCCATCGCGATGCGATCGGGGAATGCCTCGACAAGGCGGGCCAACAAGCGTTCGGCCTCCGGCTTCTGGCCCTCGCCAAGCAGACGCGCGAGCGGGCCAGTCGCGCCGCCCGTGAGCAGGATCAGACCGGCGGCATGCTCTGCGATCGTATCGATGGAGAGTTGCGATTTCAGCCCCGGATCGGTGTCAAGAAACCCGCGCGATGACAGCCGTTGCAGATTGACCAACCCGATGGGGTTCTGCGCCAGCAGCACGATCGGATCGGGCGGCAGGCGCGGATTGTCCAGTCGCGTCAGCGCAATCTGGCAACCGATGATCGGCTGAATGCCCTTGCTCGCGCAGGCCTGGCTGAACTCCAGCGCACCGAACAGATTGGCCGTATCGGTGATGGCCACCGCCGGCATGTTGGCCTCCCGCGCCAGCGCGGGGATCTTGTCGGCCTTGATGGCGCCCTCGCTGAGCGAATAGGCCGAATGGACTCGCAGATGGACGAAATCAGCGTGAGGCATCTGACCAATCTAAGGTGCTGCCCGAGTCTGGCAAACGCGCGCGCGGCCGTTCATCTATCAAAAGTCAATTAATCAGACAACCCGGTATATTCTCTTGTCAAGTTCATCTACCTGCGGTTGTTTGGCTCGCGAAGCTCCAAGAATAAATGTCAGAGGACGCCATGAATTCGACCGCCAGCGCCTCCCAGGGACATCTCCACGACCCGGTCAGCAACGTCCTCAAGTGGATCCTTCTTGTAGTTGCTGTTGTAACATTTGCCCTGATGGC
>DATJJM010000052.1:0-33669 GCA_035492535.1 Acetobacteraceae bacterium | reverse complement strand
GATAATACTCGACGATCGGCATGCTGCGGCCGACACGCATGACGAAGTAGGGCGTCAGCGGCGGAATCGGGTTCGCCGCGTCCACATCAGGCAGACAGGCGACCGCGGTCGCCATGGTGGAATGCAGATGCACCACGGCCCTCGCGTCCTCCCGTGCGGTGTAGAAGGCGCGGTGCATGAACACCTCCTTGGATGGCTTGTCGCCTGCAACGTGCCTGAAATCCGCATCCAGCCGCGAAATACGCGCGGCATCGAGCCGCCCGAGGCTCGAATTCGTCGGCGTGATCAGATAGCCGTCAGGCAGACGCACGCTGATATTGCCGGCGCTGCCAACAGAGAATCCGCGTGCAAACAGACTCGCCGCAAGATCCACCAGCAGTTGGCGGGCTTCATCTTCAGCCGTCATGACAACACCTCGAATGCCTTCAGGAAGAAGTCCCGCGCACCAAAATTGCCGGATTTCAGCGCCATCAACAGCGGCACGCTGCCGCCCTCCGCATACGTCCACGGCACGCCGGGATCGATCTCGCCGCCAATCCGCAGGCTGCGCACGCCGAGACGCGACACCACCGCGCCTGCTGTTTCGCCGCCGGCAACCACCAGGCGCTTCACGCCACGGGCAACCAGATCATCGGCGATGCTGGCCAAAGTCTGCTCGATCAGCGCGCCCGCGGCATCGCGGCCAAGGCGACGCTGCAATTCGGCGACCTGCTCGGGCGGCGCCGATGCCGCGATCACGATGGGCTTGTCGCCGAGGTGGTCAGAGATCCACACGCGCGCCTGCGCGGTCAGCTGCATCGCGTCCGGCGTGCCGATCGGATCGAGCTGCAGCACCGGAACATGCTCGCGGGCATGATCGAGCTGGCCGAGCGTCGCGCGCGAACACGAGCCCGCCAGCACCGCGCCTACACCAGCCAACCCAGGCAGCGAAGCAGCATCGCGCTCCGGCAATTTGCCGGCGCGACGGAAGTTCTCCGGCAGGCCCATCGCAACGCCGGAGCCGCCCGTGATCAGCGCATGCTGTGCTGCAGCCTCGCCAATGGCCATCAGGTGCGAGTCGCTTACGGCATCGACGATGGCATATCGCCGCCCCTCGTCCTTCAGCGATGCCATCGCCTGACGCGTCGCCTGCGCGCCTTTCTCCACCGTCGCGAAAGGAACCAGCCCGACAGTGCCATCCGTCTGCCGCGACAGCACGCGCACCAGGTTCGCATCGGTCATCGGGGTAAGTGGATGGTGCTCCATGCCGCTCTCGTTCAGCAGCACGGAACCAACGAACAGATGCCCCTGATAGACGCTGCGTGCATTCGCGGGGAATGCCGGACAGGCAAGCGCGAAACCGCAGTCGAGTGCCTTAATCAGCGCGTCAGCGACCGGACCGATATTGCCCTGATCGGTGCTGTCGAACGTGGAGCAGTATTTGAAGAAGAACTGCTCGCAGCCGATACCGCGCAGCCAGGTCAGCGCGGTCAGGCTTTCCTCCACCGCCTGCCGCACCGGCGCTGTGCGTGATTTCAGCGCGACAACCACGGCATCGGCGTCAGGTGCCACCGCGCCGGGCTGCGGCACTCCGATCAGCTGCACGGTGCGCATCCCGCCCCGCACGAGCATCGAGCACAGATCTGTGGCGCCAGTGAAATCGTCGGCGATTGCGCCTAACAGCATGGCGTTAACCTCCCGGTGGGAGGGCCAGTATGTCGCGATGGCCGATGGTTATGGCAAGCCTGCCACGCAATGCCTGGCGCAGGCGCATTTCCTGCCAGCGAGGATCACCGACGCCACGGCCCTCGATCAATGCGCGCTGCATGCGAAGAGCGGTGCGGGAAACATGCCAGTCGCTGGGAGCGGATGACGTCACGTAGCCCCGCGCTGCGAGAGCACGCAGCGCGAAGCCTGGCGCAATAGGGCCAAGTGCGCGGCCGAACCCCTTGTCGCGGAACTGGTCGCGGCGAAAGGCAGCGCGGATGCGCGCATCCGAAGGATCGCGCGGCAGCCACATGTCGCGCCCATCGACAGTGAGGCTGGCGAAGAACGCGACCCGAACGCCATCGAACAAGCGCTCGAGCCAGGACGCGGACACCAGATCGAGCAAGGCGCTGCATACCACCGCGTCGCACGACCATCCGTGCAGGAGCCCGCCGTTCACATCGTGGGCGTGCGCCATATCTGCCGTCCGCGCCTCGATGCGCCACAGCCCGGTCGGCGTTGAGACCAGCAGTTCGTCACCTGTCGACGCGGCATTGAAACTACGGCGCCGTGCCCATGCCGAGATACGCCCGAATGCCTCATCGAGCAGTGCCGCGTCGGCATCGACCAGCAGCCAATCCTGTCGTCGCCCGATGATCGGCGCGAGGAACCGGAACATGCTGCCGGTGCCGGCGCCAAGATCCACGATCCGCGGGCGTTGCGGCAGCCGCTCCGACAGACGACGAGCCAGCGCAACACTGCGTGCCGCGTGATCGAACGGTTCGCGTAGCGCAAGCCACTCCGCGTCGAACGCCTCGATCACCCTGCGAGCGCCAACGCGAACTCCTTCACCTGCGTCCGCCAGTCCGGCAAAGCCTGGCCCGCCTGGAAAGCCGCCTCGGCCATCATCCGCCGCAGGTCCGCGCTGAATATCATCCGCCGGAGTGCCTTCGAGAGATTGATCCAGTCGCCGACAGGACAGACCGCGCCGGACATCTCGGTCACCAGCTTGCCGGCGGCGCCCCCATCGGACACGGCGACAGGCACGCCGCGCTTCAATGCTTCCGCGATCGCCATGCCGTAGCCTTCCCAGTGTGTCGCGAGAGCGAACACGTCGGCGCGCTGCCACAAGGCTTCGAGTGCATCGCCGGTCACCTCGCCGGCAAAGGTCACGTGCCTGGCGATCCCCAGGTCATGCGCCAGTGACGCCAGGGTGTCCGCATGGACCGGATCACGCTCCGCGGATCCCACGACAGTCAGGCGCCAGTCCAGATCGAACAGCCGCGCAAGCGCCCGCAACAGGATGTCGTGGCCCTTGCGTGGCACCAGCGTGCCGATGGACAGGATGTGGCAGGTGGGCCCGACCGATCCCGGACTGCGCGGCGCTTCGTCGGTGCCAGGCACAACAACCTTGATGCGTTCGCGATCGACCCCGAAATCCCCGGCAAGTCGCTCCGCGGTGATTTCGCTCGTCGCTATGATGCGGGCCAGTCGCCCGAGCAGGCGCTTCTCAATGCCGAATTGCGCCGCACGCTCTGCCCCGCTCAAGCCGGTTTCGAGCGCGGTCGGATGATGGATCAAGCCGACAGCGCTGCGCGCGGACAATGCATCCTCGAGACCGGCGAACGCCGGCAGCGCGAGACCATCGATGATCGGTCTGGCGTCATCGCCGATACTGTCCCACCCGGCGCAGGCCGCATCGCGCGCGAGGTCATCGGCAATCGGATGCCGCCCCGCCAGCTCGATCACGCGCACCATGTGCCCCGCCTCGCGGAGGCCGGCGACAATACGGCGATCATAGATGTAGCCGCCGGACACGGCATCGAATGGCGCTGGAACGATCAGTGCCGCGTCCATCAGGCGATGGCGCCTTCATACGCCGCCCATGCATTCGGACTCTCCCGAATCAGCACTTTCAGGCTGCCGACCGCCTGTCCGCCCGCACCCAGGCGCCCATCGCGGCAGGCGGCAGCGAGCAGGCTGTGGATATGAAACGCCATATACTCGGTCGTGGTGTTGATGCCCGTGAAAGCGGGATTGTC
Source organism: Acetobacteraceae bacterium (assembly GCA_035492535.1). Taxonomy (GTDB): domain Bacteria; phylum Pseudomonadota; class Alphaproteobacteria; order Acetobacterales; family Acetobacteraceae; genus JAMXLO01. Next base: position 29,941 of record DATJJM010000052.1, on the reverse strand, counting down.
ATCCAGATTGCTGTAGTCGACCGTATCGAGGATGCGCCGCAGTTCGACTTTCGCCAGGCCGATATCGACCAGCAGCTGCAGGTGATCGAGCTTCTCCGCACGGAACTCCGCTTCAACCGCGAAGGTGGCGCCGTGCAGCTTCTGCGCGGGGCCGAACTCCTCGCCGCGGAAACTGTGCGCGATCATGATGTGGTCGCAGACGGTCAGGCTGTACATTCATTCCGTCCCATAGGTGATGACGTGGCACAGGCCGCCCGGTGCGAGAATGCGCGGCATCGCTTCCGGCATATCCTCGAACCGTGTCGGACCTTCCAGCAATGCGTCGTATCGCGAATCAGCCAACAGTTCGAGAGCAAGACCCAGGCGCTCACCGTGGCTCCGCCTGCCGCGCATCGCTGGCGCGATGGCACCGACCTGCGACGCGATCAGACGCAGTCGCCGCGCATGGAACGCTTCGCCAAGCGGCAACGCAGGCGCGGCATCGCCAAACCAGCTTGCCTCGACAACACGTGCTTCGAATCCTGCGCAGTCCAGCGCGAGCCGCAAGCCGGCCTCACTCGCCGAGGCATGGATCACCAGGTCCTGCTCGTGCGGCGCATGCTCCGGCACCACGAAATCACACCCGAACGACCGCGCCAGCCCCTCACGCGTCCGATCAACATCCGCCACCGCGACGCACGTCCCCGGCATGCGTGCCAGCAGCGATGCCGTCAGCAATCCGACCACTCCCGCACCAATGACCAGCATCCGCTCTCCGGGAAGCGGCGCGGCATCCCATACGATGTTGAGCGCCGTCTCCATGTTGGCTGCCAGCACCGCGCGGTTCGTCGGCACGGCATCGGGAATCCGGATGCACATGCTTGCAGGTGCAACAAAGCGGTCCTGGTGCGGGTGCAGCACAAACACGCGGGTCCCGTCGGCGATGCGGCCGACGGCGCTGTAGCCGTATTTGACCGGAAACGGAAACGTGCCCTCCATCAGCGGTGCCCGCATCGCCTGGTATTGGCTCGCAGGAACCCGGCCCGCGAACACCAGAGCCTCGGTGCCGCGCGAAACTCCGGTCGCCACCGTATGAACCTCCAGCTTGTCGGGGTCCGGGGGCAACGAAGCAGCGGAGAGGATCTCGCCGCGACCTGGCGCCACAGTCCAGAACGCGCGCGGTTGGATCATCTGCGCGTCAGTGGAATATCGACCAGCACATCGACCCCGACGCGGTAGACCGACCAACCATAGCGCGGCACCTGGGCAAGGGACGTCGCCCTGGGCAGTGTGAACGCCGGAATGCCCGACCCCATCAGCATCGGCGCGATCGTCACGTGCATCCGGTCGAGTGCCCCCGCGGCAAGGAAGCGCGACACGGTGATGCCGCCCCCTTCCACGAACATGCGACGCAGGCCACGTTGCGCGAGCGCCGCGCGCACCGCTCCGATATCCAGACCCTGTCCCGCGCGGGGCAACCGCACGACCTCCGCCGCGCCCACCCGATCGCCGCCGGCCGCATCGGTCGCGCAAAGCAGCAACGTCGTCGGACCATCGTTGAACACGCGGTATCGCGCATCGAGCCGGCGCTCGGTATCGAGCACGACGCGAACCGGCGAAGGACCCTCGACCTCGCGCGTCGTCAGTTGCGGATCGTCAGCGCGGATCGTGCCGGCACCGATGATCACGGCATCGGACAAGGCACGCAGGCGATGGGTGTGTACGATATCCTCCGGACCGCTGATCCACTGCGACGCTCCCGTCGTGGTGGCGATGTAGCCGTCAAGGGACTGCGCGATGCGCCCGACGACATAGCAGCCGTCTGCCGCTGCCGATGGCGCGATCAACGGACCATAGAGCGGACACAAGGCAACATCGGCTGGCGCGCGACGCAACAGGCGGCGCCACGTCTCCGGTGGCGGTGGCTCCATGATCCGGCTGTAACATACGCCCACGTGCGCTGATAGCTCAGGCCTGGGCCGCCAACGCGAATGGGATCGGCCGCTCCGCCGGCGCACGGCCTCGCGGCCCACCATAACCAGGCTGCTGCGTGACGGCCTGGGCGAACACCGCCATCACCCGCCCCTGCGCAGAGATGGCACGCTCCAGGAGCGCCTTGTTCTCATCGGTCAGCGATCGCAGCCGGCTCGCCAATGGCCTGTCGGCCTGATCCAGCGTGGTCCCCGCAATCGCGACTGTGAATTCGGCAACCGCGCGCTGCTTCACCGCCAGCATCGCCCCTGCCCGCTTCAGGTCCAGCGCCGCGAGTGCCGCATTCTCCTGCGTCAGCGTCTCTGCGAGATACTCGGCCGCGTCCACCAGGTCCGTGTTCATTGTCCCGCCTCCTGTGCGCGCAACATGGCATTGAACACCGGCACGGCAAGGCCGACGCCGCCATGAGCGGCCATCTGCTTGCCGACCGCGTCGATCAGCATGGGTCGCCAGGCGGCTTCGGCTTCCTTGCCGCCAAACGCGGCGTGCGCCACGTCCACTGTCTCGAACATCGGCTGGAGCAACTGGCCGATCGCCATGGCCTCAAAATCCTGCGCCGACTGCCACAATCTCGTGAGCTGCGCCGGTGGCAGCGCACTGGTGTTGGCCGGAATGGGAGCTGTCGCGGTCATCGCACGATCAGGTCCGCTTGCAGGGCACCGGCCGCCTTGATCGTCTGCAGGATGCTGATCAGGTCGCGCGGTCCGATGCCCAGCGCGTTCAGACTGGCCACCAGGTCACGCAGCGTCACGGTACCCTCCAGGATGCCTAGCTTGCGGTCGTGCTGGTCATCCACCTGCACCTGGGTGCGCGGAACAACCGTCGTGACGCCGTTGGAGAATGGCGCCGGCTGGCTCACCTGCGGCGTCTCGGTCACCCGTATCGTCAGGTTGCCCTGCGCGATCGCCACGGTGCTGATCCGCACGTTGGCGCCCATCACGATGGTCCCGCTTGCCTCTTCGATCACCACGATGGCCGGGCTATCCGGCTCGACCCGCAGATCTTCCAGGGTCGCAAGCCCCTCAACCGTATCACGGCTGCCGAAATCGAGCGTCACCGTGCGCGGATCCACCGCCTTGGCGACCGGCCCAAGCACCTTGTTGATCGCCTGCTCGATCCGGCGCGCCGTCGTCAGGTCCGGATTGCGCAAGCCGAGCCGCAGCCCGTTGGCCTTGTCGAGGCGGAACTGCACCTCGCGCTCCACCGTCGCGCCGTTGGCGATGCGGGCCGCCGTGGGGACGCCGCGCGTCACGGAAGAGGCCGCGCCACGCGCTGCGATCGCACCGGTGGTCAGCGCGCCCTGCGCCACCGCATAGACGTCGCCATCAGCGGCCAGCAGCGGCGTGACCAGCAGCGTGCCACCCGTCAGGTTGGTGGCATCGCCGAGCGCCGAGATCGCCACATCGATCCGGCTGCCACTGCGGGCGAACGCCGGCAGATCGGCCGTGACCATCACCGCGGCCACGTTCTTGGTTTGCAGCTTGTTGGCCTGGTCGCGCGTGTTCACGCCGAGCCGCTCCAGCATGCCGATGAGCGACTCACGGGTGAACACCGCGTTGTCCAGCTTATCCCCGGTGTTGTTCAGGCCGACGACGAGTCCGTATCCGACGAGCTGGTTCTCGCGGATGCCCTCCACGTCAGCAATATCCTTGATCCGGATCTGCCCAGCCGCGACGGCCGGGATCAGCAGGGCGAGGAAAATTGTCAGCACACGGCGCACGGCAGGCCTCGGCGATAAAGGCATCGTAACAATTTGGCGTCAGTCTGTTGGGTGATGGGCAACTGCCGTGCCAAGCCGCAAGCCATGCAATCCGCGGCAGACACGGTCCCGGGACCCGGCAATGACTGCCGGGCGGAACAAAGGAGCCGGGCGAATGGCGATCGAAAGAGTCGGTTGGCCGACCACTCCCCGGGTAGGCGCGCGGATCGCCAGCCGGTCCGGGAACGGCTTTGCGGTCTCGGCTGACCAGACAGCCGGCGGGGCAGCCGCGACGTCTGGTCCCGCCGAGCCGGCTTGCCTGGGAGCCGTCCTCACGTTGCAGGAGATGGGCGATCATACGGTCGAGGACCGGCAGGCTCGCAAGCACGGTCAGGACATGCTGGCTCTGCTCGCAGCACTGCAACGCAGCCTGCTGAGCGGTGAGGACGTCGGCGCTGCGTTGCAGCAGTTGGCTGACCTGTCGAGTTCCATGCCAAGGACTGCAGATCGACGGCTGGCAGCCATGATTTCGGCGATCCATGTTCGGGCACGGGTGGAGCTGGCCCGCCGCCAGGTTTGATGCCTGTGGCCAAAATCGTTGCATGTCAGCTTGTTGAAGCTTCGTCATGCACTCTTGGCGGAGTTATCCGGCATCGCTATAAGCCCGCGCAAATGCGATCCATGACGGGCCGGGGACTTCCGCGGCTTCCAAAGCAGGGCGCAGCGCGAGGGAAGAGCAGGTTCGGCACGCCATGATGATCACGCTACCGCCCGACTACCGGCCGACCGAGGATGAGGAATTCATGAATCCCATCCAGGTCGAGTACTTCCGCCAGAAGCTCCTGCGATGGCGGACCGAGCTGCTGAAGGAGGCAGACGGAACGCTCGCCAGCCTGTCGGAAGGCGGCATCCACGAGGCAGACATCACGGATCGGGCCAGCGTCGAGACCGATCGCGCTCTGGAATTGAGGACCCGGGATCGGGCCCGCAAACTGATCTCCAAGATCGACCAGGCACTGATCAGGATCGAGACCGGGACCTATGGGTTCTGCGAAGAAACCGGCGAGCCGATCGGCCTGCGCCGGCTCGAGGCGCGGCCGATCGCGACCCTGTCGATCGAGGCGCAGGAGCGCCACGAGCGGATGGAGCGGGTCCACCGCGACGACTGATTCACATCCACCTCGCCCACGCAGTGGGAGAGGTCGGCGCGCAGAGCGCGCCGGGAGAGGGTTTGTGTGCCTTAACCGCCTCCCTCACCCACTGAACGCCGGCATCACATCCCGCGCGAACCAGCGGAGCTGCTCCTCGAATTCGCCCGGGGACAGGCCCTCGGCCCAGTGGACCATGTAGTCCTCCAGCCCCGGGTACTTCGCCTCGATCGACTTGATGCCGTCGATCACCTGGCCGGGCGTGCCGCAGAACCACGCCTTCTGCTGGACCCCATCGCGCAGTGACGGGATCCGGGCGGGCGCCCCGGGCGTCCCCCAGGTCCGCCCATGCTCATCGGCGTACCGCACGAAGCCGAACGGCGCGAACCACTTGTAGCGCTCGTCGTGGGCGGGCTCGACGCGACGGATCGCCTCCTCCTGGTCGCGCGCGAGATACAGCCCGGTGCCCCAGATCATGTCCTGCCCGAGCGTCTTCTGCACGCCATGACGCGCGCACGCCGCCTGATACGCACGCACCACATCATCCAGGATCTTCTCACCGTTCAGCGTGACCATCGCCTTCAGGCCGTATTTCGCGATCATATCGATTGTCTTGCCGGACGCGACCGGCATCCAGACCTCCACCGGCAGGTGCTTCGGCCGCGGCACCATCGTGATGTCCTTGAGCTGGTAGCCGCGATACTCCACCTCCGGCGGGCAGGTGAAATACTTCCCCTTGAAGCTGACCCGCTCCTCGTTGAAGCAGGCGAGCAGGAGCTGAAGCTGCTCCTCGAAATACTCGCGGTTCTTGTCGGCATCGATCAGCGGGGCGCCGAACGTTTCCACCTCGCGCGTGTGGTAGCCACGCCCGACGCCCATGATGACCCGGCCATCGGTGACGATATCGGCCATCGCGTAATCCTCGGCGAGCCGGATCGGATGCCACATCGGCAGCACGTTGAACGCACAGCCGAATTTCAGCCGCTTGGTCTGGGTGGCGAGCCAGAGCCCGAGCTGCACCAGGTTCGGCAGGCATTCGTAGCCTTCATGCTGGAAATGGTGCTCGGCGGTCCACAGCGCATAATAGCCGCAATCGTCCATCACCCGCGCGATGTGACGTGTGGTGAAGAACACCTCCGACAGCCGCGAGTTGGGATAGCGACGGTCATTGGCCGGGGTTCCGCCGAGGCCGACGTTGTCGAGGTCGATCTGGCCGACGTAGAGGACATGGAAGCGTTTGATCATGGATGTTTCTGCCCTATGCGCGGAAGTCGTGCTCGATGATGCCACCGTAGGCGCTCGCCCGCCAACCGGGAGGTGCCTGACAGCAATTGCCAACTCCGCTCTCTTCGTGCGTCGCCAGCCCGGGGTAGCTCGTCAACGGAGCGGGCACATCGGATCTGGCTTGCCAATATCCCCAGCCGTGAGAGCGCCTTCCGGACCTCACTTTGCCTGAAGGCGTTCGGCGCGCGCCGCAAGGCAAAGAGGGCACGCTTCCTGTATAGTTCGACACACCGCCATAGCCCGATGAGTGCAAATTCGGAGGAAAACACCGCAAAATCTTCGAACTGCACGAGATCGTCAACCGACCAGTCATCCCAGCTCAAATTGCGCGACGCGCAAAATACTGAAGATTGGCAATCGCGGTTTATACCTGAACTGACGCCTCGTAGACGTGACAAGAACCCGAACCTATGCCGCTATCTCTGATATCGCGGGGGCCAACTGAGCAGTAGCAGGCACGGGTGGCGTCGGCTGTTGCGGACGGACATACGGTTCAACGTCTTGCGCTTGACCACATCCACCGGCCCATCGAACAAACCAGCGATGAAGTCCCTAATGCCGCCATGCTCCCACACACCGATCATGGCCTCCGAATAGATCTCGATCATGATGTTGATATCGCTACCGGCCAGCAAAGAATAAGGAACCGCAAATCGCGCAAAAAACGCAAAATGCCTCGACGCCAATCCGGCCATCGGAACACCGGACAGTTACCTCGACGCGCACTCCCTTTGCGTGTTCTGCGTGTTTTGCGGTTCCATTCTTCTTCACACGGCCCACGCAGCAAACGCCGGGCATGGCCCACCGTCTTGCGGTCAACCGGCCAATGCCCCACGCTTCCGCGCTGCTTCCACGACCAGCCATCATCCAGGCGCGGCCGCGGCCCAAACATCGACGGAGTACACGATGCCACGGCATGAAGAGCGACAGACCCTTGCCTACGCACCAGATGAGCTCTTCTCAGTGGTGGCAGACGTCAAGGAGTATCCTGCGTTCGTGCCCTGGTGCAGCGGTGCCCGCATCCGCCACGAGGATGAACGCGAGGTCATCGCCGATCTCGAAATCGGGTTTGGACTCTTCAAGGAAAGCTTCACCAGCCAGGTCACCCTGGATCGGCCACGGCAGGTGCTGGTACGCGCCATCGAAGGTCCGCTGGAGCACCTGACAAACACCTGGACCTTCACACAAGTGGGCAATGAGACCAGCGTCGACTTCGTGATCGACTTCCAGTTCAAGAGCCACTTGCTCGATCATGTCGCCAGCAGCATGTTTCACGAAGCGGCGACCCGCATGATGGGCGCATTCGAGGCGCGCGCGCATTTCGTGCACATGATGGCCCAACGTCACAGGCACCAGCCATCGTAACGAGCGCACCGCTACCTGAAAATATTCCTGGACACGTTGCTAACTTTTCGGGTAGTCACCATAACGGCATGGAGCACATCGCAAGCACGTCACCGTCCGCCGACACCCAAGATCCCCCGCAGGATCACTGCGCCACCACCATGCCCAACAACATCGAGGTGTTCCTCCACGCCGTCGGCATCCTTCTCGGCTACGGCCGCCACCTGATCGAAACCATCCGCCACCGCGCCACCGCTCCCACTTTCAACACCATCGCGGAGTGCTTCGGCACATCGAACCTCGCGACCATTCTCGCCCACCTCAATCGCGGACTCCTTCGCGCCACGGCACTGGAGCGTGTCCTTCTCGCCCGCGCCGCCACCGGCCGGGACATCGACTACGTCGAGCGCCACATCCACAGGCCGGAACCCCAGCCTGCCCCGGCGGATGTCGAAGGGCGGCCGCCCATCCTGCCCCCCACGACGCCCAAGCGCGCGCCACGCCCACCCCGCCCGGTGGGCTGGAACGATCCCGAACTGTTCATGCCCACGTTGGAGGAGCTCGCGCGTCAGGCCCGCCGCCGCCCCGTCGGCCGCACCATCTTCGACATCTGCCTCGATCTCGCTGTCGTGCCAGGCCTCTGCCACAGCGCCTTCTGGAACGAACTGTTCGACATCATGAACTGGTTCGGCGGCAGCATCGACAAGCTCATGCGCCAGAAAGCCCGCCGCCGCGAGGCCTTTGGCCGCGAGCAAGACCGCACTCCCGGCGGCACCTGGGACTGGTTGCATCCGACACGAGAAAAAATCCGCGAGGTCCTCGGCTTCTTCATCGGCGAGCCGCCGGTCAGCCCGCTCGACCCCGCCGCCGCCATCGCCACCGCACCACCCTGACCCATCGCCCAACACAACGTTGACCGGCGGGCCAGGCACTCGATGAGCGACTAACTCAACGTGCGCCGCCGCTCGAGTTCGGCCTCACTTGGTTCGGCCAGCTGGAAGTCGCCGGTCCTGACCGCGCCGTCAGGCTGATAGTTCGCGACGATCACGCCGGTCGGATAGGACGTCGCCTTGGTGAGCTTCAATCCGGCAGGAACGACGCCGTCGCCGAACAGCCGCTTTCCCTTGCCGAGCACGAGCGGAAAGATCAGCACGCTGAACTCGTCCACAAGGTCGTTCTGCCACAACGTCTGCAGCAGGACGCTCGAACCTTGCACCAGAAGGTCCGGGCCATCCTCGCCCTTGAGCTGCTTCAGCGCCGCGACAACATCGTCACCCAGCAACCGGCTGTTCTGCCAGGCCAGCTTCGGTTTGGAGCGCGAAGCGACGTATTTGGTCACCTGGTTGAATAGGTCCGCAATCGGATCGTTCGGGTCCGAGACGTAAGGCCAGTGCGCCGCGAAGATATCGTAGGTCTTTCGCCCGAGCAGCAGATCAAACGGGCGGCCGAAGATTTCGCCCATGGACTCTCCGAGCGCGGCATCGAAATGCGGCGCGGTCCACCCGCCGAGCCTGAAGCCGCCGGTCGGATCTTCCTGCGCGCCGCCGGGCGCCTGCATCACCCCGTCGAGGCTGGTGAACGTGGCTACGACGATCCTGCGCATGTCGGTCTCTCCTGTGAGGATATGGTTCCGCTGCCTAGGACGAACCGGATCGACCCGAGCCGACACTCGGCAGTGGATTTTCGGCGGCATGCGAGGCGAAAGCCGGCAGAGTGCGATAAGCATAGCGTCGCTCCTCTCCCCGCTCCATAATGGACCGGCGGCATTGGACCGGACGGGAGATGAAAGATGCGCGTCGCGAACCTTGGCGCCATGGACATTCGAACCGGGCTGACAATCATGGGAACAGGCGCGATCTGCTACTCGGCCTGGCTCACGTCCATCGTGTTCTGTGCCGCGAATGACGAGCGCCCCCTGCTGATCGCATCCGCCGCCTTTTTTCCGGTCGGGATTGTGCACGGTATCGGCGTCTGGTTCGGCGGTTGGTGACCCGCACTTGCCAGCCTGGCGCGGCTCAACTCAGCCGTATGGCTCAGTTAACCTTTGCCTCATAGTCGCCGCCGTCCGGCCGGGCTGTGGCGCCTGACTTGGATGGCACCACAGCGCAGACGGCCCGGCCGGTTCATTCGCGGCAGCACCGACCGGGCCTCACCCAGCGGCTTAGGGGATCCCGCGGAGCTGACGTCTGCATAGCCAGCAATTGGTCACACGGACGTTTCATACGTCGCAGATTGGCGAAACATTCATACCATCCGATTCCTCATCGTGATCGTGATCGTGCTGGTATCTGTCGATATTTCCACCGATCGTTGGTCATGAATAATGTTCTGGACAATATTTAGCATGCTCGCTATCTGCTTCCTGGCGAAACTATCGGCACGCTGACCGGGACAGGTGGCTGAGTGGCTGAAAGCGGCGGTTGCAATTTCCGCGCGCCGGATACTGGCGTCGCAGGTTCGCATCCTACCTTCCCGCCACCGTAACGAGAGTTGGACAGGCCCATGAACTGAATCGATGAACTGCCACGCATGTCTGACCACGCCCCCTGGCAGGTTGAACGAGCCGCCGGTGGCGTCACCGTCGGTGTCTGCCATCAGACCCGGCACGGCCATGATCTCGCGATGGTTAGTCCTGTGGCTCGACACCGAAAAAGAAGGGCGCGCCAGGAAGGTACTCAGCGCGCCCTCGAAGTAGATCTGTGTTGGTAAGCCCTACACAGCTAGCAAATCCTCGGGACGGCAGGAGTACGTATCATTCCGTACCATGCTGTGGTGGTGGCCTTCTCGCCCGAGTATAGAATTTATTTTTAACCCGGCACTGTAATTTGGCAGGAACTCCCCATTTAAAGACGATCTATAAGCCGATGGGAGGAGATTCACCCTCCCACACAGAAAAGACCCCATCATATGCAATACCCAGTCTGGACGAAACCGGCGCTGCTGGGCGCGGGATGCGGCGCGATCGCCATCACCTACATCGGTTTCGCACAGCTCGGGTGGAAAACGTCCCAAACCGCCGCAGACATGGCACAGGAGCAGGCAGATGCAGCCGTCGTAACGGCTCTGGTGCCGTTCTGCGTGGCGAAGGCCGAGCAGGGCTCCGAGCAAACGACGCTCGCCAAGGTCAAGGCCGACGGTTCCGCCTTCTCCCGCAGCGAATTGGTGATGAAGGCAGGCTGGGCCACGGTTGGCGACAGGAAGTCGCCGGACAACGCGCTCGCCATCGCCTGTGCGAATACGCTGCGCACGGCGAAGACGGGCGCCTAATGGCGCCGGAGCGGAGCGATGGAAGAATGCTAGGAAGCCGACGGGCGCCTCACGGCGGCCGCCCTTTGGAGGAGCATGGTGGGTCGACCTGAGCTTGGAACGAAATGCGCTTGTGCGAGCTGCGCCGAGCGCTTCTATGACCTGAACCGGTCACCCGCGATCTGCCCAAAATGTGGGGCGACCCAGCCGCCTGCCGCGGTGCGTGCGTCACGACCGGTGTACTCCAGCCCTCCCAGGGCCAACATGAGTCGGCGCCCTCCGCCGGTCATCGCTGAGGAAGAAGAAGCCGAGCCGCTCGCCGTGGATGACGATGACGGCGACGAGGATGAAGATGCCGACGATATTCCCGAGATCGACGCAGACGCGGATGACGATGCAGGCCCAGTCATCGTACATGATTGAGCGGAGACGATAGGACGCAACAGCAACTCGCCTGACCCCGCTCGCGCTGCGAGGAGCGCAGCGCCGAAGCAAGCCACGGCACAGCTTGAATACCTCCGCTCGCCGCACAACGTGTCTAGCACTCCCGGTACCAGAGTGCTAATAGGCCTGCACCTGATTATGTGCCGGCGAGGTACCGGGCAAGCCGACCAGCTTCCATTCGCTGGCACCAGGTGAGTCATTATCCCATGAAGTTTCGCCCATTGCACGATCGCGTGGTGATTCGTCGCCTCGACGCGGAGGAGAAATCCGCAGGTGGCATCATCATCCCTGACACCGCCCAGGAAAAACCGATGGAGGGCGAAGTCGTCGCCGCCGGTCCCGGCGCACGGAATGAACAAGGCCACGTCGTCGCGCTTGAAGTGAAGGCCGGTGATCGCATCCTGTTCGGCAAGTGGTCGGGCACCGAGGTGAAGCTCGATGGCGAGGAACTCCTGATCATGAAGGAGTCGGACATCATGGGCATCATTGAAGGCAAGCCGGCCGCGAAGAAAAAGGCCGCGTGATTCGGCCGCATCAACGATTTCAGGAAGGATCAGGCAAATGGCTGCGAAAGACGTTCGGTTCGGCGATGACGCCCGGCAGCGGATGCTGCGAGGTGTCGATATACTCGCCGCCGCGGTGAAGGTGACGCTGGGGCCGAAGGGTCGCAACGTGATCCTCGACAAGAGCTTCGGTGCGCCACGCATCACCAAGGATGGCGTGACCGTCGCCAGGGAGATCGAGCTCTCCGACAAGTTCGAGAACATGGGCGCGCAGATGGTGCGCGAGGTTGCCTCGAAGACCAACGACATCGCGGGCGACGGCACCACCACCGCCATTGTCCTGGCACGCGCCATCGTCAGCGAAGGCGGCAAGGCGGTATCGGCCGGCATGAATCCGATGGATGTGAAGCGCGGCGTCGACAAGGCGGTCATAGCGCTGGTCGAGGAACTGAAGAAGCGCAGCAAGAAGATCACCACCCAGGCGGAGACAGCGCAGGTCGGCACGATCTCGGCCAATGGCGAGGTCGAGATCGGCGAGATGATCGCCGCGGCCATGCAGAAGGTCGGCAACGAAGGTGTCATCACCGTCGAAGAAGCCAAGGGCATGCTGACGGAACTCGACATCGTCGAGGGCATGCAGTTCGACCGTGGCTATATGTCGCCGTATTTCATCACCAATGCCGACAAGATGACCGTCGAGCTTGATCAGCCATACATCCTGCTGCACGAGAAGAAGCTCTCGGGATTGCAGGTCATGTTGCCGCTGCTCGAGGCGGTGGCCCAGTCGGGTCGACCGCTGCTCGTCGTTGCCGAAGATGTCGAGGGCGAAGCGCTCGCGACGCTGGTGGTGAACAAGCTGCGCGGTGGATTGAAGGTTGCCGCGGTCAAGGCGCCCGGTTTCGGCGATCGTCGCAAGGCGATGCTCGACGATATCGCGATCCTCACCGGTGGCCAGGTGATCAGCGAGGACCTTGGCATCAAGTTGGAGAACGTCACGCTGGCCATGCTCGGCAAGGCGAAGCGAGTGGTGCTCGACAAGGAGAACACCACCATCGTCGATGGCGCGGGCAAGAAGCAGGACATCACCGCGCGCTGTAACCAGATCCGGGCACAGGTCGAGGAGACCACGTCCGACTACGACAAGGAGAAGCTGCAGGAGCGCCTGGCGAAACTGGCCGGTGGCGTCGCGATCATTCGTGTCGGCGGATCGACCGAGGTCGAGGTGAAAGAGCGCAAGGACCGCGTCGACGATGCATTGCACTCGACGCGGGCTGCGGTCGAGGAAGGTATCGTGCCGGGAGGCGGTGTGGCGCTCGCCCGTGCATCGGTGGTGCTCGCCAAGCTGAACGCCGAGAACGACGACCAGCGGGTCGGTATCGAGATCGTGCGCAAGGCGGTGCAGATGCCGCTGCGCCAGATCGCGGAAAATGCCGGCGAGGATGGTGCGGTGATCTCGGGCAAGATCCTCGAGAAGTCAGAGTACAACTGGGGCTTCGATGCCCAGACCGGCGAGTTCAAGGATATGGTGAAGGCCGGTATCATCGATCCTACCAAGGTCGTCCGGTCCGCGCTTCAACACGCGGCGTCGGTCGGTTCGTTGATGGTCACGACCGAGGCGATGGTTGCCGAACGGCCTGAAAAGCGGGCGGCCGCAGGTGGCCCGCCGGGCGGCGGCATGGGCGACATGGACTTCTGAGATGGTCGAACAGGACCGGCCTGATCCGGCGTTCGACGCCACGACCTCCCGGCTGTTGCGGCGTGAAGCACTGCGCCGCGCGGCCGAGGAGCTGAACTCCACGTCGCCCCGGGGTCTCGAAGATGTGCTGGCGCGGATTTCGGCCGAAGTCACGGCCGACGCGAACGCTCGCATTGCCGATCACGACGCGCCTCCGATCCGACGGCGCTGACGTTGCGTATACACATCGGCTGTGAACTCAAGTTCGTGCTGCCGCAGAGCACGCCGATGATCGTGATGCTGAACGCGCATTATTCGCGCTTCTCCGATCTGGAATATCCGGATCGCCTGGTGACGATGCCCGCCGTGCCGGTGGAGGGCTATCGTGACAGCTTCGGCAACTGGTGCAGCCGCCTTGTTGCACCCGCGGGAGAATTCACCCTCGGAACCGATGCGATCGTGCGCGACTCTGGTGCACTCGATTCGATCGATCAGACCGCCCTGCAGCACGAGGTCCAGAACTTGCCGACGGAATCGCTGCTGTTCCTGCTCGGCAGCCGCTATTGTGAGACCGATCGCCTGTCCGACGATGCCTGGCGCCTCTTCGGACACACACCGCTCGGCTGGTCGCGGGTGCAAGCGATCTGCGACTTCGTGCACAACCATCTGGCGTTCGGCTACGAGCATTCACGCGCCACCAGAACCGCGTTCGAGGCATACACCGAACGCCGTGGCGTCTGCCGCGACTTTGCGCATCTGGCGATTGCCTTCTGTCGGTGCCTGAATATCCCAGCCCGCTATTGCACCGGCTACATCACGGACATCGGCCTTCCTCCGCCGTATGCGCCGATGGATTTCGCCGCATGGATGGAGGTCTATCTCGGCGGCCGTTGGCATACCTTCGATCCCCGCAACAATGCGCCGCGGATCGGGCGAATTCTGATTGCGTATGGTCGTGATGCCGCCGACGTGCCTCTGACACACATGTTCGGCCCCGGCACGTTGTCGGGTTTCCGCGTTTGGGCAGACGACGCAAGTGCTGGTGTGCAATGGTGACGGAGTGCACTCCGCCGCATGGAGTTTGCGGCGGTGGATACACCGGACTTGTGACAAAAGCTTGAGCCTGGTATATGTATCGACATAGAAACGGACGTGGCCACGGCACGCTCGCGTCGCTGCTCCGTGACCGAGCAAATGCGCGTCAATCAGACCTCTGCCCTGTAAATACCCGACGCCGCTTCCCATTAGATCAATCGAGGGAAAGATCCACCATGTCCAGGCATATCGTGCTCATCGGCAAGCGAGCCCAATGAGCGGTCGACATCCCGCCGCTTTGGTTCGCAGCAATTGGCGACGTACGTCCTGTTGTTCGGCTGTTCTCTTGTTCCTCCTGATCGGCGCCGCGAGGGCGGAAGCGTCGCAGGCGGACGGCACATGGATGATCCAGAATCTCGTTCTTCGTATCTTCGACTGCCAGCAGTCGGTCTGCGGCCAGATTGTCTGGCTCAAGGATGAAGCCAAGCGCCAATCACAATGCGGCAAGGTCATCATTTGGGGATTGGCGGCGGCGGCGCAGAATGAATGGACCGGAGGCGCGATCCTCGATCCCAATGACGGCAGAACCTACCAGCTTGCGGCGACTTACGAGCCCGATGGGACGCTGCATGCGCGAATTTTCAAGGGCACTCCGCTGTTCGGAAAAACCGAGATTCTCAATCGCGTCGACGTTCGGAATTTCGCAGGACAATGTTGAGGTCGCCTGACTTTCGAACCCGATTCCATCGATGCTTGTTGGCTTTGCTGCGCTGACGGCTGGGCGGCAATTGGCAATGCAATGTGCATGCCCTGGACCAGGGCCCAAGCAAGGCGTTGCCGCGAATTCGGCCGCCCGAGTAGCTGTAATGTCACCGCGCCTTCCCATATCTTTCAGGCGCAAATTTCTGCCGCGAGGCAAAGTCGATGCGGGATACCTCCCACATCATGCGGCCGGATTGCTCCAGGAGCAAATATGAATCGCCGCGGTCTCTGCCGCCCTTCATTGAAGATCACGCGATCGGATGATCAGGCGATGTCATCATCCTGTTTCCGTGTCGAAGTGTGGAATCCTTTTGTCCATGGATACCAACCGGTCACCTCGTTCGAGGAAGGCGTGATCCGCGTCAGCGATTTGGCGAACCTCATTTGCCGTATGTGGACGGAGCGACATCCCAAGCGGGATGCATTGATGGATGTGCCGGTCGCGACGGAGATGGAGGGGCGGCGCTGGGCAGAGCTGCGTATCAATGCGACAACTTTCAGAAGCTATGATATACGGAGCAGTGACCGCCTTAACTGGACAAAAGCGACGGGCGTGAAACAGGCAGCAGCGACAATCTGCGTGAGGGTGGGTTATGTGCTCCAGAAAGCAGCGGCGCCATGAATGATCCCATGCTGCAATCAGGATGGGAAACACCTGGCGCCAAGGATCTGACACAAGAACAACTGTCCTTTCTGGCCGATTTGCGCAGAGGCAGGTGTCCAGCAACTGCGGCACAGGACGCCGTCGTCATAGGGCCGTTGATACGGGCAAACCTGGTGCGTTGGGATGACGATCCGACCGAATCGGGAACTCGTCGCAAGTCACGGGGTACCACCTTTGCCCTGACCCCTCTTGGTGAGGTGCGCTTGGTTGAGCATGAGACACGAGGACGTTTGCCAGAGCGGGGCCGAGACGGCTGAACATGGTGCAGGCAGCCACGTTCCCGCACTACACGGCGACCGAACTGGCACTTGACCGCGCGCTGCATGCGCTTGCCCTGATACTTGCAACCGTCGGGATAGCCTGGCTGCTCGTGGCCGCGGTACAGAACGGCGACACTCGCCAGTTTATTGGTCTGGCGACCTACGGTGCCGGTCTGATCGGCATGTTCGTGGCGTCGGCCGCCTATCATGCGTGTGGCCCCTGCCGCGGCAAGGAACTGCTTCGCCGCATCGATCACGCCATGATTTTCGTGATGATAGCGGGAACCTGCACGCCATTCGCGCTGTCCGCCTTTCCTGCAAGCATTGGGCTTCTGGTTTGCGCACTGGTCTGGATCGTTGCGGTGGCTGGAGCCGTGCTGAAGCTGGCATTCCCCCACCAGTTCGATCGATTGCTGCTTGCACTTTACCTCGTCACAGGATGGGCGATATTCGCCATCAGCAGGGCGTTCGCCGACAATCTGTCGAACGTTGCACTCTTCCTGTTATTCGGCGGTGGGCTCGCCTATTCGTATGGTGCGTACGTCCAGGCGCAAGCTCGCATGCGGTTCCACAATGCGACATGGCACGGACTGGTTCTGCTCGGTGCGGGCCTGCATTGGGCTGCCGTTGCCGACCAGCTTGTGAACTGGCACGGCTCCTAGTTGACCAGGCACGAGCGGTGTCGAACGACGGCTTGTTGTATTGTTAGAAAATTTCCTTGTTCGGAGGCATGTGATGGAAACGCGTAAGTTTGCCATCGGCGATCAGGTGCGCGTGCGCCTGGACAGCTATAACAGTGAAAACCCGGCTGATGTATATACCATCTCCCGTGTGCTCCCGGTGACGGCCAGGGTGTGGCAGTACCGCGTCAAACGGGTGGGCGACGGCCAGGAACGTGCGGTCAACGAGAATCAACTCTCGAAGGCCGCGTCGGACATGAATTCGCTACGTTCCGTCGTCGAAATGCAACAGGATGCCCAGAGGGTTCGGAACGCCCGTGCCGCGGAACGGGCGCGCGTGGTGCTGAGGCGACCCGAATAGCACGAGCATTGAGGTTTCGCTTGGGTTCGGTTCGAAATCGGGATCGCGCCTACTGCATCAGCAAGTTGATGGTACCGATTACCCATCCAGCATTGCGCGCACTCTTTTCGCCAGATCGGCAGAGCCGAATGGCTTGCTGATAAGCGCAACGCCCATCTCCAGGCGACCGGTCTGAATGATGGTGTCTTTGGCGTAGCCGGTCGTCAGCAGCACCTTCAGTCCGTGGCGCCGCTGGCGTGCCTCATCCGAGAGTTGCCGGCCGCTCATCGCGCCCGGTAATCCGATGTCCGTGAACAGCAGTTGCACGTGGGGCTGGCGGTCGAGGATTTCCAACGCCGCGCCAGCATTGGGAGCCTCCAGCACGCGATATCCTAGTTCGCGTAGCACGTCGGTGCTGAAGGCGCGCACCGCGTCATCGTCCTCCACCACCAGAATGGTTTCCGAACCAAGCTTTGTGTCCGTTTCCGGCACCTCCTCAGCCGGCTCGTCCTCGTCGGCATCGTCGCACAGCCGCGGCAGGTAGATCCGGACAGCCGTGCCGGCACCAGGCCGGCTATCGATCACCACCTGACCACCTGACTGCTGGACGAAGCCCTGCACCTGGCTGAGGCCGAGGCCTGTGCCGCGGCCAATCCCCTTGGTGGTAAAGAAGGGGTCAAACGCCTTGGCCATGGTCGGCGCGTCCATGCCAAAACCATTGTCCCTGATAGCGATGAGCACGTGCGGCCCATCGTGACCACCCCAGAGTTGATCGCAGAAGCCGCCATCCACATTCGCAGTCTCAATGATAATCTGGCCGCCGTCAGGCATGGCATCGCGCGCATTGACCGCGAGGTTGAGAATCGCATTGTCCAGTTCGACCGGGTCGGCACTGACGCGCCCTACACCTGGGGCCAATCTGGTTTCGATGCTGACCCCCTCGCCGAGCGTCCGGCGCAGCATGTCCACCGTGCGATGGAGCAGGCGGTTGGGATCGATCGTCTTCGGTTGCAATGCCTGCTGGCGGGAAAAGGCGAGCAGACGCTGCGTCAATGTGGCGGCCCGCCGGGCGCCTTCCATCGCGGAGGCCAGAGCGCGGGTCACGCGGGATGTGGGCGCGTCGACGCGGCCGAGCGATCGGCCGAGTATTTCGAGGTTACCCATGACGACGGTCAGCAGATTATTGAAATCGTGTGCCACGCCTCCGGTCAGTTGGCCCAGAGCATCCATCTTCTGTGAGCGGCGCAGCCTCTCTTCCACACGGTGGCGCTCGGTCATATCGCGAGTCACCTTGGCAAATCCTACCAGCTCACCGTGTTCATCACGGATCGGGTCAACGATAACATTCGCCCAGAACCGGCTGCCGTCCTTACGGACCCGCCACCCCTCGTGCTCGAAACGTCCTTCACTGGCCGCGACGGCGAGGGCACGCGCCGGCAGGCCGGCATTGCGATCTTCGTCGGTGTAGAAACAGGAAAAATGTTTGCCGACAACCTCTGCGCGGGTATAGCCCTTGATGCGCTGGGCGCCAGCGTTCCAGTTGGCGACATGTCCTCCAGGGTCGAGCATGTAGATTGCGTAGTCGGTGACGCTCTGCACCAGCAGCCGAAAAGTCTGCTCGCTCTCCTTCAGCTTGTCGGTGGTGTCCGTGAGCGCCTGCGTGCGATATTCGACGTGCTCTTCCAACAGCGCTTTGGCCTGCCGCGCATGCTCGTCGGCGCGCTTCTGGTCGGAAATATCCATCAGCAGATTGACGGCACCGATCAGCCTGCCGCCACTGTCAAACAACGGCGTGGGATGAGGCATGATGGGAACACGGGTTCCGTCCGGCCGCTCGGCGACCACTTCCTGGCCCCGAATGGGTTGCCCCTTCTTGAGGGTCAGGGCCATGGGGCATTCATCAAGCGGCAGGGGCGTGCCGTCAGGATGATACAGGCGCCAGGTGACGCACCATTCATCGCTGCCGAGCTCGGGGCGGCGGCCGGCAAGATCCGTCGCTGCCTGGTTGAAGTACGTGATCTTGCCCGCTGCGTCGGTCGTATAGATGGCCACGGGCAAGGCTTCGAGCATGTGCAAGTAGTATTGCTCGCGTTCGTGCGGCAATCCCTCCACGATGGTCACGCCGTCGATTTCCTGTGAATGGCTCATGGTCCCTTCGGTGTATTGAACGCCTTCTATGGCGATTTCGGCACCACTTTGCCGGGACGCTCAGCCTCTGTAACGCACACCAACCCGAGACCAGCAACGATGCGTCATCACAATCTGCTGCGCAGCCTTGTGTGCTTCGACACTGCGGCAGCGGCCACCCTGGCAGCGCGGTCGGTGGCCATTGTACGCTCCCGTGGGAAGGGAGAAGCCCAATGACTGATGCTGTGGTGTGGAAGCGAGAGACCAGTGTAGAACTCAACCGTGATGTCCCTGAGGGGATGCAAATGGAATTGTGTCATCCCATTTCTTTCATATGCCCTCATTGGCTTATCACGTGTTCGTTCACCGGAATGGAACTTACGGTGTCTCGCTGAGCCAATCCGGTGTCATTGTTCGGACCGAGAGCAGTTTCCACAGCGAGGCGGAGGCGAAAACCTGGATCGAGCGCGACAGCAGGCTGACGAGAGACCTGTCTCGGCAGCAGTCCGATGAGCACGAGTTTGATCTCCATTTAGGATAGCCGGGCGCGACCATTTCCCATGGTGCCGGATGTCTTGACCCGGCCAATAGTATCATCGGCAATGGCAACCTCTTCCACCCGCGCGTGGTTCGCTACCGGGTGTAGGCGGCGACATTCCACGAGAAGATCATGGCAAGTGAGGGGAAGACAGCGGCTCTATGAACAGAGCCTGTGCCGAGTGTCCCACCGACGCCACGCTCATACAGTTCCCGCTCATACAGCTGACGTACCCGTCAGCGCGGCGGGCGGCCGCCGAAAATAGCTGCTGTTTCAATCCTTTAGATGGTGCCCAGGGGCGGAATCGAACCACCGACACTGCGATTTTCAGTCGCATGCTCTACCAACTGAGCTACCTGGGCGTCCGGGGAACACCGGGGCGGTGGCCATAGCCTAATGGAACCGGGCGATCAAGCAGGGCCTCCGCATGCCAGGAATCCGTCAGCCTTGCTTCAGCGCTTGGTCGATGAACTGCACCGCGCCAGCGCGGTCGCCTGACCCCAGCGCGTTCAGTGCCTTCTGGATCGTGTCCACCAGCGGGCTCTTGCTCGGCACATTGGTCTGGAACAGCGGGACCGACCGATCCAACGCCCGGGTCTCTGCCATTTCTAGCGCCTGCTGCGCCTCGCCCGTGCGGCCTTGCAGCAACGCCGCCCGGGCTGCGCGCAGGTAAGCCCGGGACGGCGCATCCTCCCCTACATCCGGCGACGGCAGGTTCGGCGCGATCATTGATCGTGTGTCCTGCGGTCCGATGTTCCCGGCGTTATTGGACCGTGGCAGCGATTGCCCGGTGCCAATCTCATTTCCCGGCCGCGCGCCAGTCTGTGGATTGGCTCCAGGCGGGACACCCTGCGCAGCCGCCATCGTCGTGACCAGCGTGAAGCATGCAACCCAACGCCACATCGTCTCGCTCCCCATTTCGTTGCCATAATGACGCAGAACTGTTCAGGCTTCCAGCACCGGCACGCTGCGCGCCGCTATCGTCCATTCGTGCGATACTGCCGTCACGCCCCGGCGGCAGCAATCGGAGGAACGATGACAGCAACAGCCCCACCGCAAGGCTGGCCAGCCGGCCGGCCGCTGGCCATCTCGATCAGCGTGATGCTGGAAGGTTGGGCCGAGGGCAGCGCACCTGGCATCGGCCCGATGGGAAACCCGCTGAAGCCGGGCGTCACTGACTTGCAGGCCCTCTCCTGGGCCGAATACGGCCCGAAAGTCGGTGCCTGGCGCCTGCTCGATCTGCTGGATCGCGAACACGTCCGCGCGGTGTTCTACACCAGTGGCGTGGTGGCCGAACGCTACCCCGACCTCGCAACCGCGATCGCCTCCCACGGCCACCCTGTCGCGGCCCATGGCTGGAGCCAGGGCACCCTGCCCGCCTACCTCACCGAGGATGCCGAACGTGCCGACATCACTCGCTGCGTCGACGCATTGCGCTCCGCGACCGGCCAGCATCCCGCGGGCTGGCTCTCACCGCGCTGCACACCCAGCGCCGCCACGTCGCGACTGCTCGCGCAGGCCGGTTTCCGCTGGCACGCCGACATGTTCGACGCCGACATCCCCTACCGCATCGATACCTCCAGCGGCCCACTGGTCGGGATGCCGTTCACCATGGAGGTGAACGATATGCCGCTCTACGTGCGTTATGGAAACGAACCAGACGCCTTCGCCCGCACGCTCGCCCGTATCGTCGAGGGCTGGCCTCGCCTCGGCTCACCCGCCGCCAGTCTCGACATCACCTTGCATGCCCACGTGTTCGGCCGCCCCTATGGCGCGATCGCCTTCCTGGACGCTCTCGATCTCGTGCGGCGCTCCCGCCATTGTTGGCTCACGGACCACGCCCGCCTCGCTGAGCTTTACGCGCCCGGTGAGCAGGCCGCGAACCCGCACACCAGATAACACAACACTTCAAAACGAACGTGATCACAGGCTACAAGAGCCGCGATGCGCCGCGTGATTCGCTCAACTCTCACCGTGCTGCCACTGGTTGCAGCCACACCTGCGCTGGCCCAGGTCTCCGAGCCCGTTGCCGCCATCCGCGCCGATCGCTGGGCGGACGCGCAGTCTGCTGCCGCAGGCTACGCCGATCCGGTAGCCGCCAAACTGGTCACCTACTACCGCCTGCTGACGCCGGGCGCAGCCACTGCCGTGGAGATCGCCGACTTCGTGGTGAAGAACCCGGACTGGCCCAACCAGACGCTGCTGGCACGCCGTCGCGAGGAAGCCATCGCTGTCGAACCCGATCTCGCCGCCACTCTCGCGGAATGCGAGAAGGATCGTCTGACACTGCCGCGCGCGGTGCTGCATTGTGCGGAAGCCGAAGCGAACGCCGGTCACGCCGCAGAGGCCAACGAGGATGCCCGCCGCGCCTGGATCGACGGTATCCCCGACGATCCCGGTTTCCTCCGCCGCTGGTCCGCCGCCATCCGGGCCGACGACCAATGGGACCGTTTCCAACATTTCGCCGACCGTGACCCAGGCGCCGCAGCGCGGCAGCTGACACACCTCGATCCTGCGCACCGGGCTGCCGCCGAGGCACGCCTTGCGCTCCAGCACAACGCGCCCAACGCCGAGGCCCTGCTCGCCACGGTGCCAGCCGCCTTACGCCATGGCCCTGGCATGATGCTGGACCGCGCCCGGTGGCTTCGCTTGAACGACCGCGACGCGGATGCGCTGGCGCTCTGGCAGCGCGAGGGCGACGAGGCCCAGCAGAACGCGCTCGCCGACCAGCGCGGCGCCTTCTGGAATGAACGCAACGCGCTCGCGCGCAAGCTGCTGCGCGAGGGCGATGCAAAGGGCGCGTATTGGCTTGCCGACCATCACGGCGAGGTGCCGGAATCGCAGGCGCTCGATGCGGATTTCCTTGCCGGCTTCATCGCGCTGCGCCGGCTGAACGATCCCGCGGCCGCGACGACGCACTTCCAGTCCGTCGCCGCACGATCGAAAGCTGCGATCACCCAGGGCCGGGCGCACTACTGGCTCGGTCGCGCCGCTTCAGCAGCGGGCAAGGACCCGAAGCCGGATTACGGGCAAGCGGCCGCCTGGCCCACCACGTTCTATGGCCAGCTTGCCGCCATCGCGCTGGGCGACAATGCGAAGGCGCTCGCCGCACGCATCAATGCCGTGCAGGATCCAAGCTTCACCCGCGACCAGGTCCTCGCTTTCACCGATCGCGAAGTGGTGCGCGCGGCAGCCATGCTGGTGGCCTGGAACGATCCGCATCGGGCCCGCGCCTTCCTGCTGCGGATGGACGAACTCGCACCCGACCCGGCCGATCGCGCATTGACCGCGGAATTTGCACTGCGCGTCGGCCTGCCCGATACGGCAGTGTTTGTCGCCCGCCGCATGGGCCGCGACGGTCTCATGCTGCCCGAGGCCGGGTGGCCGATCGCCGCCGAACCGCCCGGGGGCACGGTCGATCCGGCGCTCGCACTCGGCATCATTCGCCAGGAGAGCAGTTTCGATATCGGCGCTGTGAGCCCATCCGGTGCCCGCGGGCTGATGCAACTCATGCCGTTCACGGCGCAGGCGGTCGCCAAGCAGCTCGGTTCCGCCACTTCGCTCGTGTCCCTCACGGAAGATCCGGCGCACAACATGCGTCTCGGCACGCAGTACCTCGCCCAGATGCTGCAACGCTTCGACAACTCACTGCCGCTAGCGGTCGCCGCCTACAATGCCGGTCCGCATCGCGTCGATGAATGGCTGGCGGAAAACGGCGACCCTCGTACCAGCGTGATCGATATGGTGGATTGGATCGAGCTGATCCCATTCAACGAAACGCGGAACTATGTGCAGCGTGTGATGGAGAACGTGGAGGTCTACCGGGCGCGGCGTGGCGAGACTGCGCCGACGCTGCTGGTGCAATGGACACGATAGTCCATCGCCTGTCCGCCCGGGATGGTGTTCATCGGCAACGATGCGTCCTTCCCCGATCCCGACACGGCGATCGCGTATCTACGCCGCGTATTGCCGGTACCCTCGCCTGACACGGATGAGGCCTGGCGCATGACTTGGTCGCGCGTCGTCGCCAGCGGTTGCGGCACTGGCTATGCGCCCATCGCACCGGGTACTGTCGCATCGGCGATCGCGCTGCTGATCGGCGCAGTCGTCCTCCACATCGTTCCCACGGCACTCCCCTTCCTCGCCGCTCTTGCCGCATTCGCCGGCCTGTGGTCCGTCGCCGCCGCGCGCGTCGAGAACGATCCCGGTTGGGTTGTGATCGACGAATACGCCGGGCAATGGCTCGCGATGTGCGGGCTGACACGTGCCACGGTACCAGGCCTGATCGCCGCCTTCCTGATCTTCCGCCTGCTCGACATCACCAAGCCTGGCCCCATCGCGTGGGCTGATCGGCAAAAGACGCCGGCAGGCATCATGGCCGACGACATCATCGCGGGCGCCATCGCTGCCGGCATTCTGTGGGCCGTGCGCTCGCAATGGCCCGCAGTGTTAGAATAGCCGTTATTGCAACGGCACTGTCGCGGTAATTCTTACACATAATCTTTCAGCTTGCACAGAAGTGGCACCTTGCGGTGTGATTGGCCCACAAGTCGGGAAACAGGGGAGCAATGCCACTGGAATATATGCAACCCGACGACCTGCTGACGACGCGTGAACGGCGGCAGGCCGGTCAGAACCTGCGTCACCTGGTGCCGCGTGGCCAGCACGCCATCTGGAATCCTCCCGCCGATCGGCGCGATCCTTTGCAGGTTCTGGCGGAATGCAGTCGCCACCGCATATCCTCGCTGCTACCGATCCGCTATGGCCGGATGCAGCCCTCTCCCTTCGCCTTCATGCGAGGCTCCGCGGCGATCATGGCCGCTGATCTTGCATCGACGCCCACCAGCGGCATTTGGGTCCAGTCATGCGGCGACTGCCATCACGCGAATTTCGGCACCTACGCTGCAACCGATGGCTCTCCTGTGTTTGACGTTAACGACTTCGACGAGACCTCGCCGGCACCATTCGAATGGGACCTGAAACGCCTTGCCGCCAGCTTCGCCGTCGATGGCCGTAGCCGTGCGCTGCCCGATCGCACGGTCCGCCACATCACGCGTGGCGCCGTCGCCGCGTATCGCCAGCACATGGCGACACTGATGAAGCTTGATCCGCGGAGTGCGTGGCGGTCACAGATCGATGTGACAGACGTGTTGCAGTCCATGCCTGATGCCAAGGAGCGGCAGCGTGAAATCAAGCGTCTGCGCATCGCGATCGAGGCGCACAGGAATGGCTATCGCAAGCTGCTCGAGCGACGCAAATCCGGCTGGCGCATCAAGCCGCACCCACCCCTGACCCAGCCGCTCATCGGCCTCCACGACAATACGCACGAGCTCGTCGCACGCACGGCCTTCGAGGCATACAAGCTGAGCCAGCCGGAAGAGCGCAGCATCCTGCTTGATCGCTACCAATTGACCGATGTCGCCTTCAAGGTCGTCGGCGTTGGCAGCGTTGGCACATTCTGCGCCATCGGGCTCTTCACCACGCGCGACGATGCAACCCTGCTGCTGCAACTGAAGGAGGCACAACAGTCGGTCCTTGCGCCATATACCGCGCCAAGCGTCTACGCCAACCAGGGTCAGCGTGTCGTCACCGGCCAGCGCATCATGCAGGCCGCGCCGGACACCTTCCTCGGCTGGACGCAGGAATACGGCCATGACCAATATTGCTACGTGCGCGAACTGAAAGACTCGCGCCTGGCCAACATCGGAGCCGCGCTCGCGGATGCGGCGTTGCCGTATTACGCCACGCTGTGCGGTAAGACCCTGGCACGTGCGCACGCCCGCAGCGGCGATGCGGCACGCATCTCCGGCTATATGGGCTCCGGTGGTGTGTTCGACACCGCGGTAACCGAGTTCGCCATGACCTATGCCGCCCAGGTCGAAAGCGACTGGCGGCAGTTTGTCGAGGCCATCAAGTCCGGCGTCATCGAGGTACGCCGCGAATGATCCCCGACGCCCTGCTGGACGAGGCGGCCTCGCTGCTTGAGGCCTGCCGTGCCAGAGGCATCAGGCTCGCCACAGCCGAAGGTTGCACCGGTGGCCTGATCGCCGGCGTGCTGACGGCGGTCGCCGGTTCGTCGGATGTGTTGGAACGCGGGTTCGTCGCCTATTCCAATGCAGCGAAAACCGAACTGCTCGGCGTGCCCGCCGAAACGATCGCCGCAGTGGGCGCGGTGAGCGGACCGGTGACTGAGCGGATGGCTGAGGCTGCGCTCCAGCGCTCGCATGCCGACATCGCAGTGGCAGTGACCGGCGTCACCGGACCAGACGGCAGCAGCGTGGACAAGCCCATAGGCCTTGTATGGTTCGGACTGGCGGCACGCGATCAGCCAGTGTTCAGCGAACGCCAGGTGTTCCCCGGCAATCGCACCGCGGTCCGCATTGCCGCAGTGGCGCGCACCCTGACGCTGATCCGCGGGCGGCTGCGCTAGCTCAACCGCAGGCGCACCCGGCCGTGGGGCCACGATCGTCGCGCACCACGTGATGGTCGATCCACTCGGCAACCAGCCGGCGCGCTTCGTTCAGCGAGGCTTCGGGATGGTGGATGCGATAAAGCGTCGTGCAGGCCTGGAACGCCGTCATGTCGTCCGAGCCGAGATGACGCAGGTCCCGGTAGGCTGTGATCACGGCCCTCTCACAGCGGCGGGCGATCCGGCTCGTCTCGTGACCCATCGGCGGACGTTCTCCCTACTGCGAATGATTCGCAATTGACCGCGCTACAATACGGTCGCCTTGAGGTTCGGGCAATACTGGCGAATCGGGCTCGAATTCACATGTGTTCACTCATCACGCTCCATCCCTCTGTTTGATCGCGTGATTCAGACCTCCGGCGATGCCGTCTCCGGTCATCACGCTCTAGGCTTTCACCATCAACCGCACACCGGAATTGATGCGCGCCAGGAAAACGGGCCGGCCGAGTTCGGCAAAATACTGATCGACCGCGACCCGAACACCCTGGAACGCGCCGTAGTCATCGAGGATCAGGATTCCGCCGATAGACAATCGTGGATACAGATGGACCAGCTCATGATAGGTCGAACGATACAGATCAGTGTCAAGCCGCAAAATCGCGATCGAGCCGGGACGCGAGGCCGGCAGCGTATCCTCGACCAATCCCTCGACGAACACGAATTTGTCGGCTGGATAGCCCGACGAGCAGACCACCTCCCGCACATGAGCCTGCGTGCCGCCATAGCCCCAGCGACCGCCATTCTCCTGTTGTCTCTCCCAGGTCGGCAACGCGGGCTTTCCATCCCAACGCACGTCCACCGGTTCTGGACGCGGTATCCCGTCGAACGTGTCGTACAGCCAGATCTGCCGTGACGTATCGCCGAAGTGCTGCAACGCGCACGCAGCGAGCAGCATCGAGCCACCCGACCACACGCCGCATTCGACGATGTCGCCAGGGATGTTGTTGCAGACAACGTATTCGATCGCCTGGTACAGGGCCCAAGGCGCTTCCACGCCGGATTGCAACGTCAGCGTATGCGGGTTGATCCGGGAGATCAGTCCAGCAAAGAACTGATCCGCGATGTCCGGATAGTCCAGCCGCGCCTTGCCGGTGTCGTAGATGAGCATGGCGGCCGACGATATCCGGCCGAAGCCAACAGAGCGTTAACGCCTGCTCAGCCGATGATGCCGGCGCGCTGCGCCGCACCCACCGCGTCCGCATCCAGTCCCCACGCCGCGAGCACGTCGCGCGGCTCGGTCGCACCGGCCGCTTCAGGCGAAACCGGCGCTTCCAGCGGCGTGCCGCCGAAACGTGGCGCAGGCATCGGTTGCGGCACACCGTCGAGTTCGGTGAACACGTTGCGCGCAACGTTGTGGGGGTGATGCGGGGCCTCGTCCATCGACAACACCGGCGCAAAGCACGCGTCGGTGCCTTCGAGCAGTGCGCACCACTCGTCACGCGTGCGGGTACGGAACCGCTCCGCCAGGCGCGCCTTTGCCTCAGGCCAACGCGCACGGTCCATTTGCAGCGGCATCGTCGCCGGATCGATTTCCAGCAGGCGCAGCAGCTCGGCATAGAACTTTGCCTCGATCGCGGCGACGGAGACGTAGCGGCCATCGGCGCATTCATAGACCTCGTAGAAATGCGCGCCCGAGTCCGTCACGTTGGTGCCGCGAGGGCCGCCGAGACGCCCCGACGCCTTGCCACCATAGATCGAACTCATCAGGGATGATGCGCCGTCCACCATGGCGGCATCGACGACTTGCCCCTTGCCGGATTGTCGCGCCGCAACGATCGCCGCCAGCACACCCACCACCAGGTACAGCGCACCGCCGCCGAAATCGCCCACCAGGTTGAGCGGTGGGGTCGGCGGTCCACCGGCCCGCCCGATGGCGTGCAGCGCGCCGGTCAGCGCGATGTAGTTCAGGTCGTGGCCGGCAGCGTGCGCCAGCGGCCCCTCCTGCCCCCAACCGGTGACACGCCCGAACACCAGCCGAGGGTTGCGCGCCAGACAGACGTCCGGTCCCAGCCCCAGCCGCTCCATCACCTTCGGACGGAAGCCTTCGATCAGGGCATCGGCCCGTTCGATCAGGCGCAGCGCCAGGGCGATCGCCTCGGGTTGCTTGAGGTCCAGCCGGATGATCGAGCGGCTGCGCTTCAACACCTCGAACTTCGTGGCGAGCGGAATGCCGAGATCACTGTCCGCCACGCGATCGATGCGCAGCACGGTCGCACCCATTTCGGCCAGCATCATCGCCGCCATCGGGCACGGCCCGATACCAGCGAATTCGATCACCTTGATTCCAGCGAGCGGTCCCATGGCAGGAACGGTAATGCCGGTAAGCTGCGGCGGCAATGCGATCGCTAATCCCCTGTTGGCCCGGCCCTCAGCCTCCGTCCGGCAGGTCCGTATCCGCCCGGCGTCTCATGGGGCGAATATTCCAAGCTGGTTGACATCGCCGCGTTGCAGTCTGGTGACGGACCAGCGGGTAAGATGCACGGTCAGCTGGCGTGCCAACTCGCCTGCTTCAATGAAGCCTTGCTGCTGCAACCGCAGCACCAGACGCACTATGATGCCTGGATCAACCGGCTGACCCCGCTGTTCGGGAAGAGTGATCGATTCAGCGAATCCGGCAATCTTGGCAAAGGTGACGACGGTTGCCTTGTGCACTACGCGTTTGGGATTGAACTTCTGGTTCGCCATCAGCTTCTCGAGGGTGCGCCCGATTGCCTGGTTGCTGTCCTTTGGCACGGGCATGGCACGCACATGACTCATGCCCTCACGATAGGCGGTCGTCTCAGGGTAAAGGTGGTCGATGTTGTAATTGGACGTGTCGAGCGCGTCATAATCAACGCTGAAGTATTTATGCGCGAAAGCGTTCCAGTCGGTCTCGTAGCCGGAGCCGCCAGGGCCACCCTTCTTGACCGCTCTGACCCATAGTTCGGGCTGGCCACGCTGGTCTACATAAACGAAACAACGATCGATCGGCTTGTCATCTAGCGGCTCGGTCCGGCCGCCATACGCCAGGATCCGCTGCTCCATGAACCCGGGATTGGAGACGCCGACAAAACAGCAGGCGGGATCGTGCACGAACTGACGCGCGATGGCGTCGGTTTGGGCCCGTATCAGGCGCACAAGAGTAATTGCCGAACCGCTCATCGCCTCTGCCTCCTTCGCAGTGGGATTATTCTGCCGGTACCCGCAATCATTGGAGGATAGTATGTGGCGATTGTCACTGCGAGGCGCAGATCGACGAAGCGATCTCGAGCCGGGCCGCCTGACTCACTCGGACGGCTTCGCCACTCTACTGCTGGTACTGCCAAAGTAGACCCGCCACTCAGATATGCCCTGGCCGTTACGCCGCCTTCCCGTGACGATGGTCGTGATGCGGATGCGCGTGGTCATGCCGCGCGTAGTGTTGGCGCAGCAGGTCCCTGCCGTAATCGTTGCCGTTCGGCGTACGCACGACTGTGTGGACATGGTCGCGTGACGGCTCCTGGTTGTCGTAGACGATGCCCGACTGGTGATCGAACTCGACCAGGATCACCGGGCTCAGGATACGGTAGTAGAACGGGCTTGTGTCGTCGAACGGACCCATCCAGGCAAACCGCGTCTCACCGAGATGGCGTTTCGCTTCGGCGAAGCGGATATCCGCATGGGCCGGCCGCAAGCGTCCCGTATATACGCCAAGCAACGCCTCCAGCCGCTCGCGTCCCTCCGCGGGGAGGTCGCCGTAGCGAATGCCGTTTGCTTCGATATGCTGATTGTCG
>DATJJM010000051.1:0-16093 GCA_035492535.1 Acetobacteraceae bacterium | reverse complement strand
CAGGCAATCTTCTCCGGTTCCTGCAGCCTGGTCGCCGTCGCCGCGGCGAAATGGCTGCGGCGGCCGAGCCTGGTGCATGTCGCCGGCGGCGAGCTGGTCGCGCTGCACGCGATCGGCTACGGCGGCCGACGGAAATGGAAGGGGCGGCTGCGCGAGGCGGTGGTGCTGCGCGGTGCCGATGTCGTCACCGCGGCCAGCGCGCCGATCATCGACGCGCTGGCCGCGCTCGGCCTGAAGGCCCGGCGCGTGCCGCTCGGCGTCGACCTGCGCGGGTGGTCGCCGCTGGCGCCGCACGGGCGCGGCGCGGGCCCGGCGCGGCTGATCCACGTCGCCAGCCTCAACCGGGTCAAGGACCAGCCGACCCTGCTGCGCGCGCTGGCGGCGCTGGCCAGGGCAGGGCTGGCCTTCCGCATGGACATCGTCGGCGTCGACACGCTGCACGGCGAGATGGAGCAGCTGGCCTGCCGGCTGGGGCTGGAAGGCCGCGTCCGTTTCCACGGCTTCAAGACGCAGCGCGAGCTGCGCCCGATGATGGAATCGGCCGACCTGCTGGTGCTGTCCTCGCTGCACGAGGCCGGCCCGCTGGTGTTGCTCGAAGCGGCGGTGGCCGGCGTGCCCACGGTCGGCACCGCGGTCGGGCACCTGGCGGAGTGGACGCCCTCGGCGGCGCTGGCCGTGCCGGTCGGCGACTGGGCCGCCCTGGCCGGCGCGATCAGCCGCGTGCTGACGGACGAGGCGCTGCGCCTGCAGCTGGCGGCCGCCGCACAGTGCCGGGCGATCCGCGAAGACGCGGACCACACGGCGCGGGCGTTCGAGGCGCTGTATCTGCGTTTGCTCGCTGCGCGCGGATGAAATGCGCAACAGGCTTGCTGGGCATCCGGGCCGGATGGCCCGGCGATGCGGTGCACGTCAACGAGATGGATCGTCACGACCCGCCGATCGTTGTCGGCAGTTGACGCTTGGCGCCAACCTGGAAACCTTCACCGGCGAAGCCAGCTGGTCCTTGCCCATGCCGCGCGCTGCGTGAGCGACCGGGGCGGCGTCATTGCTTGGCAACGTTCACCCTTCAGGGCCCGACCCGCCGAGGGGTGGCTTCCGCCAGCACGACGCTGAAGAGTTGCTGCGTGTCGGTCCACTCCGCGACCGGTGTCCAGCCCCCGGCACGCAACAGGACGCGAGCGTCGCGCGTGCCGTACTTGATGCTGTTCTCGGTATGAATCGTTTCCCCCGCACGCATGCGAAAAATGCGGTCCGCGATCTCGAAGGTGAGGTCGCGCGTTGCCAGCAGATGCATCTCGATGCGCGCTTCGTCGTCATTCCAGATCGCGCGATGGCGAAACGCGCCGACCGGAATCGTCCCACTCAGCTCACGGTTGATCCGGTCGAGCAGATTCAGGTTGAACTGCGCCGTCACGCCAGCGGCATCGTCATACGCGGGAAGGAGGACCTGCCGGTCCTTTATCCGGTCCATGCCGATCAGCAACTGTGCGGCATCTCCGAGCGTCGTGGCCATCGTCCGCAGCAGGTCCACCGCCTCGGGAGCCACGAAGTTGCCGATGGTCGAGCCGGGAAAGAATCCCAGCCGCGGCGAGCGCCCCAATCGCGGAAGCTGCATCGGCCTGGTGAAGTCACCCACGACGGGATGTATCGGCAACGCCGGGAACGAGCGCGAAAGCACTTGCGCGGATTCGTGGAGAAATTCCCCGGAGACGTCGATGGGTATATACGCTTCCGGCTCGATGGCCGAGAGCAGCAACGGCGTCTTCGCCGACGAGCCCGAACCGAATTCGATCACCACCCGGCCGCGGCCCACCCTTTCGGCAATGCTCTCCGCGTGCCGTTCCAGGATGGAATGCTCCGTCCGCGTCGGGTAGTACTCCGGCAGCGCCGTGATGGCTTCGAAAAGCTCGGAACCCCGATGGTCGTACAGCCATCGCGCCGGCACGACTTTCTGCCGGGCGGACAGGCCGGCCAGCACGTCTGCGAGAAAGGCGGGGTCGGTCCTGGCGGCGGTGTTCGATTCCAGATCGCGTTTGGCGCAAACAAGATTCATATCAGTCCCAAGGCCGGCGCTGGTCGGCCGCCGGCATTTAGCGATGGAGCAGATGTCTTATCTGCCCAGTGGTGGAGCGCACGCCGGTGCGCAGCAGCGGACTACGGCGATTTGCCTCGCCGATCCGTTTCTCTCAGGTAACCGAAGTGGATGGAGGATCCTGCAAAGACTGCGGTAGCCGGTGACCGTATGTAGCCAAACCCCCAAGATGGCGAGCAACGCCTCGCCCGCCATGAACGGCGCGACGATGCTCGCGCTCGATGTTCCTTCAGGCCCATACGCTGCGCCGCCTCCGTACGATCCGAAAGTCCGAAACGGGATGAACACGCAATGCCAAGGTCCCGGCGTCACGATCGCGAACCGAAGCGCCGGCTACGCCTTCGCTTCCGTACGGCGAGGCAGCGCCCAGCCCGGGCGCACGAAATGACAGGTATAGCCGTGCGGGATCCGTTCGAGGTAGTCCTGGTGCTCGGGCTCCGCTTCCCAGAAGTCGCCGGCCGGCGCGACCTCGGTCACCACTTTCCCGGGCCACAGGCCCGAGGCCTCGACGTCGGCGATCGTGTCCAGGACCACGGCTTTTTGTTTGTCGTTCGTGAAAAAAATGGCTGAACGATAGCTGGTGCCGCGGTCGTTTCCCTGGCGGTTGAGCGTGGTCGGGTCGTGGATCTGGAAAAAGAACTCGAGCAGGCGACGGTAGGTGGTCTGCGCGGGATCGAAGATGATCTCGATGGCCTCCGCGTGGGTGCCGTGGTTGCGATAGGTGGCATGCGGCACGTCGCCGCCGGTGTAGCCGACCCGGGTCGAAACGACGCCGGGCAGCTTGCGGATCAGGTCCTGCATGCCCCAGAAGCAGCCGCCTGCGAGAACCGCGCGTTCGGTAGTCACTGGAGATCCTCCACCTGATCGAGATAGGCGCCGTAGCCTTGCGCTTCCATCTCGGCGCGGGGCACGAAGCGGAGCGAGGCCGAATTGATGCAGTAGCGCAAACCACCCCTGTCGCGCGGACCATCGGGAAAGACGTGGCCGAGGTGGCTGTCGCCGTGCGCCGAACGCACTTCGGTCCGGATCATGCCGTAGGTCGTATCGCGAAGTTCGTTGACGTGTGCGGGCTCGATCGGCTTGGTGAAGCTCGGCCAGCCGCAGCCGGACTCGAACTTGTCGGACGACGCGAACAACGGTTCGCCGGACACGACGTCCACGTAGATGCCCGCCTCCTTGTTGTGCAGGTAGGCGCCGGTTCCCGGACGCTCCGTCGCGCTTTCCTGGGTGACACGGAATTGCTCGGGCGACAGCTTGGCGATCGCTTCCGGGTTCTTGTGATAGTTCATCAGTCCTCCTTCGATCCTGGCGGGATCGTCATCGAGTTCACCAGTAATTCGTTCCGTCAGCGGTGTTCGTTACGTTGTCAGGCCGCCGACCGGGGCGATCACGGCCCGCGTATCAGACCCGTTCGAGCAAGGTCACCGTTCCCTGTCCGCCATCGGCGCAGATGCTGACGACGGCGCGCGAGCCCACGGGATGCGACCACAGTTACTTCACCGCCTGGCTCAGGTCGCGTGCACCGGTCGCCCCGAACGGATGACCGATCGCGACCGATCCGCCATGGGGATTCACGCGCCCCCACGGGAAAGGACCGAGATCGGCCTGGACGCCGGTCTTGGTGCGTACCCAATCGGGCCGCTCGATGGCAGCGACGTTCGCCAGCACCTGTGCCGCGAACGCTTCGTGGATTTCCCACAGGTCGATGTCCGCATAATCGAGGCCATGGCGCGCAAGCAGCCGCGGGATCGCATAGGACGGCGCCATCAGCAGTCCTTCCGTATGGTGGTCGACCGCCGCCACTTCGTAGTCGACCAGGCGCAAATGCGGCGTGCCCTCCGGCAGCCGGGCGAGCCCTGCTTCGTTCGCGATCCAGCAGCCGGCGGCGCCGTCGGTGATCGGCGAGGAATTGCCGGCGGTCAGGCTGCCCTGGCCGCTCGTCCGGTCGAACGCGGGCTTCAGCGCCGCAAGCTTTTCGGGCGAGGTATCGGCGCGCGGATTGGCGTCGCGTTCGAGTTCCGGGAGCTTGATGACCAGGTCGTCGAAGAAGCCGCTGTTCCAGCCCGCCACCGCACGCTGGTGGCTCTGCAGCGCCCAGTCGTCCTGCGCCTGGCGGCTGATCTGCCATGCCTTCGCGGTCTCCTCCATGTGGTCGCCCATGGTGCGCCCGGTAATGCGGTTGGCCCAGCCCTTGATCGGCAGCACGTAGTCCTGTGGTTTCAGCGCCTGCAGGGCAGCCAGCGCCGCGGAAGGATCGCTGCCGAACAGGTCGGTCAGGCGTTTCGACGCCTCGGCCGTCAGTGCGATCGGCGGGCGGCTCATGACTTCGCCGCCACCGACCATGGCCAGGTCGATGTCCCCGCCGAGCATTCCGGCCGCCGCGAACGCCGCGGTCATGCTGGTCGAGCAGGCCAGCACGACGGAGAACGCCGGGACGTTCGGGTTGAGCCCCGCGTCGAGCCAGATTTCCCGCGCGATGTTGCTCCAGCCGAGGTTCGGGATCACCGAGCCCCAAACGACCAGATCCGGTTCGGCGCGCGCCGCCATCGCTTTCACGACCGGCACCGACAGGCTGATCGCATCGTAATTGGCGAGCGCACCGCCGCCACGCCCGAAGGGCGTGCGGAGTCCGGCGGCGACGAAAACGGGTTGCGGGAAATGCTGCATGGGGAATTCCTGATGGTCGAATTTCGTGGGTCTCAGGCTACCCGTTCGACATGGTGATTCATGGCCGTTTTCTCCAGCGCTTCGACTGGCTATCCGTGCGCGAATCCTTTGACACGGCAGGCAGAGAAACGGATTGCAGATAAGCGATGATCAGTTGGCGCTCGGTGGCATCGTCCAGTTCGAGATACATCTTGCTGCCAGGCGCCATCTTCTGCGTACCGCTCAGCCACTGGTCGAGCCTGTCGGGAGTCCAGATGCCACCGAGTTTCTTCAAGGCGGAGGAGTAGTCGTAGCCCTGGACGCTGGCCACCGCCCTTCCGACGACGTTGCGGTGGCGCGGGCCAATGCGGTCCGTGTCCACCGAGTGGCAACCGCCACACGTGTTCAGGTACGCCGTCTGTCCGGCGGCAACATCGTCCGGCACCGTTCCTGCCCAGGCGGCCACGGCCAGCAAGCTGGCAAACAGCAGGCCGCCCGACAGGATCGAGACGCGAAATGGCGACGACCTCATGCCCCCGCCCACTCAGCCGAATACGTAGGCCGCAGTGGGAATCGGTGTCCCCGCGGCGTTGTTGAGCGTGGTCCAATGAATGGCCTCGTCGGCGGAAATCGACGCGAACAACTTCGCGAGCCCAGGCTCCTTGAGCGCCGTGATCTGGCCGATATAGGCACTGGCGGCACCACGCTCGAGCATGGTTGCCAGCGCAACGACATCGGCTTCGGACTTGAGGGAGTTGAGCTTGAGCTCGGCGATGTACTGGGCGTCCGTCCTGGGCTCGACGGGCTTGCCACCGGCCGCTGCGACGAGTTTCGCCAGCGAATCGCGATGCGTCTGGTGGTGACCCATGAAGACGAGCGCGAGCTTGAGCGTTCCAGGCGAAAGCAATCCACTCTTGCCCGCGATGCGGTAGGCGGCGATGCCTTCATGTTCGAGGGCAAGCGCAGTCTGGATCACGCCGACGTCGTTCGGACGAACCACCGTGGCCGACATCGCCCTGCCGGCGAACAGGCTCGCGGTAGCGACGCCGAGTGTTGCAACGCCCGCTCGCGCGAGGAACGTCCGCCGATCACCCTTTGGCTCATTCATGGCCCTTCTCCTCATGGAATCTCTGACATTGGAACCTGCCACGCGCGCAGCTCATCAAAGCGCTTGCGTGCTCGTGAAGAACTTCGACAGTGTGATCGGCTGGATGGTCCGTTCCTAGCGGTCTTCGGTGCCTTGGGCGCAACTTTGGACGACGACGCACGGCGATTGGACGAAGCCGCACGCGCATGCGATCGAGTCGGTTGCCTGGCGGCCAACGCCACGAGAGACTACCCATGTCGAATACTTCCGCTTGCCTGCTCGATGACTTTCAGAGGTGCGCCATCTTGCGCAGCACTTCGCTTCGAGCGCATGCCCTTGCGTCGTGCATCGCGGATGCAACGGTCGCTCCTTGAGGCTCTTTGCCGAGGGAGACGTCTGCGTTGATGGTCTGGTAACGCGCCTGGGAGCATCCTTTTCCCGAGCGCGGTGGAAGGCTACTCGGCCGGCATCATGTGTACCGATTCTTGTCCTGTTTCCGACATCCGACGTCCGGTTTTCCATCCCGGCAACATTTCCACCAGAGAGACAAATGACCAGGGAGACTATTCCAATGAAAGCGATCGTGGTGACGGACCAGGCTGCGGGAATGGCCGGGATGAAGCTGATGGATCGGCCCGGGCCGCAGGCAGCGATAAACGACGTCGTCGTCGAGGTTCATGCGTCGGGATTCGTCCCGACCGAACTGGAGTGGCCCTCGACCTGGACCGATCGCCGCGATCGTGACCGAACACCGTCGATCCCCGGGCACGAGCTGGCCGGAGTGGTCACCGCCCTCGGCTATGGCACGACGGGTCTGTCGGTGGGACAGCGGGTGTTCGGCCTCGCCGACTGGTATCGCGACGGCACGCTGGCGGAGTCTGTAGCCATGGAGGCACGCAACCTCGCGCCGCTGCCGGGCGATGTCGACTTCACGGTGGGCGCGAGCCTGCCCATCTCGGGCCTGACCGCGTGGCAGGGACTGTTCGAGCACGGCCGCCTTCGGGCAGGTCAGAGCGTCATCGCGCACGGTGCGGCCGGCGCAGTCGGGTCGATGGTGACGCAGCTCGCACGCGAGGCAGGCGCCTACGTCATCGGCACCGGACGCGCTGCCGACCGTCAAAGAGCGCTCGACTTCGGCGCGCACGAGTTCGTCGACCTCGAGAACGACGCCCTGGAAGATGTCGGCGGCGTCGATCTGGTGTTCGATCTCATTGGCGGCGACATCGGGAAGCGATCCGCGCGCCTGGTCCGGGCAGGAGGAACGCTGGTGTCCATCGTCGGACCGGTGGAGGCGCGGCCCACCGACGGCCTGGCGATCGACTTCGTTGTCGAGTCCGATCGTGCCCAACTGAATGAGATCGTCCAGCGGGTGCGGGACGGACGTCTGCGGACGAACATCGGCAAAGTCTCAACCCTCGACAACGCCGTCGCCACCTTCAACGCGACCGAGCGGAACCAGGGGAAGACGATCATCCACGTTCGTCCGTGAGGACCAGGGCTCCTTGCCGAGGGAGACGCCCGCGTTGATGGTGTGGTTGCCAGTGGCACTCGACGAAATCCACAACATGATTGCGTTCTCATGAGAAGTTCCGATTTCGACAAATTGTTCAGGCGGGATCCGACCGCGTCGGTTTCACCCTACCCACCCGCGGCGCTGGCGGAACGGCTCCTTGATTCCATGGATGTCCGCGTCGAAGCCTTCGCGATATGCCGGATCGCCCGGGATGCGGCGCTTGTCATCCCGGCAATTTCCGACCTGAAGATCATGTATGTGCTCAAGGGCACGATGCATCTCTCCGTTGACGGCAACGAGCCGCTGGTGTCGCCGGCGGGCAGCATTGTCCTGCTGCCCAAGAATCTGGCGCGCACGCTGGCGGGCCGAGAGTCAGTCAACCGGACGTACAGTGCGCAGGAGGTCATCCACATGGGGATCCACGACCTCATGTATATCGATGCGTTCGCTGGAGACGAATACGACATCCGCGTGCTGTGTGGCCGGATCCAGATCGGCTTCGCCAATGATTTCGACGCGTTCGATGGGCTCGTTCGCCCCATAAGCGCCAAGCCGGACAACGACGTTTTTGTCAGAAGCGCGTTTGAAGCCATGCTCGATGAGAGCAGATTCCGTACAACCGGCTCCCAGGCCCTCGCGAATACATTGATGAAGGCGTGTCTGGTCGAACTGCTGCGCCACGATCTCGATCAATTGCACCATCCAGGCAGTGCACCGTCGATCCTCCTGAAGCCAGGCGTGGGCCGGTCGGTCATCGCCATCCTCTCGCAGCCGTCGGCCATGCACACGGTGGCCTCGCTGGCCAAGGCCGCCTGCATGAGCCGGTCCGCTTTCGCGAAGGCATTCGTGGAAACTACGGGCACGCCACCGATCGAATTCGTGACGCGTGCGCGCCTTGCCAAGGCGCGTGACCTGATTGCGGCGACCGAGGGCTCCATCGCTTCGATCGCGACAGCCGTGGGCTTCGCCAGCCGCAGCCATTTCAGCTCGCGATTCCGCCAGCGCTACGGCGAAGATCCGACGGCGTATCGCAAGCGAACCCGTCTGGAAGCGGCCACGCCGCCCAACGGCGATCCGGCAGCGCTCGCTGCCGGTTATCGGCCATGACTCGCCCAGACCATCCGCGCGATTGGCCAACCGGTCGCGCAAGCCGTCGAGGTCGCCCGCATGACTAGACATCCAGTGATCATCGAAGATACGGGGCTCGGACTGTTCCAGGTGGAAGTGCGCGCCCAGGGAACGTCGTTTTTTTCCGACGAACCGATCTCTGCGGGTGGTCTGGCCTCCGGCCCGGGGCCATTCGACCTGCTCAGCGCCGCACTCGGTGCATGCACGGTCATGACCGTGAAGTTCTACGCCCGGCGCGAGTCGATCGCCGTATCCCACGTGCAGGTCATGATTACGCACCGACGCGATCCCGAATCGCAGCGCGACGTGTTCGAACGCTCGATTTTCATCGACGCAGCGGTAACCGAGGACGAGATGAAACGACTGCTCGCCGCAGCGGATCGTTGTCCGGTGAGCCGGACGTTGAGCGCAGGTTCGGACATCGTCACGACCCGCAGCCAGACGGCGATCGCCACCGCGCGGCGTGCCGATGACGAGACCTACATCCGAGCCATGGACCGGGCCTGCGACGAACTTGCCACCGGCTGACCCATGCTCGTCGTCCACCACCTCAGCAACTCGAGATCCCAACGCATCCTCTGGCTTCTGGAAGAACTGGAGGTGCCCTACGAGATCAGGTTCTACAAGCGCGAAGGCCGAAGCCATCTGGCTCCGGAGGAGCTGAAGTCGGTCCATCCCCTGGGGAAATCCCCGGTGATAACCGACGACGGCCGCGCCGTGGCCGAGTCTGGCGCGATCATCGATTACATCGTCCGTCGCCACGGCGAAGGCAGGCTGGCGCCGTCGCCGGACAGCTGGCTCTACGACCAGTACATGCAGTGGCTTCACTACGCCGAAGGATCGGCAGCGCTCCCCCTGATCATGAAAGGGCTGGTCTCTTACCTGGGCAACATGTGGCGCCCGCTCAAGCAGCGCGTCGACATCGAGCTGGATACCCATTTGGGCTACATCGACCAGAGCCTGGAGGGACGCGACTATCTCGTGGGAAACGCGTTCTCCGCTGCGGACGTGCAGATGAGCTTCATCGGTGAACTGGCGGCGATTCGCACCGACAGCAGCCGGTACCCGAACCTCGAAGCATGGGTCAGCCGGTTCCAGCGCCGGCCAGCGTACCAAGCCGCCATCCGGCGAGGCGGCCCGTACGCCCTTGAAAACGGATGATCGAAAGATGCCGCGCCTCCGTTCTTTCCCTTTTGAACAACGCGTTCATGCCCCATGGCCGCCAACCGAGCGTTCCGGCCATCCAACGGAAGACTTCTGATGCCCGCCAACATGTACAACCACACGATTCCTCCACTGTTGCGAGGGCTTGGAGTCCTTCAGTCGTATCTGGACAAGATGCAGGCGGCGGTGGACGCCGGGCAATGCACCGGCGAAGAACTGCTTCAGGCACGCCTGGCGGACGATATGCTGCCACTTGGTCGCCAGTTTCAAATCGCCTGTGACAACGCCAAGAATGGTCCGGCCCGGTTGACTGGCCAGGAAGCGCCATGGTTTGTCGACAACGAACAGACGATCGGGGAATACCGCTACCGGGTCGAGAAGACGATCGCGTTCGTGCGGACATTGACGCCCGATGCCTTCGAAGACAGCGAGGCGCGAATGATCGATCAGTCGTATCGGCGCGTGGGCTCCGCCATGGCCGGGGAAGACTATTTGCGCGCCTTGCTGCTGCCCAACTTCTACTTCCATATGGCGGTCGCACACTCGATTTTGCGCTACCAAGGTATCCGGCTGGGCAAGCGCGACTATCTCGGCGCACTGCCCGGCCTGGCGCCCGGGCCCATGGCTTCGTCGACGGATCGCCCGCCGGTCCGATTCCTGACCCGGGCGGAAAGCATCGACTGGCTCGCAGGCCGCGGCCTGCGGGAAGTGCCGGCAACTGACGAACCTGGCAACAGCCATTTCCAGTTCGATCTGCAGCCGCTACCGGTAAGGCTGTCCGACCTCCTTGGTTCGCTGATGGAGGATCTCGGCGAATTCGACGGCGGACTGCTGCTGCTGAACGACTGGATCTGGGACGACGAATACGAAGGCGATCCAACGGCGCCGTATCGCGAGGC
This sequence comes from Acetobacteraceae bacterium, assembly GCA_035492535.1. Taxonomy (GTDB): domain Bacteria; phylum Pseudomonadota; class Alphaproteobacteria; order Acetobacterales; family Acetobacteraceae; genus JAMXLO01. The sequence goes on along the minus strand of DATJJM010000051.1, from coordinate 5,564 downwards.
GCAGAAAGAAACCCGCGCATTGAACGAAGCGCCGGGGTTGCTCCTGGACCCGTCGGCGCGTCAGGACGCGGTGGCACTCCTGACCTTGCTCGTCGAGCGCAAGTGGACTGGCCAATTTTATTTTTCGTCCGGCGCAACGACGCTGCGGATCGTCGAAGGCGAGCGCGTACATGTCTACACCGTAAATCCGGAAGCGGAACGACTTGTGCGATATCGGCTCGTCGTCTCGGGCGGCGACGTTCTGCCTGTCTGAAGAGCTTTCGTCTTGATGTTTTTCCATGCTGTGGCCAATCGATACATTGTTCGAGAACGGCCATCCGCCGACGACCCGGCGAGGAACTCCAAGGCGGAGGTGGGCTTCCATGGAATGGAGCCTGCAGCATGGCCCGCCGCCCACCGGCGCCTGCACCGGAAGAGGCAGGCTCGGGCCACTCACTACCATGCCAATCGGAGACGACCATGAATCAGCCTATTCACGAAAACCTCGATGAAGCCTTCGTTGCGCGCCAGCGCGAGCGGCTGCTCAAGCTGCGGGAGCAACTCATTGCTGATGGAGACGCAGCCGGCGCGGAGGAAGACACCTTGCAGATGGCTGCAGGCGGTGAGCCCCGGGATGCTGTCGATGACAGCAATCGCCTCGAGCAGCAGGCCAACGACGAGGCAATACTGGCGCACGACCTGGACCGGATCGCAGCCATCGACCGCGCTCTGGAGAAAATACGGGAGCATACGTATGGCGTGTCCGACGGCAATGGAGAACCCATCGATCGTGCACATCTGGAAGCCGTGCCCGAGGCGGTCTTCACCGCGGACGAGCTCAATGCAGAAGCGCGCCAGAGGTGAACAGTCGGCATGAACGTTCCGGAGTGACTCCGGCTGCCGTTGCCGAGGCGGCAGATATGCTGCTCGTCGCTGGCGAACGCCCGAGTCCCGACCGTGTACGAGCGTTGATCGGCACCGGCTCGCATGACGTCATCGCCGGATTTCTGGACGTCTGGTGGGAGGACCTGGGACGACGCATCATCGCCCCGCCGGCTGATCCCTGGACACCACCGCCGGAGGTTCAGCAAATTGCTGCGGCGCTTTGGATACGGGCTACAGCGCACGCACACGCCATGCTGGCGACTTCTCACGAGGAAGAACGCGAACGTCTACTCGGAACGATCGCCCGGCTGGAAGCGATCTTGCAGGATGCGTCTTCGGGGAACTAGCGTGAAACCATCCGTCGGAACCTTTAGCATGGCCAGGAAACACATAGCGGTGACAGCCGACATAGCCGATCCGATCATTCTGCTTCACAAAGGGCCGGACGTGATCTTCGATGAAAATTTCTCGGATCACCTCAAAGGCATGCCTCCGCACCAACGCAGGAAGTGGCTTGCGGACCGATCGATCTTGTTGCTGGACGAATACGACGACGGCGCGTTTGATACCAACGGCGAGCTCGATCCCTGGGAGCCCGACTAAAGAACATGCGCCAGAGCTCCCCAGCGCGCGAGGCGGCGCATCGCATCACCTCGGTGCCTGGCCGATCTGAACAACATGACTGTCCGATGAGGGTGGCCCGCGCGGGTATCCAACTGTCAGGCCGCAAGTCGCTGCGCTGACCACCTGCGGAAGACTTGCTTCCGAGCATAGCCAGGCCGTCACCCCAGGTCGTGGATCGACGCCACTGGAATCGATGATTCCCTGGACTTCAGCCGTGTGCGTGGCGGCGTTCGGACGACCCGAATCCTGCGCATTGATTTTTGCCGCCACGGTTCGGGAGTCGCCCTTGTCTCACCTCGACAACGCTCCCTTATCGCCGTCTGGACGTCGGCTTCCGGCGGTGGGTTCAACCGGTGGAGGCAACACACCGAGAGTTGCCCTGGCAGCAGGAGTGTTGCAGATGCACCCACGGAAGCGGACATTCATCCGCCGTGACACGCTCAAGCGCGTCGCGGACCAGCACATGCAGATACTCCGCAGCGTGATGTTGCGCCGCAGGTCGGCGAGCTAGATCTCCGCAAACGGCATGCCCTGCCGGCGGCGCCAGGCTTGGTGGAAGCCGGCCGTGTGATGCAGCTGGGCGCCTGCCGCCAGCTTGTCGTCGGAAACGATGCGGCCGAGGAACAACGTGTGCGAGCCGATTTCCTGGCTGTGCACGATGGCCAGCTCGCGGATGTGCAGCGCCGCGGCCACCACGGGTATGCCGAATTCCCGCGACGGCCGGAGCGGAAACGGCAGCTCGCTCCAGTCCGGCAGCGGCTGCCTGTGGTGCTCGGCAAGCTTGTAGACGGTCGTCTTCATCGTCGCCGGGATGCCGGACAGGGCCACCCGGCGCACGTCGCGCATGGTCGGCACGGAGACGTTGGTGCTGCGCAGCGCGAGCGAGAAAAGTCCGCTGCGATCCAGCGGGCCGATCAGGTCCATCGGGAAGATGTTGCGGTGGCCCGGCGCGTCGACGGAGACGAGGACGACCGGCCGCGGGCACAGGTAGGCGATCATCAGCTGCTGTGCCGCGAAGGGTTCCATGTTCAAGTGGTTCGACGAGCGGTTTTTCCGCATGAGGCGGTTCTGCAGCCACGCGTTCCACGGGCGCCGCGGCCAGCCGAGGCAGCGGTGTTCGCCCGCGGCGACGTGGTAGAGCGTGAGCGAGGTGTTCTCGGCCGCGACCGACGCGGCTCGCGCCAGTCGCAAGACGCCGAGCAGCCTTCCTGTCGCGCTGTCGCGGTACTCGAGTACGGGACACGCGCCGGCGTCGAGGCTGGTCGCGATCGCGAGCGGATTGAGCGACGCCACGGTGTGGTCCGCCGTGACATCCGCCGATTGGCCGTCCCAGCGCAAGGTGGCGATGACCGCCTGCTGCGGAGGCGCGACGGCCAGCGTCGACCATTGCGGCAGGGGACGCACGAACGGCCTTATCCAGTCCTTCCACATGTCAGGTCCGCCGAAACAGCAGGAACATGTAGAGCTGGGCGGCCCATCCGAAACCACGCGGAACGAGCCGCTCCAGCCGGAAATACGGTGCTGCCGATCGCGCCACGACGCGCGGCGCAAAACGATGGATGCGGCTTTCGCTGTCGATGGCGTAGTGGCCGCTGCGCACGAGATTCATGATGTTCGCCCGCCACCAGCCGTAACGCGCGTCGCCGAGGTAATAGGGATTGAGCATGCTGGCCAGGACAAAGCCGCCCTGGCGGACCACGCGCGACAACTCTTCGAAAAGCGCGGCGTGCTCCGCGAAATGATTGAGCACCGCGAAGTTCGCCGTGACCGCCTGCACCCTGCACGCGAGCGGCGACGCCACCGCGATGATGGTCTTGCGGGCGATCTCGTCGCGGCAGTACTGCGCCAGGTATTCGCGCATCGCCTGCGACGGTTCATGCACGAAGGTCGGGTGTCCGTTGGCGGCATAGGCCTTGGCGTCGATACCGGTGCCGGCACCGAAGTCGAGCACGTCCGCGCCTGCGGGCAGCAGGTCCAGCACCATCTTCTGGAAGCTGTCGCGCACCGCCCGGTCCCGCGGCGAGGCCTGCATGAATTCGTGGTACTGCGCTCCGGTATGCACGTCGGCTACCTTCGCGTCGCCTGGAAGATCGTGCTCCAGCGCCAGCTCGTCGCCACGTCCTGCGGTGACGCTTGCGCCTTGGACTCGTCTTCCAGCGCGGCGCGCACCACGTACAGCATGTCCATCCGCGGCACCGGCCGGGTGAGCCAGGTCAGCACGCGCCGGCGATGCGGCGAGACGACCCAGCGCTGTCCCTGCAGCCAGAGCTGGGTGCGCGCCATGTCGGCGCGCTCCTTGCGCGCTTCGTCCGGAGGGCTCACGCGATTCCGGAGGTAACGCCCGGCTTCGCGGAGGGAGCGCGACCACTCGATCCCGGCGAACGCGTGCAGCCACAGTTCCGAGCACGACACCCGGGTCAGGCTTTGCCGGCGCGAGATTGTCCGCAGCAGCAGCGGGCAGTCGCGTTCGAGCCGCGCCAGCACGGCGGCGGGAATCGCCGCCGGGTAGTGGCGGGCGGCCAGCCGCAGCGGCGGCAGCGCCCACCACGGCGGCTCGGCGTCGCCGCCATCCCACAGCGCGTCCCAATCACGGGCGGCCATGCGCGCCGCCAGCAGCGCGATGTCGTGCAGGTGCAGCAGGCGCAGGCTGCGTCCGCACAGGTTGCCGGCCGCGTGCAGCAGCAGGTGGCTCATCAGCGCGCCGTTCGACGGGTAGGGATTCAGGCCGGGCCGCGGCGCGCGCGGCTGGATCCGTGCGGTGATGTCCACCATCGACACCGGCAGCCGTTCGCGGATGCGGGTGTGCAGCTCGATGTTGACCGGCGTGTCGCGGTGCTCGCCCAGCCCGGCGAACGGCTGGCCGGTGGCCGGCTTGAACACGCGATGCTTCCACTGCGCGAACGACTCCACGTAGCCGAGCTGCAGCAGCAGCTCGATCGCCGCGGCGGCACCGTCCTCGTGGACCAGCAGGTCGATGTCGGCCATCGGCCGCTCGCCCGGCGCGTAGATGCCCAGCGCGTGCAGCGCGGAACCCTTCAGCGGCACCAGCGCCAGCCCGGCGGCGCGGGCGTCGGCGTCGATGCGTTGCAGCAGCGCCGCGATGCGCCGGTGGCGCAGCGCGACGTGCTCGCGCTGGCTTTCCAGGAAGCGCCGCCACGACGGGTTTTCCCACGCGCAACATCCGCACAGCAGCGGCGACACGCCGTGCGCGACGGCGACCGCCGTGGCCAGCCGCCATTCCAGTTCGCTCCACGCCGGCGTGGCGCCGCCCGGTCGCGCCAGCTCCGCGGCGAGCGCCTCGGTGCTGCGGCGCAAACCGTGCCGGACGATCCGAAGTGGCGGCAGCATGGCGCGCTCAGTGCAGCTGCAGGGCGATGTGCCGCGCCGACGCGGCGGGCGGCGACGTGGCGTTCTTGTTGCGGTGCGCGCCCTCGCGGGCGATCAGCGCCGCCCATTGCGCGTCGAGTACGGCGTGGCGCTCCGCCTGTCCGGCGGGTTCGGCCTGCCGTATGGCGACCTGCTCGTGCAGCAGGTCGCGCACGCGGCGGTAGAAGTCCGAGTCGTAGGCGCCGCGGAACATCATGGCCAGGTCGCCGCTGTCCTGCCAGTGCGTCTTCGGGCCGAGCTGCGCCTTGACCTGCTCGTAGAACTTCGTGCCCGGCAGCGGGTAGGACACGCTCACGCCGATATCGTCCGGCGCGGCCTGCACGATCAGCTCGCGGGTGGCCAGCAGGTCGTCCAGCTGCTCGCCGAGATAGCCCAGCTGGATGAAGAAGCCCACGCGGATGCCGTGTTCGCCCAGGCGTGCGCGGGCGGTGACGAGGTCGGCGACCCGGGTGCCCTTGTTCATCGCATCCAGCACGCGCTGGCTGCCGCTTTCCGCGCCGATCCACGCCTCCGCGCAGCCGGCCTCGCCGAGCGCGGCGGCCATGCGCTCGCTGATCAGGTCGGCGCGGGTCTGGATGGTGAACGGCACCGGCCCGTCGGCGGCGTGCAGGTGCGCGGCGAACTCCGCCACCCAGTCGACGCGGAAGCCGAAGATGTCGTCCGCCAGCCAGATGTGGTCCGGCTGGAAC
>DATJJM010000050.1:0-2287 GCA_035492535.1 Acetobacteraceae bacterium | reverse complement strand
GCCACCACGGATGTTCTGCGCGGAATCGAATGCATCGCGCACGCCCATGTCGCTGGCCGTACCCGGCATCAGCTGCATCAGGCCCTGCGCGCCCTTGATCGAGAGCGCACGCGGGTTGAACGCGCTTTCCGCATGGATGATGGCGCGCAGGAACGCCTCGTCGACACCCGATTCCTGGCTCGCCAGCTGGATCACGTCGGTATAGGCGCCGAGATTGAGCGCCACCGAATCCCAGCGGATGTTCGAATGCAGGTTGCAGGCGACACAGGTGGCGATGTAGCTGAAGAGCATGGTGACCGCGTGGCCCTGCTCGCCCGCCGGACGCAGGTTGGTGTATTCCACGCTGCCGTCCTTGCGCACCACGCGATAGACCGCGCCGCGCAAGACGCGGCTGCCGTCGCCATCGGCGTCCGCCACGGGCTTGTCCGGAACGGAGGCACTACGCGCTGGACTTGCTTCGCTGTAACTCCATTGCCCCGGCTTGCCCGCCGGCTTGGGCGGAACGACTCGGGCGCTGGTGACCACCGAATCCTCGACCCAGGCCACCGAAGGCGGTTGCGGCACGGGCGTGGGCCCGACCTTGTTGGCCGAGGTTTCCGCCGAACCCTTCACCGTGGCCAGCGAAGGTGCGGCGGGCGCGGGCTTTTTGCGAACGGGCTCGGGCGCGCCGGCAATCCGGCTGCAACCCTGGTAGCCCGCCGTGCTGCTGCTGAAAACCACCTCGCCCGAGGAACCGGAGCAGCGGTAGAGCGCGCCGGCATGCGCCGGCAGCGACAGTAGACCCGCGAGCAGGGCAGCCACGCCAAGCAGCCGCCGGATCGCCGTCGCGCCCAGCCGCGATGAAGGCAGCCCGCTCACGGACTCCCCTCGGGCCGCCCAGCCTTGGCGGCGGCCTCATCACGGTCAAGCAGCGACATCACTCCCCCTCGTTCTTTCTTCCCGGTCAATGCGTTGCAAGCGCCGGGCCAGGCTGCAGTTTGCCTCTGCGCAGGCCGCCCGCCAAGCGGTGGCAGGCAGAATCGTGCGGCAGTGCCTGTTTCCGCCCCCGCCAGCGCGCAAGTGATTGATCCGGCACGCGGGTTCCAGTGGCGACAGCGCCGCCGGGAGCGTAAACTGCGCGGTTCGGCAAACCTCGCGCCGCCTTCAGAATCACGGTACCCAGACCCATGACCGGCAAGCTTTTCATCAAGACCCACGGCTGCCAGATGAACGAGTACGACTCGGCCAAGATGGCCGACGTGCTCAAGGCCTCGCATGGTCTGGAACTGACCCAGGACGAAGCCGAGGCGGACGTCATCCTGATCAATACCTGCTCGATCCGCGAAAAGGCCCAGGAAAAGGTCTTCAGCCAGCTCGGCCGCTGGAAGGAACACAAGGCCGGCGGCAAGCCCGTGCTGATCGGCGTGGGCGGTTGCGTGGCGTCGCAGGAAGGCCAGGACATCATCAAGCGCGCGCCCTATGTGGACCTGGTGTTCGGTCCGCAGACGCTGCATCGCCTGCCGCAATTGATCGAGGCGCAGCGCGCCAGCGGCAAGCCGCAGGTGGACATCAGCTTCCCCGAAATCGAGAAGTTCGACCGCTTGCCCGAGCCGCGCGCCGAAGGGCCGACCGCGTTCGTCTCGATCATGGAAGGCTGCTCCAAGTACTGCTCGTACTGCGTGGTGCCCTACACCCGCGGCGAGGAAATCAGCCGTCCGTTCGACGACGTGCTGGTGGAAGTGGCTCAGCTGGCTGCACAAGGCGTGCGCGAAGTGAACCTGCTGGGACAGAACGTCAACGCCTATCGCGGCCCCACGCATGACGGCGGCACCGCCGACCTCGCCGTACTGATCCACGCACTGGCGCAGATCGAAGGCATCGGCCGCATTCGCTTCACCACCTCGCATCCGCTGGAGTTCTCCGACTCGCTGATCGAGGCGTACGCCAACGTGCCGCAGCTGTGCAACTTCCTGCACCTGCCCGTGCAGGCCGGCTCGGATCGCATCCTCACCGCGATGAAGCGCGGCTACACGGCGCTGGAGTTCAAGCAGAAGATCCGCAAGCTGCGCGCGGTGCGTCCGGACATCTGCATCTCCTCGGACTTCATCGTCGGTTTCCCGGGCGAGACCGACGAAGACTTCGAGAAGACCATGAAGCTGATCGACGATGTGGGCTTCGACCAGAGCTTCTCCTTCATCTTCTCCTCGCGCCCCGGCACGCCGGCCGCCAATCTGGCCGACGACACCTCGCAGGAAGAGAAGCATGCACGCCTCACGCGCCTGCAGGCCAAGCTCAACGACAACGCGCG
>DATJJM010000049.1:0-26648 GCA_035492535.1 Acetobacteraceae bacterium | reverse complement strand
CTGGCTATGGACATTGGAACCCGGCTGACGATCCTCTTGCGCGGACGGTTGATCGGAACCGACGCGATCGGAAATCGCTACTACCTTGAGAAATCAAAAAGTCCAGGACGCCTGCGAGCGCGTCGTTGGGTGGCCTATGCTGGAGAGAAAGAGGCTTCCGCGGTGCCCGCTGAGTGGCACGCCTGGCTGCACTACACCACCGACGCTCCAATCCCTGTGGCCGACAGGCATCCGTGGCAGAAACCGCATCTTCCGAACGCAACAGGGACGCCGTATGGATATCGGCCGTCCGGTCACGACTATCGCGGAGGTCGTCGGGACGCCGCGGACGGCGACTATGAGCCCTGGTCGCCTGATGCCTAACGAGGCGTTGTGACGGAGCTGGCAACGCCACTGCTGTCGGTTCTCGATACGTCGAGTGTCGGGGTAAAGCCTACTTCGAGGGCTATCGCGCACGCAATGCACGCAAGAGCGATGACGACGGCGAAGGAACGCCGAAGCTTCACGGCGTGTTCGGGCGCCAAGGAGTTTGCTGCGAGCTTGGACGTCTGCGTCGGCAGGAGCGCGATCAAGCCTGCGGCGATGACTGTCGCGGACGGTAGCGACCAGCGACTCGCTGGCATGCTGACGATGCTGTGCGCCAGACTCTTGGTTGCTTCCGACACCGGCAATGCAGCGAGCCTTCCAGCCTCCCGCCACGGGTCGTTCCCCAGCCGCGCGAGCAACGAGACGACGCTCAGGGTCATACCATTCGCCTCAGTCCCGATCGGTGCGAACAGGAACTCATTCAGTCCCGAGCGACGCAAGGCGAAAGCATCAGAGCTTGCCATGTTGGAATCCTGCAATACAAGTGAGGTCAGCTTGCTGCATATCGTGCATGCCTGGAACTGATGCAATGGCTGCGGTGCGACTGCATACAGACACTGACGAGATAATGCGCAGCGTGACCGCAATAGGGGGCATTCCGCCACTGATGCTGCAATGCGCCTGCTGACGGTCCGGCACATCACGGTTTATCGCTATGCAGTACCAATAAGGCTGGAAGAACATCGGATGATGTTCAGGCCAAGGGAGAGTCATGATCTCCGCCTGGTTCGCACCCAACTCACCATCGTGCCGCAACCGATGCGGCTGCGTTGGTTGCACGACGTCTTCGACAATTCCGTTGCAATTGCAACCTTCTCTGGTGAGACGACCGGGCTCTGCTTCGACAGCGTTGTCACGCTGGAGCATACCGAGGCGGAATTGCCTGATTACCAGCTCGAAGCTGGTGCCCAGACGTATCCATTCAGTTATTCGCTCGAGGATCAGCCGGATCTGGTATGCGCGATGGAGCGGGAAGAGCCCAGCGACGCGGTGGATCGCTGGGCCAATCGGTTCCTGCCGCAGAACGGTCATATTGCGACGATTGAGCTGCTGCGGACCATGACGCACCGGATCCAGCAGGATTTCACCTACATGCGTCGTGAAGAACGAGGCGTGCAGAGTCCGAGCGAGACTTTGCAACGCGGCAGCGGCACCTGCCGCGACTTTGCCTGGCTGATGATCGACGCGGTCCGCTCCCTCGGTTTCGCCGCCCGGTTTGTCAGTGGCTACATTTTTGTGCCCGCAGTAGCTACCATTGGCGGCGGAGCGACACATGCCTGGCTGCAGGTTTACCTGCCCGGCGCAGGCTGGGTCGATTTTGATCCGACCAACAGCATCATCGGCAATCGAAATCTCATTCGCGTCGCCGTCGCATGGCACCCGGCCCGCGTGCTGCCGTTATGGGGTACTTTCATCGGCGCGCCCGATGCGGCAATCGATATGCAGGTGGAAGTGACTGTCACCGAAGAGCCGGTGGCGATGGCAATGAACGAGAACGCTAGGGAGGCGCAGGAGCACCGCCAGACTCAGGGTCCTCATTGTCTCGCCGGTGACTGCGTTCCGATGTCCTGAGGCATGGCGCCGTCGTGGCAAATGCCGGAGATAGGACCGGTGGCGCAGACTCAACCTTGTATTTCAACTCGCGGCCCCAAAGTGTGAGTCATCTGTACATGCTCGTTGCGAGGCGGTCATCCTTTGCCGCCGCATAACTCGCTTTCGCCATGTCGAAGGACAGGACAGCAGTGCGTTTTTGGACTCTGCGGGTTTCATCGGCTCGCACAGTGTTCCGCTGATGACTTCCTGTGGTCCGCAGCGATCTCCTGCTATGAGGAACAAATAATATGAGCACTGAGCCCGATATCGGGAAGGTCGACGAGGCGCGAGAGGCCGAGAAGCAGGTCTCTACCATGCAGGATCAGCTAAGCAAGGAGGTTGCATCCTGGTCCCAGGAACGCAGATATCATGCGAGCGACCCTGTCATCGCGTCACCACAACCCGCCATTCAACGACCTTCGCCTCGACTCACGAAAAAAGCCCGTGCAGCGCCCCCTCCAGGCCAATCGGCTAGCGTACGCGGCAAGCCCTTCCGCATGTCTTATGATGGTATGACGCAGGCAGAGTATACCCGGTACCTGTTCGGTCGTGGAGTACGATGAGCTCGGCAACTTCCGGCGTGGCAGGAGGCGGACTGATCGCAATGCGTCCGCAGCATGTCGTGACGATCCACAGCGAGCGGAGCGTCGTGACGGGCCATGTCACGTTGACGAGTGGAAGGGATAGAAGTACGCGAAGCGCCGTCGGGTTCGAGAATATGGGCCCACAGACGGTGCGCGAGGTCGGCGCAAAGCGGTTCCTGCCAGGTTGAACCCGATGGATATGAAGCGCGGTGTTAACAAGGCGGCGGTCTACTACAGCTTGGTATCTCCGGCGACTTGTTTGGCCACACCGATGGCTCTGTATTTGTCCAGAGCTATCTAGTGCTTTGCTTTGTTGCCGGTGGTGAAGGCGTCGGCTGAGGACGCAGGAACGTTGCACCGACCTGGGTAGGCTTCTTCTCGGCCTTCGGTTTCTTGGCTTCGCGATTTCTTCGACTACGACCTTTGGCCAACGTGGTTCTCCCGTTTTATCGGTTGTTCGTGAGGCCTGCGTTAAGGCGTGTTCTCCTGCGCGCTGTTCGACTTCCTTTTTGTCGACCCGCGGAGAATTCGGGACAATCCAAACGGGACAAGTTCCATGACCAGCATCCGCGGTCACACAACTGCTCGGAACGCGTCATCGGTGTGGATTGAAGGCGATTCCGCCTGCGTATCGCTTGCCAGCGTATAGCAGATCGCTATGCGCCAAGGCGAATACAAGGGGCTTGCGGGTATCGGGCTGAACCGGCGGTTTTATATTTCAGGTTTCGACCGACATGGAGGCGCATTGAGGGATCGGCTTCTCGCATGATTGGCGACGCCCCGAGCGCGCCTTGATGCCGCAGGGGTGCAGTCGCCCCACCTTTCAAAGCAATTGCCACGGCTTTCGCGGGCGGATCGTTGACCGCAAGGATTGTATGATGGTACACCGGCATACAACGGGTGGATCATGAGGGGATAGGGGGCCGCAAGCAGAGCCATGAGAGTGGGCATTGCCTCCTTCCTGGTGGAACGTGCCTCGGACACCGTTCCGATGGTCAGCCGGCTCGCGGATTTCGCACGGCACGTCGAGCGGCTTGGCTTCAGCGGCATCTGGGTTGGCGATGCGATGGGCCGCGGCGAACCGACCCTCGATCCAATGCTCGCGCTCGCCGCCCTGTGCTCGGTCACCAGCCGCATCGAACTCGGCATCAGCGTCCTGCAGGTGCCGATAAGGGAAGCGGCCGAACTCGCGCACCGCGCCCAGACACTGAATGTCCTGTCGCAAGGCCGCTTCAGGTTCGGCGTCGGCGTCGGCTCGACACGCGCCGATTTCGATTTCACCGGCTCCGACTTCGAACGCCGCTTCGCGAACCTGTTGCCCGCGATCGAGGTGATACGCGGCATCTGGCGCGGCGAACCGCGCAACGGCGTGATGCTCTCCCCGTGGCAGGCGAACAGCGACGGGCCATCCGTGCTGCTGGGCGCCTGGCGCAACCGGCGATGGATCAGCTACGCGGCGCAGAGCTGCGACGGCTGGATTGCGTCGGGCTTGTTCAGCAAGTGGGACGACGCGGCCGACGGCATCCGCGCCTATCGCGAGGCGGGTGGCAGGCGCGCGATCCTCACCAACGTTCCGATCGACCTGCGCCCGCGGCCCGAGTACGCCGACCAGTGGGCGAAAGTCGCGCAGATCACGCTCGCCTGTCCGATGGCAGCCGCCGTGGAACGGCTGCAACGGATCGAGCAGCTTGGCTTCGACGACGTGGTGCTTGTACCGCCCAACGAGTCGCCCGAGCATCTGCAGATGGTCCGTGACCTTGTCGATGCGGCTCGCCTGAATGGTAACGCATGAAATTAGGAACCCTCCATGATCGGTGACTTCGTCTACATAAACGGTGAATTCTTCGCGCCGCAGGATGCCAAAGTCTCGGTGTTCGACCATGGGTTCATCTATGGCGACGGCATATTCGAAGGCCTGCAGGCGGCCAAGGGCGGCATCTTTCGGCTCGATGCGCACATGGATCGGCTGTACCGCAGCGCAAAATACATGGAGATCGAAATCCCCCTGACGCGCGGCGCATTCATCGCCGCCATCCTGGAGACCGCGCAACGCAACAACCTGCGGGATGGCTATATGCGTCCGGTCGTGTCGCGCGGCGCCGGCCCCACCGGGCTGCGCAACATGGACAAGCTGGGACCGCCCACCGTGGCCATCATCGCCCAGCACGAGACCGAAGGTAAGCATCAGCCGGGCAAGGGCGTCGCGGCGCACGTGACCTCGATCCGGCGCATCCCGTCCGAATGCCTGGATTCACGGGTCAAGAGCTGCAACTACATCAACAATATCCTGGCATACCTCGAAACCAAGCATTGCGGCGCCGAATCAGCGATCATGCTGGACCTGAACGGCAATGTTTCCGAAGGCTATGCCAACAACATCTTCGCCGTGGACGGCAGCACCGTCGTCACGCCCCCGCTGGGCAACGTCCTTGCCGGCATCACGCGCGACGTCATCATTGAACTGTGCCGCTTGCAGGAAATTCCCATCGTCGAACGGCCGTTGACCGTCTATGACCTGGTCACCGGCAGCGAGGCATTCGAATCCTCCACGCTTGGCGAAGTTATGCCGATCGCCAGCATCGACGGCCAGGTCATCGGCAATGGTAGGCCGGGTCCGGTCACCAGCCGCATCCACCTCGCGTTGCGCAAACTGATCGACAGCGGCCGCGAAAGCACGCCGATATTCAACGCATGATGCCGCTGCCGCTGCACCAGCCACAGCCGGCGGCCTGACGTTGAGCGCGGCGCTCGAAGCCAGCACGAAGCAGGCTCCGGCGGCAAGCGCGCCGATCATCCGGTTCGACAAGGTGGACAAGTTCTATGGCGCCCATCAGGTGCTGAAGAACATCGACGTGGCCATCGATGCCGGCGAAGTCACGGTGATCTGCGGCCCGAGCGGCTCCGGGAAAAGTACCCTGCTGCGCTGCATCAATGGTCTCGAGCACGTCCAATCCGGGCACGTGACCGTCATGGGGCACACGCTGACCGGCACCGCGACACCGTCGCAGGAATTCCGCTCCGAGATCGGGTTCGTCTTCCAGAAATTCAGCCTGTACCCGCACATGACCGTGCTGCAGAACCTGACCTTCGCGCCCAGGAAGGTCAGGCGGCTGCCCGCCGCCGAAGCCGAAGAACGTGCCCGCGAGCTGCTCGCCCGCGTCGATCTGCTGAACAAGGCGGATGCGTATCCCGGGCAGCTCTCGGGCGGCCAGCAGCAGCGCGTCGCGATCATGCGCGCGCTCGCCATGCGGCCGCGGATCATGCTGTTCGACGAACCGACCTCGGCGCTCGATCCCGAGATGATCCGCGAGGTGCTCGACGTGATCCGTGACCTCGCCCGCACCGGCATGACCATGGTGGTGGTGACGCACGAGATGGGCTTCGCCCGCGAGGTGGCGAACCGCGTGGTCTTCATGGAAGACGGCGAAATCATCGAGGCGACACGAACCGCGGAATTCTTCGGCCGCTCGGCCTCGCCGCGGGCGCAGCGATTCCTCGACAAGGTACTGCATCATTGAACCGGAAGGTCAGGAACCAAGCCATGCAACGCCGCACATCGGTCCGATGGAACGCCCTCGCCGCTGTCCTGTGCGCCGCCATCATGACACTTGTAGTGGCAAGGGTCGCGCACGCGGAAGGCACCCTCGATAAGATCAAGCGGACCGGCGTGTTCCTGGCGGGCGTTCGCTACGACTTCCCGCCCGTCGGCACCATCGATCTGTCCGGCAATCCGGTCGGATTCGGACCGGACCTGGCGAAGGCCATCGCCGACAAGCTTGGCGTGCCGGTGAAATACGTGCAGTCGACCTCGCAGAACCGCATGCCGCTGCTGCTCAACGGGCAGATCGATGCCGAGATCGGCATCACCACGCCGTTCAAGTCGCGCGAGGAAACCGCCGACTTCACCATCCCCTATGCCTGGGACTCCACCACCATCCTCGTCCACAAGGGCGACGACACGGATCCGAAGCACTACGGCCCGCCGAAGAAGGTCGCGACGACACAGGGCAGCGGCAATATCGACGTGTTCAAGCGTATCGTGCCCGACGCGAATTTCGTGCTGTTCCAGGAATACCCGGACGCCTTCGCCGCGCTGCAGAACCACAAGGTTGACGCGGTCGTGCTGAATCGCGCGGCAACCGGCGTGGCGCTCAAGAGCGACCCCAACCTCGCCGTCGGCAAGGACATCAACCGCGACGTCTGGGGCATCCTGGTGCGGCCGGATGATTCGAAGTGGCGCAATTTCCTGAACTGGACGTTGCAGGACCTCTGGGCGTCCGGCGAATACCAGAAGATCTACGCCAAGTGGTTCGGCGAGCAGCCCTGGTTCCCGATGTGGTCCCAATACGGACTCCAGCCCGGGATCGGCGGCGCCGCAAGCTGCTGCGGCCAGTAAACCGCGGCGCGATGGACTGGTCTGTCGTCTGGCACTATCGGGCCGCCATCCTCGAGGGGTTGGTATATACGATTGCCATCTCCCTCCTGGCGATGATCGGCAGCTTTGTGTTGGGAACGCTGCTCGGCTGCCTCCGCATGACGCACCAGTCGGTGCTCAACGAAGCGATCAACGCGTATATCGAAATCGTCCGCAATATACCGCTGATCGTGAAGCTGTTCTTCCTCTACTACATCGCCGGGCTGGATGCCTTCCCCAGCGGGCTGCTCGCGCTCGTGATCCATCAGAGCGGCTATATCGCTGACGTCATCACGGCCGGCTTCCGCTCCGTCGGCGCGGAACAGGCGGAAGCCGGCTACACGCTCGGGCTCGCCCGTTGGCAAAGCTTCCTCTACGGCCTGTTGCCGCAGGTCACGCGGATCACCCTGCCGCCGCTGACCAGCCAGTTCATCGAGGTGATCAAGAATTCCGCCGTCGTCATGTTCGTGGGGGTGCAGGAACTGACCTTCGCAACCCAGGAAATATCGCAAATGACACTGCGCAGCTTCGAGGCGGCCACTGTCGCGACTGTGATCTACGGTGGCCTCGCGCTGGCTGTCGCCGGCGGCATGAACCGCATCGGCCGGCGGCTGGACTGGGCCTGAACCATCGTGCGGCCGATCAGCAGATCCACCCTGGCACGGTTCACTTTCTGGATGGCGGTGCTGCTTGCCGGCGCATGGCTGGTACGGGACTGGCGCTGGAGTGTCGTTTGGCAGGCGTCGCCATTCCTGCTGCGCGGCCTCGGCGTGTCGTGGGAACTGGCGATGCTGTCGGCGGCGATCGGCCTGGCGAGCGGAACACTGCTGGCCGCGGCGCGCCTGTATGGCCATCCGATGATACGCCGCACGGCGGCCGCATATATCGAGGTGATCCGCTCCATCCCGCAGATCATGATCATATTCTGGATCTTCTTCAGCGTCCCGCCGTTGACCGGCACCGTGATGAACGCGTGGCCCGCCGCACTGATCGCGCTATCGATCATTGCCTCCGCCTATCTGGCCGAAGTGGTGCGGGCAGGATTGCTGTCGGTGCCGCGGGTGCATCGCGAAAGCGCCTATGCGGCCGGCCTCGGCGGCACCACCACCTTCGTGCACGTGATCCTGCCGCAGGCCTTGCGCAACATGCTGCCGGCGCTGATCGCCCATATCGTGATGATCTTCAAAGTAACGTCCCTGGTATACCTGATCGGTCTGGTAGACTTCTTTCGGGCAACCATGTTGGTCAATAACCGGGACTATGCGCCCTATCCTCTTTACCTGACCATGGCACTTGTCTATTTCTTCTGCAATTTCTTCCTTTCCGCGCTCATTCGGTGGTTCGATCCGAAATACACCCTGTCGGCGTGAGTCTCCCATAAACTGGAGGCGCGTGGTGGTCAGCCGTTCACTTCTGGTCAAGCGTGACATGACGCCGTTGCGCAGCAAGGTCACCGAGCGGCTGCGCTCGGCGATCTGCACCCAGCGTTTGCCGCAAGGGTCCCGCCTGATCGAGCGTGAGCTGTGCGAGATGCTGGGCGTGAGCCGCACGCTGGTGCGGGAAGCCTTGCGCCAGCTCGAGGCCGAGGGCCTGGTGACCAACATCGCCCATCGCGGGCCTTCGGTCGCCGTGCTCGACCGGCCCACCGCAGCCGGTATCTACGAAGTGCGCGCCGTGCTCGAGGCTCTGGCCGGGCGGCTGTTCGTCGAACGCGCCCGCCCCGAACACAGGCAACGACTGAAGGCAGCGCTGGCAGCAATGATGCGAGCCGATGAACAGGGCGACATCGCCCGCGGGCTGCGCGGCACCGGCCAGTTCTACGATGCGTTGTTCGCAGGTGCCGGCAACGAGGCGATCGCCGCGATCCTGCGCCCTCTCAGCGGACGCATTTATCTGCTCCGGGCCAGGAGCATGGCCATGCCCGGCCGGTGGGAGGAGTCGCTGCGCGAAATGCAGGCGATCCTCGAGGCGGTCCTGTCCGTCGATGCCGAGGCCGCGTGGAATGCCTGCCTGCGTCACGTGGAAAGCGCCTCGGCCTACGCTCTGCGCAGCTTTGACCAGGACGAGCAGCGCATCGCACGCAGCGTGACACCCCGACGGCGGAGCCGCGCGCTTAGATCGGCGGGATCTTTGGGGCGCCGATGAGTGGTATCCTTTGGCCAGACCTGGATGGAAAATGTAGCGAATTGCGATGAACTTGGCGGTGCCCTCGGCCACGTTGATCTGCGTCGCCTTCGGGCCCACGACTTTCATGTCGAATATCTCTCTGGATGGCTGGCTTGCATTCCCTCGGCACACGACTGGTGGCTCTTTGGTTACTGACCCTCGTGGCCGGCGTCGCCGTCGCGATCATGCTCGTGCAGCTCTATGAGCAGTCAACGGATGCGCAAATAAACCGGGCGGAAGCCGTTATCGCACGAGCGTGTGATCTCATCCGCGACCGCTACGGCTTCTTCACCTCCGGATGGACGGGACCGGCACCAGATCTCGGCAGCTCGGATCTGCGGGCAAAGTTGGCCGATGTGGTCGGCCTCGCGCTTGCGCATCAGGACGGAGTCGAAGGTGGCATCTGGCAGGCGAGTGCTGGCCCCCTTGCCTATGCTTATCCGACCTATGAAGGGACAGGTCCGAAGACCGATCTGCCAGTTGCCGAGCGCAGCCAGATCGAAGGCCTCAATCAAGCGACGGCGCGCGATGGGCAGCCGGCTGACCGCCGCACCACCAGCCGGGCGCAGACGCTGCTGTTGCATGCCTGTGCGCTCGCCGGCCCGATTACGGGGCTGACGGCCTGGACCATGACCCGCGTGAATACCGCGACCGGCTTCCGGCCCTTGTTGCTAGGACTTTCAGTGCTGTTCGGGCTGCTGGTGCTGATGGCCCTTTGGCTTGGGCGCACGCTGTTCACATGGGCGCGGCATGTGCGGGGCATTGAGGCCGCTTTGGCTGTCGCCGGCCCGCAAGATATGCCGGAGGTTCCCCGCACCGGCGAACGCGAACTCGACCGTATCATCGACGCGCTGAACGAAGCGGGACGGCGCCTTGTCATCGCCCGGCGGGACGCGGAGGCGATGGCCGGGCGCGTCGCGCGGGCCGAGCGCCTCGCCAGTCTTGGTCGGGTTGCCGCCGGCGTCGCCCACGAAATCCGCAACCCGATCGCGGCTGCCCGGCTACAAGGCGAAAATGGCCTGGCCGGCGACGACGCGCGGCGCAAGGGGGCGATCGGCGATATGCTCGAACAACTGAGACGGCTGGACACTCTGGTGAGCGAGCTGCTGGCAATGACGCAACGCGCCGAGCCGCGCCCCGTACTTGTCGATCTGGAGGCATTCCTATCGGATAGCTTGGCCCGCCATGCCGCTGTCGCAGCGCATCGCACTGTCAGGCTGAGCTGCAACGGCGCGACCGGAACAGCGCGTTTCGATCCGGCCTTGATCGGTCGCGTGATCGACAATCTGCTCACCAATGCCATCCGTCACGCGCCGGATGGTGGCGAGGTGACCGTCACCGTCGAGCGCAATGCCGGGCAACTCACGATCGTGGTGCAGGATAGCGGGGCTGGCGTGGCGCCGGATCTTACTGACCGGCTGTTCGAGCCGTTCGTCACCGGGCGCGCGGATGGTACTGGCCTTGGCCTCGCCATCGCGCGCGAGCTGGCGGACGCGCATGGTGGACATCTGGCGCTGCGCTGTGTCGGTGGCACACGGCCCGGACTGGGCGCCGCTTTCGCACTGGAGTTGCCATGCCAACCGTCCTGATCGTGGATGACGATGCGGCGCTCCGGCGTGCCGTGGCGACGGCCCTGACCGACCTCGGTCACCAGCCAGCGCTGGCCGAAAACGGCGAGGCCGCATTGGCCTGGCTTTCGCGCAACCGCGCCGATGCGGTGCTGCTCGATCTGCGCATGCCCGGCATGGATGGCATGGATGTGCTGCGCCGCATTCGCGCGCGCGATGATGCGCCGCCCGTCGCCATTCTTACGGCGGTCCCTACCAGCGACAATACGATTGAGGCAATGCGGCTCGGCGCCGCCGATCATCTTGCGAAGCCGGTTGGCCGCGACGGCTTGCGCACACTTCTTGAACGTATGCTGCCGCGCACAGACCTCGCGGTGCCGGCAGGCGTGCCTCAATCGGCCGATGCGGACCAGCTTGTCGGCATGAGCGGCGCCATGCGCGAAGTTCAAAAGGCGATCGGGCTTTTGGCCGACAGCGACGCGACCGTGTTGTTGCGTGGCGAAACCGGCACCGGCAAGGAGATTGTCGCGCGTGCCATCCATCGGCATGGAAAGCGCGCGCGCGCTCCGTTCGTGGCTGTCAACTGCGCTGCGATCCCGACCGAACTGCTTGAGAGTTTGCTGTTCGGCCACGTGCGCGGAGCCTTTACCGGAGCCGTCGGCGATCGCATCGGCTCTTTCCGCGAGGCCGAGGGCGGCACGCTGTTTCTCGACGAGATCGGCGATATGGACCTCGCCATGCAGGCGAAGCTGTTGCGCGCCCTGCAGGAACGCGTGGTGACACCCGTGGGCGGCAAGTCCGTATCGGTCGATGTGCGCGTGATCGCCGCCACGCATCGCCATCTGGAGCAAGCCGTTCGCGACGGGCACTTCCGCGAGGATCTCTATTACCGGCTTGGTGTCGTGCCCGTGCCGCTCCCACCGCTGCGCGAGCGGTTGGCCGATATCGTGCCCCTCGCCGAGCACTTTCTGGCACTGGCCGCAGAGAGCGGCGCAGCGAAGCGTCTCACTGCCGATGCGGCCGCGCGCCTGCTCGCACATTCCTGGCCCGGCAATGTCCGCGAACTGCTCAATGCGATGAAGCGCGTAGCGACGCTTGTGCGGCGACCGGTGATCACCGCTGCCGACCTGGAATTTTTGACCATGCGGCCGGAAGAACACGGCACAGCCCTTGCCGTCGACTGGCTCGCGGGCACGCTGCCCGAAGCGATCGAGCGCATCGAGATTGCGATGATCCGGCGGGCGATGGAGGAGGGCGGCGGCAATCGTACGCAAGCGGCCGAACGTCTCGGCATCCGTCGCCAGCTGCTCTACCAGAAGCTGGCGCGCTACGGCCTCGATGCGTCCGCAAATGGGACGGCCGACGTCCCCAATGAGGACAACGAACCCGACCAGAAAACCCCAACCTGACAGTTAAATCAGTCCCTTAGAGTTTGGCACGGCTCTTGCGCTTCGGCTGACGGAAATCGCCTCACAGCCGGAGGACAGCATGACGACAAGGCCGATCCTGCTCGCAGCAAGCCTGCTCGCCTTGGCGACCAGCGTCGCCACAGCGCAGTCGGTTGCGACATATGATCCACAGCAACTGCCGGCTACCAAGGGCCAGGTCGCTCAATACAGCCTCACGCCGCGCGGTGATGTCGATGGCGTGATCCTTGATGACGGCACGCAGGTGCATATGCCGCCGCATCTTGGCGCCCAACTCGTGCACGCAATCAAGCCGGGCGACACCGTCACCGTGCGCGGGCTCAAGGCCCAGGCGCTGCCCTTGATCCAGGCCCTCTCGATATCAGGCGCATCAGGACAGACAATTGTTGATACAGGACCGCCCGTGACACCTCCGTCGCCAATCGAGATGACCTATCGCTGGCTTACCGTGCAGGGCCGGGTGCACGAGCCGCTCTACGGGCCGCGTGGTGACTTGAACGGCGCGTTGCTCGACGACGGCACGCAAATTCATCTGCCGCCGGACCAAGCCGGCGCGCTTGAATCGGAATTGCAGCCGGGCAAATCCATTGCTGCGCAGGGTTACGGCGTCACCGACGCTTATGGCCGCGCGCTTGACGCCCAGCAGATCGGCGAGAGCGCAGCGCGGCTGGTCAATGTCGGGCCGCTGGGACCGCGGGGGCCTTTAGGACCGCCGCCACAAGCGATCGGTGCCGCACCTCCTCTCCCGCCTCCGGCCGTTGCACCGCCTCCGCCCGTTCAGAACCAGTAAGGGGGGCGGAGTTCATGCAACTGGAGGAATCCGTTCTCAGCTGGGCGCATTTCGGTGACCTGCATCTGAAGGAAGACAGCGCGCGAAATCGCAGCGACGTCCCTGCGCTCATCGAAGTCCCCAACCGCAATGGTCACAAGTGGTGAGCGCGCTCGCAGCCACCTGGAGCATTGCGGCGCTCGCCACCTGGGGTGTGATTGTGCGCCCCTGGCAGCTGCCGGAGGCGATTTGGGCCGTGACCGGCGCCGCACTGCTGGTGCTGTCCGGCGTGCTACCGGCCGCCGAGGCATGGCGTGGAATTGCCCATGGGACCGATGTCTATCTGTTCCTCATCGGCATGATGCTGCTGGCCGCGGTCGCCCGGGAGGAAGGACTGTTTGACTGGCTGGCGGCGCAGGCGGCAACACATGCGTGCGGTTCGGCGACCAGGCTGTTCACGCTCATTTATGCCTGCGGCACCGTCGTCACGGTGTTCCTGTCGAATGATGCGACCGCCGTCGTGCTCACGCCGGCCGTGGCGGCGGTCGCGCGGACTGCGAAAGCCGAAAACCCGCTTCCCTATATGCTCATCTGTGCGTTCATCGCCAACGCCGCGTCGTTCGTGCTGCCGATAAGCAATCCCGCCAATCTCGTCATCTACGGCAACACCGTGCCGCCCTTGTTGCAATGGCTGCCATGCTACGCGCTGCCCTCATTGATCGCGATCATGACGACCTACATCATGCTGCGCTTCACGCAGCACCGGGCGCTCCGGCAAACCATCACCACCGACGCTAAAGTGCGGCCGCTCTCATTCTCCGGCCGGATCGCGGCGACCGGCACCATTCTGACTGCGGTCGTTCTCATGGGCGCCTCAGCGCTCGATCAACCGCTCGGGCTGCCGACACTTGTCGCCGGTGGCACAACGGCTGCGATCGTCCTGCTGCTCAAGCGCCGCGCGCCATGGCGCATTCTCGGCGCCATTTCCTGGGGCGTGCTGCCGCTGGTGGCCGGGCTCTTTGTGCTGGTCGAAGCACTCGATCGCACCGGTCTCATCCGGCTGCTCGGCGCCTTCATGCAGGATGCCGTCACATGGTCGGCAAGTGGCACGGCCTGGGCAAGCGGCGTTGCGCTCGCCTTGGTCTCCAATCTCATGAACAACCTGCCGGCGGGGCTCATCGCCGGCTCCACCGTACAGGCCGCGCACAGCCCGCCGCAAGTGACCAGCGCGGTCCTCATCGGCGTCGATCTCGGTCCCAACCTCTCGGTTACCGGCTCGCTCGCCACGATCCTGTGGCTTGGTGTTCTGCGGCGCGAAGGCCTGCAGATCGACGCCGGCACATTCTTCAAGCTCGGTCTCGTCGTGATGCCGCCAGCACTGTTGCTGGCGCTCGCGGCGTTGATCCTGGCGGCCTGACGCCGCCGCTGCGCCCTGCAACCAGCCATTCGCGAGGGCCTGCATGACCATGCCGAGCACCACGGGCCCGCAGAGGGGCTTTCATTCAGCGTCACTCGATGCCCTCAACTTTCTGCTTGCCGATGTGCGCGGCGCGCTCGGTCCTTACCTCAACGTATTCCTCATCACCCAGCAGCACTGGAGCCAGGCGGGAGTCGGCCTGGTGACAACTGTCAGCGGCTTGCTCGGACTCGTGGTGCAGGCGCCCATTGGTGCTGTTATCGATGCAACGCGCGCAAAACGCGGTCTCATCGTTGTCGCGCTCGCGGTACTCGCGGTGTGCGCGGTCGTGATCTATGCGATCCCGCGCTTCTGGCCGGTGATGATCGCCAACACGCTCATTGCCGTAGTCGGCGATGTGTTCGGTCCCGCTGTCGCGGCTCTCACACTTGGCCTCTATGCGCGAGCGGAGCTTGCCCACCGTCTCGGACGCAATGCGGCTTTCGACCATGCCGGCAATATCGCGATCGCCACCGCGGCCGGAGTCGTCGGCTGGGCACTTTCGCAACGCGCGGTCTTCTTGTTCGTGCCGATCTTCGCCGCGCTCTCTGCAATCGCGACGCTGTCCATTCCAGCTGCCGCGATCGATCACGCACGTGCGCGCGGTGCCGATGCCCGCGACGGAGCGAAAACACTGGCCGCGCCCGCGTCACCGTGGCGCGTGTTTGCCGACTGCCCGCCCCTGCTCATCTTCGGCTGCTGCGCGTTGCTGTTTCACCTCGCCAACGCTCCGCTGCTGCCGCTCGTCGGCCAGAAACTTGCGTCCGCCCATCAGGGCATTGCCACGGCCATGATGTCATTCTGCATCATCACCGCCCAGTTCATTATGCTGCCAATTGCGCTGATGGTCGGCCGCAATGCCGACCGCCTCGGGCGGAAGCCGATTCTGCTCATCGGCTTTGCGGTGCTGCCGATCCGCGCCATGCTCTATACATTCTCGGATCATGCTGGGTGGCTCATCGGTGTGCAGCTGCTGGATGGTGTCGGCGCCGGGATCTTCGGCGCGATCACACCGCTCATCATTGCAGACCTCATGCGCGGGACCGGCCGCTTCAATGTCGCCCAGGGATCCGTCGCGACCTTGCAGGGGATTGGCGCGGCCAGCAGTGGCCTAATCGCGGGCGTCATAGTCGATCGGGCCGGTTATTCCGCTGCATTCATCGTGGCAGCAATCATTGCCGCAATTGCGCTCGCCGTCCTAGCGCTGTTTATGCCAGAAACTGCGTCATTCGTCCGTAAGGGTGTTCCAAGGCGGCACGCTGCGACGGCATAGGTTCCACCCAATCGCTGGTGCCTTGGGGCGGCGAGGACCACCTGAACTCCGTCAAGGCTTCGCTTGGTCTGGTCGGCGCGACGCGCGGCTCAGGCCGCGCCGGACGAGGCCAGACGGATGACCGACCATGAGGCCGGGGGCAGCGAGGCAACTACAGTTCCACCGGCTGCCGATACGCCAGTCAGAGCAGTCGGCCTGATCCGATTTTGGGCATCACGCGTATTCGCGGCTTTCAGATCGGCATCGTGCAGTGTGGTCGCCTCGGTGACCGCGAGTTCTTCGAAGCCACGCGTCGCGACCTCCAGCCGCATCTCGCTGCTGAGCTCACGGTTGAGCGCGAACAGCGTAAGCTCACCGGCGTCGCCGGCAAGCGCCGCGAGTTTCAGATACGGCACGCCGGCAAGAGGCGTGCAGACCTCGTCATCCATGCCGGCGGGATCGAAATATGCTGTGTCGTAGGTGTCGCAGGTGATCCGCGTGCGCAGCACATCGCCACGTCCAAATCGACTGAAGTCAGCAAACGGCCAGAAGATCGTCTGGCGCCAGGCGGGACCGCCAGGCTCGGTCATGATCGGGGCGATGACGTTGACCAACTGGGCGAGGCAGGCACAGCGCACGCGGTCGGCATGGTTCAGCAAGGAGATCGCCGCGCCGCCAAAGGCGAGTGCATCCTGCATGTCGTAGACCTCTTCCAGAATGGGAGGAGCGACCGGCCAGCCCGGCTTCACCCGTGCCTCACGCGGGCGACGCGTGCGATACCAGACATTCCATTCGTCAAAGCTCAGCATGATCCGCTTGCGCGAACGCCGGCGAGCCGCGACCGCATCGGCGATCGCCACCACTTCCTCGATGAAGCTGTCCATCGCATCGGAACTGGCAAGGAAGGCCGGCGTGTCGTCGGCATAGTTGTTCAGGTAGGTGTGCAGGCTGATCCAGTCGACGTGATCGAAGCAGTGCTCCAATACGCGATCTTCCCAGGCACCGAACGTTGGCATCTTGCGGCCCGAGGATCCGCAGGCGGCGAGCTCGATCGTGCCATCGACCCACTTCATGATCTTCGCCGCTTCCTGCGCTATACGGCCATATTCGTCGGCGGTGCGCGCGGAGGTCTGCCAGGGTCCATCCATCTCGTTGCCCAGGCACCAGAACTTCACGCCATGCGGTTGCTCCCAGCCGTGCTTGCGGCGCAGGTCGGCATAGTGGGTGCCGCCCGGGTGGTTGCAGTACTCGATGAAATAACCGGCGTCCTGGGGACCGCGCGTGCCGAGATTGACGGCGAGCATCGGCTCGATACCGGCCATCCGGCACCAGTCGATGAACTCATTGGTGCCGAAGGTGTTCGGTTCGGTGGAGAACCAGGCATAGTCAAGGCGGGCCGGGCGTTCAGCCACCGGACCGATACCGTCTTCCCAGTTGTAGCCAGAGACGAAGTTGCCGCCAGGATACCGCATGATCGTGGGGCCCAGCTCACGGACCAGCGCCATGACATCCTGGCGGAAGCCTTTGGCATCGGCGGTCGGATGACCCGGTTCGAATATACCACCGTATACGCAGCGACCCAGGTGCTCGACGAAGGCGCCGAACAGACGTGGGTCGGTACGTCCGATGGTGAAGTCACGGTCCAGCAGGACGCGAGCGGTGCGCATGTCGGTGTCTCCGGAGGATCCGCGCCAGACCTATGCTGGAGCGGGTTCGATTGATCAGCGTCCGCGCAGCAGGGCGACGCTGCGGTCCTGCGCGGCATCGGCGGCCTGGTCCGCGGTCTTGCCGGTGTTGATGACGTTGGCGATCTCCTCACCGATCATGTTCTGGAAGCCGAACTGACGGTGCACCTCGTGCGGCAGTGCCCGGCCGAACGTGGGAATATCGACAACATACTGGCGCAGCGGCAGTTTCGCGTATTCCGCCATCACCGATTGCCTGGCGGGCAGGTGTCCGCCGCCGCGGGCCCAGTCGAAATTGTGGTCCCACAGGAACTTCAGGAAGATCAGCGCCGCCTTGTGTGTCTCTGCGTTGGTGCCTCCCTTCGGCAGTACCCAGCTATGGTTGTCGGTCCACACGGATTGCGTCTTGAACAGGTTGGGGAAGACGCGCGCGGTGTAGCCCTCGGAGAGCGGCGATCCAGGCTTTGCAGAGGCCGCCAGGAAGTCATCGATGCGCCAGGTGCCGGTGAGATAGACGGCGCCGTTGCCGTTGAGGAAGGCGCCGATCGCACCGCCGCCGTCCAGGCCTTTGGTGAGCAAGTCGGCTTTGGCCAGCTTCTCATAGGCGCTGAATGCGGCGAGCGATTCCGGGGTCTTGAAATCGGCTTTTTCATAGCCATTCGGAAAGATGCTGCCATTCTGGTCGTAGAGCCAGGAGTAGTAGCCGCGCGCACCGTTGGCGAAGTCACCAGCGCCCGACGTTGCGATAATGATGTACGGCTTGCCGGTCTTCGCCTTCATCTGCTGCCCCTGGGCGATCATCTCGTCGACAGACCTGGGTATCAGCGGCTGACCCTGCGCATCGACGAGCCCGGCCTTCTTGAACAGTCCGACGTTGAAGTGCCACAGCCAGGAATGCGTGTCCCAGGGCATGGCGTAGATCTTGCCGCCGACGGTCACCCCGGCGCGCGCGTTTGCCGTGAAGTCCGTGGCGTCGATGCCCGCTTCCTTCAGCAGGTCATCGAGCGGCTCCACGTAGCGGGTGTAATCACCGAGCTGGGAGGTGTGCATGACGGCGATCATGGGGATGTCATGTGCCGCGATGCGGGCGTTGAGTTGCTGGTAGTACGGTCCCCATTCGATGATCTGCGGCTTGACCACGATATTGTCCTTGTTCGTGGCATTGAACAGGTTCACCAGAGTCGTCATCACGCCGCACTCACCGCGCGCATGCGCGACGTCCTGCGACGTGCCGTAGTCGCCTTCGCAGGCACCAAAGAAGCGAGCGAAGGTGATCTCCGTCTTCTGCTGCGCCATGGCCGGTCCGGCCAGCAGCATCGCAAGCATTGCGACAGTGAGCGACGGCAGAGCGGGCAGCTTTCGTCGTATCGACATGGCGTGCTCCCTTGGTTTCATGGTTGCAGGGTCGGGTTATCGGGCGCCGCCGCCGGCAACGGCGCTGACGATGTGGCGTTGGAAGAACAGATACAGGATCAGCACCGGCAGCCCGGCAAATACCGCCTGTGCCATGAGGAAGCCGATACCCTCGGTCTGGGCGAAGTTGGTCTGCATCGAGGCCAGGCCAACCGTCAGGGTGTACATCTCCGGCTTGGTTGCGGAAACGAGCGGCCAGAAATAGTCATTCCAGGCGTGCAGGAAGGTGTAGATACCGAGGGTCGCCTGCGCCGGGATCGAGAGCGGCAGCACGATCCGCCAGAACACCTTCAGCCGCGATGCACGATCGAGCAATGCAGCCTCTTCAATCTCTGCCGGAATGGCGCGGAAATACTGCGTCATCAGCAATACGCCGAACGGGAAGGCGAGCCGTGGAGCGATCAGGGCGATGTAGGTGTTATGCAGACCGGCCTGAGCGAACATGGTGTGCAATGGCACGATCACGGCCTGCTCCGGTACGGCGAGCGCGGCCAGCAGCAGCACGAACAGCACCCGGCGGCCGGGGAAATCGGTGCGGGCGAAGCCGTAGCCTGCGAGCGAGGCGATCACCAGCGTGAGCACGGTCTGGCCGACCGCCACGATGGCGCTGTTGGCCATCCAGCCGAACACGGAACTGGCAGCCAGGATGTCGGTGTAGTTCTTCAGGGTGAAGGGCGGGAAGATGATCCCGCCCGTGCTGCGCATCAGTACCTCGTTCGGTTTGAAACTCAGGCCGACCACCCAGACGATCGGCGCAATCCAGGCTATCGCCAGCAGCATCACAGCCAGCAGCAGCAGCCTGTCGCCCAACGAACGTCCGCGGTGCCAGCTTTCCATGCTCAGTTCTCGCCCCGGCGCGAGAGCCACATCTGCCCGAGCGCGGCCAGCAGCATGAGCGCGAACAGCACCTGCGAGGCGGCGGCGGCGAAACCGAGCTGAAGATCGCGGAAGCCTGCCTCGTAGATGAACTGCACGATCGGGCGCGAATGGTTGTTGGGGCCGCCGCCAGTGATCAGCAGCGCCTGACCGAAGAGCTGGAATTGCAACACGATCTCGATAACCGCCACGACCGCGATCGTGCGCCGTATGGAAGGCAATGTGATGTTCCGCAGCGTGGTGAGGCGGGAGGCGTGGTCCAGTGCCGCGGCTTCGTATAGTTCGGCCGGGATCTGTTGCAGCGCGGCGAGGAACAGCGTCATGGGCAGGCCAATGATCCACCACACGGTAACCACCGCAATTGCCGGCAGTGCCCAGGTCTCGCTGGTGACGGGGTCAAAGCCGTGGAGACCGACCAGGCCGAGGATGTCCGCTGCCAGCCCGCGGTCCGGGAGATACACCAGGCGCCAGATCAGCGTTACGATCGTGACCGAGAGTACCGACGATCCGAAAAACACCGTGCGCAGTACGGCGCTGCGGCGTAGCGAATCATTCAACGCGAGTGCC
Source organism: Acetobacteraceae bacterium (assembly GCA_035492535.1). Taxonomy (GTDB): domain Bacteria; phylum Pseudomonadota; class Alphaproteobacteria; order Acetobacterales; family Acetobacteraceae; genus JAMXLO01. The sequence goes on along the minus strand of DATJJM010000049.1, from coordinate 6,512 downwards.
AGGAACAGCCCGAGCCCGACGAATGCCGGCGTGGTGATCAGAACGAACACCACGGTGTTTCGCACAGCGCCTGGGAAGATTGAATCGTCCAGCAGATTGCGGAAATTATCGAGCCCGACGCCACCGTTCCAGCCACCCAGCATGTCGTAGTCCTGGAACGACAGCCAAATGCCAAGCCCGAGCGGAATGAGCAGCAGAACGAGGAGGACAAGCAGGTAGGGCAGCACAAAGAGCAGGTTGGCTGCGTGTTTCTCGCCGATCGCAGCGCCGGTGCTGCCGCGGCTGGGTGCGCCCTTGGGATCAGCCACGGAGCGTCATTCCATCCGGACCGAACAAGTGCACGGCTGCACCATCGAAGGCGAGCCGCACGGGCTGCCCGATGTCGAGCCGCACATCGCCCGGCTCATCGTAGACCACCGTGCTGCCGTCGCGCAGGTCAGCATAGATGAGCGTGCGCTCGCCAAGGCGCTCGATGACGACGACACGGGCCTCGGCACCGTCGCCGGGCACGATGTGCTCAGCGCGGATGCCGAGCGTGAGGTCGCCGGACGGCAGATGGCCAACGGGCACAGTTGTGGCGATCTCGGTGCCGTCGGGCAGGCATGCGACGGCTCGGCCGGCGCGTTCCTCGACGCGCGCGACAGGCAGGAAATTCATGGCTGGCGTGCCGACGAAGCCAGCGACGAAACGGGTATCCGGCTGCTGATACACTTCCATCGGCGTGCCGACCTGCTCGATACGGCCCTGATTCATCACCACGATGCGTGTTGCCATGGTCATCGCTTCCACTTGGTCGTGGGTGACGAAGATCATGGTGGTCTGCATGCGCTGGTGCAGGCGGGCCAGCTCTATGCGCGTGCGGCTGCGCAGCGCCGCGTCTAGGTTGGAGAGTGGCTCGTCGAACAGGAACGCCTTCGGCTGCTTGACGATGGCACGGCCGATGGCGACGCGCTGGCGTTGTCCGCCACTCAGTTGCCCCGGCTTCCGATCCAGCAGGTGGGCGATTTCCAGCATTGCCGCTGCCTCGGAGATCTTGCGCGTGATCTCCTCCGGTGGGGTGCCGATGTTCTGTAAGCCGAACGCCATGTTCTGCCGCACCGTCATGTGCGGGTAGAGGGCATAGTGCTGGAACACCATCGCGACGCCACGGTCACCTGGCGACATGGTGTCGATGCGTTCTGCTCCGAGATGGACTTCACCGGAGGTCGGCGCTTCAAGCCCGGCGACAATGCGCAGCAAGGTAGACTTGCCGCAGCCGGACGGGCCCAGGAAGACCGCAAACTCGCCCGCGGGGATTTCCAACGACAGGTCGCGAAGCACCTCCACGTGGCCAAAACGCTTCGAGACCTGCCGCAGGCTCAGGTTGGCCACGTTCTCCCCCGGATCTTCGGCGGTGCTGGCACCGCCATTTGTATGATAATTGACGACGCTATTCGGGGCCTCTTAGTGTTGTCAAGCAGCGGCCTGACACGTGCATGGAGGAAAGTGTGCCGGAACGTTCCGGTGGAAGACTATGCTCCCGAGTCACCGCCGAGCTAGGCGGCCGCATCGTTGCCGGTGAATACGTACCGGACCAGGTACTGCCGACCGAGGCAGATCTGTGCAGCATCTTTGGTGTCAGCCGCACGACTGTCCGCGAGGCGGTGAAGCGATTGCACGGCAAGGGGCTGATCGAAGGGGAGCCACGCAAGGGCACCCGCGTGCTGCCGACTGCACGATGGAACCAGTTCGATGCCGAGCTGCTGTCCTGGCGCATGCAGCGCGGGGTGACCGCAGAGATCGTCGACCAGCTATACGAAGTGCGGGATTGTTTCGAGCCGCGCGCCTGCGCCCTTGCCGCCGTGCAAGGTGGCCCGTCGGACAAGGTGCAGATCCAAGCGCATTTCCACGTGCTTGCCGACACCAGTCTCACGACCGAACAACGCGTGGCCGCAGATCTGAAGTTCCATTTGGCAATTTTCGCCGCCACGGGCAACCTGTTCCTGATCTCACTGGGTTCGGCGATCCGCACCGCGCTGCAGTTGTCCTTTACGCTCAGCCAGCGCCGTTCGCCGATGTCCCAGACGGAGCAGGCACTGCACGGGCACATCTGCCGTGCCATCCTGCGCGGTGAAGCGGAAGCATCCGAGCGCTACATGCGCCGCCTGCTCAAGGTCTCGCACCGCGCCGTCCGCCGAGCACTTGCGGCGCGGACGCCATAGAACGCGGCATCGTCCGAATGCGCTTCACACGTCATGCGCGGTGCAGTACGGCATCATCCCGTGGCTGGAGAACGAGATCGGGCACAGGCTCGATGCGTCCGAGGACGAACACATAGAAGAAGATTCCGATCACCAGGACCACGCCGGCGACAACGAAGGCCGAACTGAACGACCCGGTCTTCAGCACAATGAAGCCAGTTACGATCGGCGAGGTAATCCCCATCATGCTATTGAGGAAGTTCATTATACCGCCGACTGTTCCGTTGCCCCCGCGGGGCGCGATCAGCGAAGGGATCGACCAGCCGGCCGGCGCAGCGGCGGCGAGACCGCACAGCGAGATCGTGATCCAGAGGAGTGCCCAAAATCGATCCGTGGTGAAGACGGCGCCGAACACCATAAGGCCGGTCAGCATACCAAGAACGAGAATCGTCTTGCGCACCACCGTCTCATCATTGCCACGCTTGATAAAGAAATCGATCGCCCATCCGCCAATGGCCAGGTCGGTGATTGTCGCGAAACTCCAGGGGATCATCGTGAAGGCCGCCGAGCGGATGATGTTCATGTGCATCGTCTGCACGAGGTAGGTGGGTAGCCAGCTGGTGAACAGGTTCATGGAATAGCCATAGGCACCGAAGCCGATGGTCAGCCCCCAGACCTTGCGCGAGCGGAGCAGGTAGCCAAGCATCGCACTGGAATTGCCATGCGCACGACCTTCCTGATTGCCGCCGCCTGCCAGGATGTAGTCACGCTCTGCACTGGTCAGTTGCGGGTCCTCGCTCGGATCACGATACCAGCGGTAAAAGACGATGAAATAGCCGAAGCTCAGCAGCGCGGTGATGAGAAATCCGGCGCGCCAGCCAAAGGCAAAGATGGCGAAGGCAACGACTGGCACGCCGACGACGTTTCCGAATTTCTGCGATGCATCGAAGATCGCCGTCGCCAACCCACGTTCCCGACGAGGAAACCAGTAGCCCGTTGCCTTTGAGGAGCCAGGAAAGGACGGTGCTTCCGCCACGCCAAGAAGGAAACGGCCAATGAACAAGCTCCAATAGCCTGTCGCCGCTGCCGTTATGGCCGACGCAACGCCCCACAGTCCGGCGCTCCATCGCCCGACGCGCTTCACGCCGAATCGATCAAGTACCATACCGACCGGGATCTGCAGACTTCCATAAGACCAGGCGAAGGCGGACAGGAGAATACCGATCTGCGCCGCGTTAAGCGCCATGTCATGTTGAAGCTGAGGCACTGCCACGGGCAGTGCAACACGATCGAAGTAATTGATGAGTACGCCGAGAGCAAGCACGCCCCCGATCCGCCAACGACGATTGGGAATGTTCGGCACGCCCAGCTTCATCACAGTTCCTCCGCATAATCCGCCTTACCAACGCGCGCCAACAAGCCTCTCGCCGAGACTGCGCAGCCCGACATCGCGCAACCAGGCGAGAGCAGCCTTGACGTTTTGTGATACGGGCACGCGCATTGGCTCGCCGTCCTGGGGCTCGAAACCAAGATCTCGGGCCAGCGACTCGATCTCCCAGCGCATTCCCGGATTGTTCGAGACCAGGTTGTAGACCCCGAAAGTGATGCGTTCGTCATTGATCGCATGCTCGAAAGCACGGCAGAGATCGCGGTCGCTCACCCACATGGCTTGTCCCCAGTGACCAAAAGGAATCCACGGCCCGTGCTGGTTGCCGTGGGCGCGCTGGCAAACGCCGATGCGAAACGCGATAAACGATATGCCGTAGCGCTCGGCAAAAGCTTTCCCCACGCGCTCGCCGAACAGTTTCGACGCGCCATAGGCGTTGATCGGCGCCGGTTCCATCGCCGTGCTGAGCACGCCGCGCGCAAAGCGATGTCCGGCGACCACGAAGTTGGAGCTGGCGAACACGACGCGACGGACCCGATGCGCCGCTGCCGCCGCCATCACGTTCAGCATGAGATCGATGTTGCGCGACTGGATGCGTCCCCAGCCTGCGCGAGGGCTCGGGTCGGCGGCCACCAGCAGTACCGAGTCTACACCGCTGAACTCGGCAGCCCAGTCGTCGCTATAGACGCTGAGATCCGCGGTATGGACGCTCGGATCATGCTGAGGATTGAGGCAGAGGAAGCGCAACGCGTACTTCCCAGTGTGCTCGAGATGTGTTCGCAGCTTGCGGCCGATATTGCCGGTGGCACCCGTAATGAGGACGGTTTTCATTCCGCGCGGCTCGCCTTACCAGTTGGCGATCGTGCCATCGCGCTTGATGACAGCCTCAAGCGAGGCGACTTGCTCCTGTTCGAACGGGTGCTGCGCCGCAACCTTTTCATCGACCTCGACGCCGAGTCCGGGTGCCGTCGGCAGTTGCCAATAGCCGTCAACCCGGCGGATAGGCGTCTGCACGACATCGGCGTACCATGGGACCGAGCCGGTGATCTCCTCGAGGATCGAAAAGTTCGGCACCGCCGCTGCAAAATGGAGGCCGACAGCGCCTGCAATGGGCCCCATCGGATTGTGTGGGCAGACGCCGATGCCGAACGTGGCGGCAGTTGCTGCGATCTGCTTGCCGACCGTGAACCCGCCGCAATGGCAGAGGTCCGGCTGCACATAGGTAACTGCGCGCAGGCCGCACAGATCCTCATATTCCTTGTGCGTGATCAAGCGTTCTCCCGTAGCGATCGGACATTTCGCGAGTTGCGCGATCTGCGCCATTGCCACGGGATCGCCTGGTTGGATCGGCTCCTCGACGAACATCGGCCGTGCTGGCGAACAAGCATCGATGTAGGCCAGCGCCGCGCGTGACGAGAACGGCCGGCCGTGGAAATCGAGCAGGATGTCCATCTCATCGCCGGCCGCATCACGCAATGATTGCAGCAACTTCTCGGTATGCTTCACCTCGCGCATATCGAAGTCGTAGTGGGTGTATGGCACCGGCCCGGTTTTCACCGCCGTATATCCCTGTTCGCGGAGTTCGCTGGTCGACTCACTGTAGCTCGGAATGTCACGGCTATGACGTTTGATCTTTACCTTTCCCGCGCCGATATGGGTGTAGACACGGATCCGGTCACGCACCTTGCCGCCGAGCAACGCCCAGACCGGCTGGCCCAGATCCTTGCCCTTGATGTCCCAGCAAGCCTGTTCGATGGCGCTGAGCGCGGTGAGGCCGATCACGCCGAGTGGCCAGAATGATGTCCGCTGCAACAACTCGACGACGCGCGTGACGTCGCGTGGATCCTGCCCCAGTAAGATCGGCACGAAATCCTCGACCGTGCCGACCACACCACGCGTCTTCCATTCCAGGGTGCCTTCTCCCCAGCCATACAGCCCGGGTTGATCGGTTTCGACTTTAACGAACACCCAGTTGCGATGCGGCGGCGCCGCCACGGTCAGCGTACGGATCCTGGTGATTTTCATTGTGGGATTTCCTTGGATGGTGATGCGTTCAGGTGGAGAAGATCGCTCAGTCCATCTTCCTCGAAGCGAGGCGCGTCCTCGTGCAGAACGCAGCGTACCGCCTGGCGTGAGTTTTGCGCATAAAGCGGCGGTAGCTGTGTGGCGCAACGTGGCATGGCGTGCGGACAGCGGGCGATGAAGGGGCAGCCGCCGGCCGATTCCGCGGTCGGCGCAGAAAAACCATCCGAGAGGGGACGGCCGTTGCCCCACGGCGTGTCGAGATCGGGCGACGGGATCGAATCGACCAGAAGCTGTGTATACGGATGCTGAGGATTCAGGATGACGGATTCCGCGTCGCCGGCTTCGACGATTGTGCCGCGATAAAGCACGATGATCGCATTCGCGACATGATAGGCCGTGGTCAGATCATGCGTGATATAAAGGATCGGGATTCCGAACTCGGTGTTGAGCGTGCGCAGGCTGCTCAGCACGATGGCACGCAACGACGCGTCGATCATGGAGACGGGTTCGTCGGCGATCAGTAGTTTCGGATGCAGCAGCAAGGCGCGGGCGACCATCAGGCGCTGCCGTTGTCCGCCGGAAAGCTCATGAGGGAAGCGGCCAAGCGTGTCCTGAGGATGCAAGCCGACACGCTCGCACGCCGCCTCCATCATCTCACGCGCCCGGTGACGGGAACGCACGAGGCCAAAAAGATGCAGCGGTTCAGTCAGCACGTGATCCACGCGATAGAACGGGTTGTACGCGGCGAACGGGTCCTGGAAGACAGCCTGCACTTCTCGCCTGAAGCTGCGCCGTTTGGCGGCCGGCAATTTCGCGATGTTTTCCCCGCGGAAGCGGATTTCGCCTTCGCTGGGCAGCAGAAAGCCGAGCAGTAACGAGGCGAGGGTGGTCTTACCGCTGCCGCTCTCCCCGGCAACGGC
>DATJJM010000048.1:0-46985 GCA_035492535.1 Acetobacteraceae bacterium | reverse complement strand
TGCCGCGAAACCGGATGGCGGAGCGTGACTTACTATCATGTGGCATTGGATCATCACTCGATCCTAATAGCCGAAGGGCTTCCGGCCGAGAGCTACATCAACACTGGCAATGGCAGTTTGTTCGCCAATTCGCCAATGCCGCTCGTTCTCCATCCCGATCTGACCGATGCGGCAATTCATCCGACGCGTGAGGCTGCATCGTGTGCCCCATTCGCTTCTGCCGAGGCAGATGTTCGCCCGGTCTGGCAGCATGTGGCAGACCGATCGGCAAGACTGGGTTACCCTGTCGTGAACCGAGCGACCACAACTGATGCTGGCCTGCATCTGCTCTCCGGGACCAAACGGGTCGAGTCGATCCTCACCGATACCGACCGGGCTCTGTTTGTCTTACCGCCAGGGCTATCTGAGGTGCAGATCGTGTCACGCGCGGAGCCGCCATCTGAGGCTCGTCCATGGCTTGAGGATTGCCGTCGCCTTGGCGTACGAATCAATCGCATTATTTTGCGTGATGGTTGCGAGTTATACGAAATCCCCTTGGATGACCCCCGGCTCACTGACGGCTGGTGGGCAGTCGAAAGAGACGGCAGATCGATCAGCCGATGGACGAATGGTTGTGCCTTACTGCCATTATCAGAGCCGTCTCGGTTTACGATTCTTGAGATTCAGCTTGCTGGTACGATGATATACGCTTCACCGATCGCAGGATCAGCAACCACCATGTGTCCCGTCGCTGCCTGACCACGCTGGAGATGGGGAATCTGTACCTTCCGGCAGGGGCGCTTGCAGGTGGTCTTGGGGACGGCAGGAGTTGCGCGACCCGCTTACCATGAAGTGGGTTACGCGGTTGGCTTCGCGCCGCAGTCTCGGTGATGTGGCTCCTTGGTCGCGCACTCGCGCTCATTGGCAAGGGCATCGAGCCGGACCGCGAGGCGCAAAAAGCCTTCAAGGGCCACAACCGTGCGCGCGGTTGCCGCCAGGCGGCGAAACTTTTGAGCCTCCTCGCGCAGCTGGTTGGCTGACCGTGTTGATAGCGGAATAGAGGCATCTGGTGGCATCGACCACGGCTCCCTGCTGATGAGCGGGAGCGCGGCAGAGTCTCTCAGCCGTTGACGCTCGGATCGATGCCAACGATGCCCGGACCTAGCACAGCCGGGGGGACCATGCGTTAACGCGATCCAATTTCCATAGACGCGATTATGACGTCGCCAGCCGGTTGAACATCGCGATCTGTCACCGTGAGGCCGATCATTGCGTCGTGTTTGCGAGGGGGTTCAGCCGGTTCACCTGCCCTCCTGATGGGTGTGCAGGACTCGTCCCACTTGCGCCGTCGTGCTAATTTGTCAAAGCGCACGAATAGATGCGCTAACAAAAGCAGGGAGACGTACATGCCGCACTTCATGCTCAAGCTGAAGTACTCCCAAGAGTCGATAAAGGGTCTGATCGCCCATCCGCAGGATCGACGCCATGCGGCCGAAGCCGCCTTGGCATCAGTCGGAGCAAGGCTGCGAGACCTCTACTTCGCCTTTGGCGATGCTGACGTCATCATCACCTATGAGGCGCCAGATGCAGCATCCGCGGCATCACTGGCAATGACGCTCGGAGCCTCCGGCGCCGCATCGTCTGCTGAGACTGTCGCACTGCTGACGATGGAAGAGGCCATGGAGGCGATGAAGAAGTCGGCAAAGACACTGAAAGGCTATAAACCGCCATCAGCCAAGGCGGCCAGCAAGTAGGTCGATCGACAGGTCCCCGGGAGTGGCCGTGTCGGAACGCCAGTCGGCCACTCCCGATTTCAGTTTGACGGTTCTCCTTCTTCCGGCGGCCGCAGCGGTCTGCCGCATGGCGACTGCTTGACAGGCGCGCGGTAGGATCATCTCGTGCGCCCACTTTGTATTGCGCTGAGGCGGCACCCCCGGATGACACTCGCTCCTATTCGCGGCGCTCCACCCGGCGCACCAAATCCCGACTTCCCTGCCAACGGCATGGCGGCGAAGCCGGCAGACCCGAATACAACGTCACCCCCCGACGCTCCGCCGCAGGCAGTTCCAAGGCGACAGCGGGGCGCGCCAATTGAGTTCGGCGGTCACGGTGCCATGCTCACGTTCAGGGTCACTCCCGAGCTACCTGCCATCAGCCGCGCTTCCATGACCGTTCACGTGATGGCGGTCGAACATGGCTCGTCGCACAGGTTCGGCTTCCTTCAAATGTCGGCGGCAAACGCCAGGATGTTTCTTACCGACCTGCGGAACGGCCGCTCTTCGATTGTCGCTATGGGAGATGAGGACGGAACTGTGCAGATCACGTTCGAAGTCACCGATGCTGGGGTGGCTTTCGAAGTCCAGAAGACGAGTGAGCCAAGAGCCTTGTGCCGTTGCGAGATGGATCGGACCTTTGACATAAAGTCGATGGCCGACGAACTCCTTGGCGATCTCGGCGCATAGTTGTCCATCGGATGAGCGGTGTTGAGCGAGCCGGTCCTGGCGGCCTGATCTGGCATTGGCTGGTGAGAGACGATTGGACGTTATGCAGCGACTTGCGTCTCTCACCGACACCAATTGCCGACCAACGGGTCTGCCTGAGCACTCTGGCCGGATGATGAGTCTCAGTGGCCTTCGTGTCTGTGTGTGCGCTACTTGATCGGGATCATCAGGTGTTCATATGGCGTGCCGGGCCACATGACGTATGGCTTGGCAGGATCGGGATCAGCCTCTTTCGGATAACCGATCATCCCCTTTGCGGCAGCACCCACAATCATCACGTGAGAGCCGGTTTGTATCCAATGATTGTCGGCGGTCTTTGCCGGTGCATAAGGGTCTGTATTGCTGGCACCGGTATCACCGGCCAGCATGTAGATGAACCCCGTCTTGTCCGTTGCCGGTCCGTGGGATTGCCACGCATGTGCCCACTCCAGGGCATTCGGGTCCATGCACATTGGCACGCCACTCGCTTCCATGCACGTCCACTGATTGGTTCCCTTTTTCAGCGTCTGCATGGCATTGTTCTGCATTCGAACGACAGTCGCATCCGCAACTATCTGTGGCGGCGCAGCCGTCATGACCCGCTTCATGTAGTCCTGGTCTGAGACGGGGCCGGATTGCGGTTGCTGTGCATAGGCGAATCCGAGTGAAGCAATAGCAGCGCATGCTGCGGCAAGCAGCTTTTGCATTATATTCCTCCCGATATTTCGTTGCTTGGCACGTCGTAGGCGACAGCGGCCTTGCCGAACGGTGGGGGATGAGCTTTTGAGCTCATTGTCCCCACCGAAAAGGCTAAGCCTCATCCAGGCCTTGTTGCAAGCTGAAAGAGCGGGAACGGCCAAGGCAAGGACATCAGGTCGCATCATGGAAGATCACACCGACGGTGTGTCGCTTGCCTGAATGGAGTTTGCTGACGCCGTGGTTCAGTTTCACCTGATAGTCGCCACGCGTCCCCTTCATCGGGCGGGCATTCACCGCGAACACGGCTGCGTCGCCCTTGCGGAGCGGCAGCACCATCGCGCGGGTCTGCATGCGAGGCCGCTGTTCGGTCATGACGAACTCGCCACCCTCGAAGTCCTTGCCGGGCTGGTCGAGCAGGATGGCGATCTGCATCGGAAAGACGTGCTCGCCGTACAGATCACGATGTAGGCAGTTGTAGTCCTCCGCGGTATATTGCAGCAGCAGCGGTGTGGGACGGACCTGCCCGGCGCGGTGACAGCGTTCGAGGTAGGCAGCGTGGTCGGGCGGGAAGCGTACATCATTGCCGATGCGCTCGTGCCACCGGTTGGCGATGGGCACGAGGTGGGGATAGGTGGCCGTCCGCAGCGCCTGGATCAGAGGCGGCAGCGGGTAGCTGAAGTATTTGTACTGGCCTCGCCCGAAACCGTGACGAGCCATGATGACCTGACTGCGGAATCCTTGGTCCTGATCGTAGAGGCTGGCGATGGAGTCCGCTTCGGCGTGCGTCAGGAGTTGCGGCACGACGGCCCACCCCTGACTGTCGAGTGCGGCATGCACCTGGGACCAGTCAACTTTGTCCACGCGGGCCTGGATTGGCGCCGCGGCCGTGCGGGAAGCGTCGGGCATCACGCCACTCCCTCCATGTTGATCAGACGGCGCTTGCGCTGCACGCCCCAGCGATAGCCGGAGATCGAGCCATCCGACTTCACGACCCGATGACAGGGCACGGCGACCGCAATGCGGTTTGCCGCGCAGGCCGCTCCAACCTCCTGGGCGGTCACTGTGATCGGCAGGCTCTGGGCGATGGCGCCGTAGGTTCGTGTCTCGCCGGCGGGAATTGCCTGAAGCGCATCCCAGATGCCGAGCTCGGCAGGCGAGCCACGGAGATCGAGCGGCAAGTCGGCCGTGAGATGGGGCGCATCAACCAGTGCCGTGGCTTTCGCGATGCTGTCCGTCAGGCCGGCGTCATCGGGCACCAACGCGGCGTTGGGGAAGGCTTCCTGAAGGTCGCGCAGCAGCCGCGCACGATCGTTGCCGATGAACAGCGCAACGAGGCCACGCGCACTCTCGGCGATCGCGATGGTGCCGAGCGTGGTTTCGCCGTAGCCGAAGCGCAGGATCTCGGGCTCGGGGGTGTGGAGGCTTTGGGCGGTCATAGGGGGGCTCCTTTTCGTCTGCCCCGAACATCGGCTTTTGCGTGCGCGTTGCCACTCCGGCTCTTGCTTTCAAATCAGCATATCCGAAGTTGTCGCTCCCATGACTGTGATAACGGATTTGGCGGCAGGATACGGAGTGCGTGCGGCAACGCCGTCAGGTAGCGCGCTGTGTCATGACGCTGATCCCACCAGTGAGTTTGCCGGCAGATGGGTTGCGGCCGGAGAATCCTGACGCGGCAAAGGCGTTGGTGACGATAGCGATTGCTGTTGCCGTCGAGATGGGTGGCGCGGCGATCGCCGCTCTGGAGTCCGGCTCGCTCGAGCTGCGTCTCGCGACGGGCGAGATTTTCCACCTGCGGGAAGGGACGATAGCACGCGTCGCTTGAACCAGCGCGAGATGGTTTGAAAGGAAGCCGCCGTTGCGGTGAACGGCGGCTTCCGGTCAGGCCTCAGGCGGCGCGCAGCAAGCCGAGCTGGGTCAGGGCGGTGACCCCGTCGTCCAGTCCCTTCTCTTCGATGATTCTGCCGTCCTTCAGTTTGAGAATGGTGGTCCCGGTGAAGTGCATCTTCCGGCCCGTGTTGGCAGGAAGGCTGCCGGCAAGAAAGTCCTTGAAAGCAGGGCCGACGTGGGTGCCGCCCCCCTCCCACTGACCGACCACGTAATCACCCTCGGCGAGGAGGTCGGCTGTGCCCCAGAAGTTGAGGTCGGGGAAGGCTGCGCGGAAATCCGTCATGAACGCCTTGATGTCTTCGCGACCCTTGCGCGGCTCATGCAGCGAGTATTGCAGCAGCATGTCCGGCGCGGCGATCTCGTCGACAACGCTCAGGTTGCAGGTCTTGCCCCAGAAGTCGGTGAACCAACGGCCAACGATGGCCTTGTTGTCATCTTGCAAGCTCATGGCTTTGCCCCTTGTTGTTGCATGGCGGGTCACTGGATTGAGCGGCAACCCGGGGGTGGGATTAGCCTGATCGCGGGCGCGATGAACTCCGGTTCTTGCTGCCGATACAACGGACGGGCGCGGCGCAATCAGCACACGATCTTCGCATGTAAAAGCAAGGTCCGGAGTGCAAAGCGCGCGGCAACGGCGCGATGATCGGTGCCCATGTAAGAGGATGACCATTATGACTCCGATGCTCGCCACAATTGGACCATCGACATCCGTGTCCGTCGCTGACGATCCGCGTTGGACGCGCATTGTTGCGCGTGACAAGGCAGCGGACGGACGTTTCTGGTACTCGGTTGCCACCACCGGGGTCTATTGCCGTCCGTCGTGTCCCTCGCGCATGGCCAATCCGAGGAATGTGCGGTTTCATGACACAGTGGAAAGCGCGAAAGCTGCCGGTTTCCGGCCGTGCAGGCGGTGCAATCCGGACGGTCCGTCGATTGAAGCGGAAACCGCGGCGCTGATCGCCAAGGCTTGCAGGATGATCGAGGAGAGCGAGGAAGAGCCATCACTCGACGATCTGGCACGTGAAGTGGGCCGCAGCCCAGGCTATTTCCATCGTATATTCAAGACGGCCACCGGCATCACGCCGAAAGACTATGCCGCCGCACGGCGGGGCACGAAAGTGCGGCAGGGCCTCGCGTCCTGCGGCAGCGTGACCGAAGCGATCTACGATGCGGGCTTCAATTCGAGCGGGCGCTTCTACGAGAAGTCGACTGAACTGCTTGGCATGACTCCAACACGGTACCGTGCGGGCGGGGCGAATGAGGAGATCAGGTTCGCCGTCGGCCAGACGTCCCTGGGTGCCATTCTGGTGGGTTCCAGCCAGAAGGGCGTTGCTGCCATCATTCTCGGAGACGATCCGGAGACGCTCGTGCGCAATTTGCAGGACCGCTTCCCGAATGCGCATCTCGTCGGGGCCGACAGCGACTATGAAACTTTGGTTGCGCGGGTGGTCGGCTTTGTCGAGGAACCGTGGAACGGCGTGGACCTGCCGCTCGATGTTCGCGGAACGGCTTTCCAGCAGCGCGTATGGCAGGCGCTGCGGGAGATCCCGGTTGGGAAGACTGTGCCCTATGCGGAGATAGCGCGACGCATTGGTGCGGCGAAGGCGGTGCGTGCCGTGGCAGGAGCGTGTGCTGCCAACAACCTGGCCGTCGCCATACCCTGCCATCGTGTCATTCGCAACGATGGCGCGCTGTCGGGTTACGCCTGGGGCGTGGAACGGAAGCGCAGGTTGCTCGAGCGGGAGGCTGCGCATGACGAATGATTTGTTCTAACGCTCGGGCGTCGATCCTGGGCAAAACGGGTCCGCTGTCCCGCATCACCGCGAGAAAACGGAAGGCCCAAATATGCTCGGTCGCGCAATCCTTCATGCACTGGGAAAGCATTGGCGGCTGGCCGCAATTGTCTCGGCGCCGTTGGCGATCGTTGCCGGCGTCGCGCTGGCAGCGCAGGACAAGTACTCGCTGAAGGACCCGAAGGGGCTCGCGTTCGCTGATTTCAGAGGATACGAAGGCTGGCAGGTCGTCTCGGTCAGCCAGACCCCCGAGCTGCTGAAGGTCATGGTCGCGAACCCGACGATGATCGACGCCTACCGGGCAGGCATTCCGGGGAACGGCAAACCTTTCCCGGACGGATCCAAGATCGCGAAGATCGAATACAAGTTCAAGAAGAGCACGGAGGCGCCGTTCGACGTGAACGTGCCGTCCGGTCTGCAGGATCTTTTTTTCATCGAGAAGGATAGCAAGCGATTTCCGACCACCAGCGGATGGGGATACGTGGCGTTCGACTATAACGCAGCGGCGGACACGTTCGCGCCCAATAAGGACAGCGCGGTCACCTGCGGCTACACGTGCCATTCGATCGTCAAGGCGAAGGACTATATTTTCCATTCTTATCAGAAGCGGTGAACAGAGATCATGGCGCAATTGTCGTACGACAAGCGGGTCACCGCGCTACTGGTGATCGATCCGTACAACGATTTCATCTCGGAAGGGGGCAAGGTGTGGGATCGCCTCAAGCCTGTCGCCGAGGCAAACGGTTGCGTTCCCAACATGGTGCAGGTGCTCGAAGCGGCGCGGCGGGCTGGTCTTCGCATCTTCTTTGCGCCGCATCGCCGGTATCGCCCGGGTGACTACGAGACCTGGACATACGTCGCCCCGATCCAAAAGGCGGCGTGGTCGCGAAAGACCTTCGAATACGGAACCTGGGGTGGCGAGTTCAGGAGCGAGTTCACGCCGCAGCCAGGCGACATCGTGGCGCAGGAGCACTGGTGCTCCAGTGGCTTCGCGAACACCGATCTCGACCTGCAACTGAAGCGGCATGGCATCCAACAGCTCATTGCCATGGGGCTCATTGCGCACACATGCGTTGAGGCAACGGTGCGCTTCGCCGTTGAGCTTGGCTACGATGTCACGGTCGTGAAGGACGCCACCGCGAGCTACTCGGATCGAGAAATGCGCGCGGCACTGGAGGTCAATCTCCCGAACTATGCCAGCGCGATCGTTGCTGCGGACGAGGTCAGGGGAGCGCTGCTCCCCTGAAACTCCTCGCCAAAGGCGGAGCTGCTCGGGTCAAGCCCGAGTGCAAGCTTTGGAATCCTATTGTTGGGTTCTAAGGGCGCCGCCTACAGGTCCTTCAGATTGGTGATGATCCGGGTGACCATGCCGTACGCGATCGCCTCTTCCGCGCTCATCCAGTAATTGCGGTCGGTGTCGCTCTCGACCTTTTCCAGCGACTGGCCGGTCTCCCGGGCGATGATGCGGTTGATGCGTTCGCGCATCTTGATGATCTCGATCGCCTCGATATTGATATCGGTGGCCGGGCCACGCACGCCGCCCATCGGCTGGTGCAGCAGGAAGCGGGTATTCGGCAGGCAGAAGCGCCGATCCTTGGCGGCGCCGAGGAAGATCAGCGCGCCGGCGCTCGCCACCCAGCCGGTGCCGATGATCCGCACCGGCGCGATGGTATCGACGAAGCGGATCATGTCGTGGATCGTGTCGCCGCTCTCGACATGGCCGCCCGGCGAGTTGACGTAAACGTCGATCGGTTCCGCGTCGGCCGCCAGCGCGAGCAGGCGTCCGGTGACGTCGCGCGCCACCTTGTCGTCGATGGCGCCGAAGACGAGCACCTTGCGCTGCCGCAGCAGGCGGCTTTCCAGCTCGTTGATCGGCGTTCCCATCGCTTTGTTCTCGTCCGGCTCCCGCGGTTCCGGACCCGGCGGGACGGGGACATCGGGCGAGTCCGGATCATCGGCCCAGGATGGAGTGTGCAGGCGGGGATTGGTCATGGCGTGCCTCCGGGTCAGGCCGGGAATCTAGGTGCGGGGCGGGCGTAGGTCCAGTTGCATGCGCCTTAACACGTTGCCAGTGCTTGACTTGGGCGGAATGGAGCGTATCTCTCCGCCAACTGACGTGATTGCAATCCGGCCCGCGGCCTCAACCGCGGGCAAGACGTGTTTCCAGAGTGGAATGCGCATACCAGCGGTTAACCCTGGGCCGATCGCCCAGATCCACCCGTAACGGAACATAATAACCACATGGCTGCATCTGCCACCGTCGCACGCACTGCCCCGCCTGCCCCGATGCAGGACCACTTCAAGGGCGAGAATTTCGCCTCCCTCCTCGATGAGACCCTTGGCCAGGACACCGGCTTCGATGGGTCCGTCGTGACTGGCCGGGTGCTCCGGCTCACCGATGAATTCGCCATCGTCGATGTCGGGCTGAAGTCCGAGGGGCGCGTCGCGCTGAAGGAATTCGGCCCGCCCGGCGCCAGGCCGGAGGTCAAGCCCGGCGATGTCGTCGAGCTTTATGTCGAGCGCTACGAGGACAAGGACGGCGCCATCATCCTGTCGCGCGAGAAGGCGCGGCGCGAGGAGGCCTGGACCAACCTCGAGAAGGCATTCGAGACCCAGCAGCGGGTCAACGGCCGCATCTACGGCCGGGTGAAGGGCGGCTTCACCGTCGATCTGAACGGCGCCGTGGCGTTCCTGCCGGGCAGCCAGGTCGATATCCGGCCGGTCCGCGATGTCGGGCCGCTGATGGACACGCCGCAGCCGTTCCAGATCCTCAAGATGGACCGGGCGCGCGGCAACATCGTGGTGTCGCGCCGCGCCGTGCTGGAAGAGACCCGCGCCGAGCAGCGGACCGAACTGATCCAGGGGCTGAAGGAAGGCCAGATCCTCGACGGCGTCGTGAAGAACATCACCGACTACGGCGCGTTCGTCGATCTGGGCGGCGTGGACGGGCTGCTGCACGTGACCGACATTGCTTGGCGGCGCATCAACCATCCGTCCGAGGCCTTGCAGATTGGCCAGCAGGTGAAGGTGCAGGTGATCCGGTTCAACCCGGACACTCAGCGCATCAGCCTCGGGATGAAGCAGCTTGAGTCCGATCCGTGGGATGGTGTCGCTGCCAAGTACCCGGTCAGCGCGAAGTTCACTGGGCGTGTGACCAACATCACGGACTACGGTGCTTTTGTTGAATTGGAGCCGGGCGTGGAAGGTCTGGTCCATGTCAGCGAAATGTCGTGGACCAAGAAGAACGTGCACCCGGGCAAGATCGTCTCCACCAGCCAGGAGGTGGAGGTGATGGTGCTGGATGTGGACGCGTCGAAACGCCGCATCTCGCTGGGCCTGAAGCAGGTGCAGCGGAACCCGTGGGAGCAGTTCGTCGACGAGCATGCGATCGGGACCGAAGTCGAGGGAGAAATCCGCAATATCACGGAGTTCGGGCTGTTCATTGGCCTGTCGGCGGATATCGACGGCATGATCCACATGTCCGACATCTCGTGGGATGAGCCCGGCGAACTGGCCATTGCGAAGTACGACAAAGGCCAGATGGTGAAGGCCAAGGTGCTCGATGTGGATGTCGAGAAGGAGCGGATCAGCCTGGGCATCAAACAGCTCAAGGACGATCCGGCGGCGTCTGTGCTGGCGTCGGTGAACAAAGGCGACGTGGTGACCTGCGTCGTGACCGGCATCATGCCGAACGGCATCGAGGTGAAGGTCAACGACGTGCTTTCCGGCTTCATCCGCCGGGCGGAGCTGGCGCGCGACAAGGCGGACCAGCGTCCGGACCGCTTCGCCGAAGGCGAGAAGGTGGATGCCAAGGTCGTCGCGGTGGACCGCGCGGCGCGCAAGCTGAGCCTGACCATCAAGGGCAAGGAAGTCGAGGAAGAGAAGCAGGCGATGGCCGAATTCGGTTCGTCCGATTCCGGTGCGTCGCTGGGCGATATTCTCGGGGCGGCGATCCGACGCCGCAACCAGCAGGCCCAGTCGGAGGGCTGAGGTCAGCCGGCTGTGAGCCTGGAAACCGATCTTTTGTTGGACAGGCGCCGCCTCAAGCGGCGCCTGTTTTTCTGGCGCGGCTTTGCCGTGCTGGCGGTGCTTGCCGCGGTGCTGGTGGCGCTGCGGGGCGAGCGTGTCGGGTTCGAGGGCGCACGGGTCGAGCGGGTGGTGGTGAGCGGCATCATCACCCAGGACCGCAAGCTGACCGACGCGATCGACAAGCTGGCCGACAATGCCAACATCAAGGCGGTGATTGTCTCGGTGGACAGTCCCGGCGGCAGCGTGGCGGGCGGCGAGGCGCTGCACAATGCCATCGTGCGGGTGGCGGCGAAGAAGCCGGTCGTTGCCGTGATGGGCGGGGTGGCGGCGTCGGCTGGCTATATGATCTCGGTTCCCGCGGCACGGATCTTTGCCAGCGAAGCGACACTGACCGGGTCCATCGGCGTGCTCCTG
Organism: Acetobacteraceae bacterium; assembly: GCA_035492535.1. GTDB lineage: Bacteria > Pseudomonadota > Alphaproteobacteria > Acetobacterales > Acetobacteraceae > JAMXLO01. Next base: position 35,704 of record DATJJM010000048.1, on the reverse strand, counting down.
GAGACGGGGGATATCTCGGGGCTGCTGGGCAAGCTGGGGATCAATTCCGAGCCCATCGTCTCGGGGCCGCTGAAGGACCAGCCGAGCTACACCAGGCCGCTGTCGCCGGAAGGGCGGCAGGTGCTGCAAGGGCTGGTGATGGACATGTATGACCAGTTCGTGACCATGGTTGCGCGGGGACGCCACATGGACCCGGATAAGGTGCGGACGCTGGCGGATGGGCGGCCCTATACCGGCCGGCAGGCACTGAACCTGGGGCTGGTCGACCAGATTGGCGGCGAACGCGCTGCCCGTGACTGGCTGGCCAAGGAGAAGGGTGTGCCGTCCAGCCTGCCGACGGAGGACCTCACGACAGGCGGTCTGACATCGCGCGTGCTGTCATCCAGCCTGAGCTGGATTATCGACAGTCTTTGGAAAACCGTTTTGTCCCAAGGAGTTAAGCTTGACGGGGCGCAGGCGCTCTGGCAACGTTCCGGTGACTGAACCGTCCGTCATCGGCTGGGGGCATGACCAAATCGGAGCTGATCGCGGAGTTGGCCGCCAACAATCCACACCTGAGGGGCGCGGATGTCGAGCTGATCGTTGCGACGGTTTTCGATCAGATCACCGGTGCACTGGCGCGAGGCGAGCGGGTGGAGCTGCGCGGCTTCGGCGCCTTCACTGTCAAGCGGCGGAACGCGCGGACGGGCCGCAACCCGCGGACCGGCGAGGCCGTGCCGGTGGACGAGAAGGCGGTGCCGTTCTTCAAGGCGGGCAAGGAACTGCGCGAGCGCGTGAACAAGGGGCGGCCGGCGCGCGCGTCCTGAATTGCATGCCATGCGCCTAGTCATCGGGCTTCCGCTGCTGCTGCTGATGGTGGTGTTCGCGCTGTCCAACCGGGCGGCGGTGACGCTTGGGTTGTGGCCGACGGACTTTTCGCTGGAAGTGCCGTTGTCGCTGGCAATCCTGGCCGCCGTGGCGATTGCGTTCCTGATGGGCGGATTCCTCGTCTGGTTCTCGGTGCTGGCCCAGCGGAGCCGGGCGCGCCGGGCGGAACAGGCGGTGCGGCTGCTGGAGGCGGAAGTGCAGTCACTGAAGGCACGGCTGCCGCCACTGCCACCGGCATGACCAGGGTCAAGATCTGCGGCATCAACGATGCCGTTGCGTTCGATACCAGCATCGAGGCGGGAGCCGACTGGGTAGGGTTCAATTTCTTTCCGCGGTCGCCGCGCTATGTCACGCCGCAGCAGGCGGCTGAGCTGTCGGCCCGCTCGCCGGGGGGACCGGCACGGGTGGGTCTGTTCGTGAACCCGGCGCTTGAGGCGATTGCCGCGGCGCTCGATGCCATTCGGCTGGACGCTTTGCAGGTTTATGGCGGGCAGGACCTTCTGGCGCTGTGCGCGCGCTTCGGGTTGCCGGTCTGGCGCCCGGTTGCGATTGAGAGCGGGCGGGACCTGCCTGGATCGGCCGAGGGTGCTGACCGGCTGTTGCTGGAAGCCAAGGCGCCGGCGGGGGCGACCAGGCCGGGCGGCAACGCGACCAGCTTCGACTGGTCCCTGCTGCGCGGCTGGACGGCGCCGGCGCCCTGGATCCTGGCGGGCGGGCTGACGGTCGCCAACGTGGCGGAGGCAGTGGCCATGACGGGAGCGCCGGCTGTCGATGTGTCGTCTGGCGTGGAGCGGGCACGTGGTGTGAAGGATCCGGCGTTGATCCTTGAATTCATTGTAAATGCTCGGCAGGCATGGCCTTGCTTCCGGCTGGCCACGGTGGCCGATGTCGAGGCGCTTGGGGTCGCGCATGTCCAGGCCTGGCGCGAGGCCTATGCCGGCTTGATCCCCGATGACGTGCTGGCTGGCCTGGACGCTGGCCGGCGGGCCGCGATGTGGCATGGCATCATCGAAAGCGGGGCGAGCGTGCAGCTTGCCGAGCAGGACGGGGCGATTATCGGCTTCGGATCCGCGGGGCCGCAGCGCGATGCGTCCCTGCCGTTCTCGGCGGAGATCGGGGCGATCTATGTGCTGCGGGCGGCGCAGCGGCGCAGGGTGGGCCGCCGCCTGATGGCGTTGATGGCGCGCGATCTGCTGGATCGCGGGCATACAGCGGCCTCGCTGTGGGTGTTGGAGGCGAATACGCCGGCTCGCAGGTTTTATGAGACGCTCGGTGGCAGGGAGATCCTGCGGCGCGAGGAGGAACGGGACGGGTTTGTGTCCGTGGGTGTCGCGTATGGCTGGGACGATCTGACGAAGCTGCTTTAGGGGCGGCGAGGGTCGGTTGGTTTTCAGATCTTGCCGCGGGCTTCCTCCAGCTGGCGGCGCAGGGATGCCACCTCGGCGCGCAGGGCGGCGATTTCCTCGGACTGGGTGGAGGGCGCGGCATCCTGGGCTCGGTAGAATGGGGTGAACAGGCTGAGCGCACGCTCCATCATCGCCAAGTTCTGCCGCCCGACCTCTTCCATATTGCCGAACGGGAACAGGGTGCCCATGGAGCCCATGGTCTTCTGCATGGCGGAGCGCACCTGGTCCTGCTGTTGGGCGAAGGCACCCATCGCCTGTTCGAGGAACCGGGGCACCAGGCTTTGCATCTGGTCGCCGTAGAAGCCAATGAGCTGGCGGAGGAAGGCGGTCGGGAGAAGGGCGCGTCCCTTGCCTTCTTCCTCGACGATGATCTGGGTGAGGACGGAACGGGTGATGTCCTCGCCGGTCTTGGCATCGTAGACGACGAAGTCGCGTCCCTGGCGGACCATCTCGGCCAGGTTGTCGAGCGTGATGTAGCTGGAACTTTCGGTATTGTACAGCCGCCGGTTGGCATACTTCTTCACCACCACCGGCTGGGTGTCGGCGGGCTGGGTCTGAGGTTCAGCCTGGACGGTCCCGGACATGCGTGCCTCTGTTCTGGATTGGGCAACAGCATGGAACTTATGCCGCACCTGCGAAAGCCCCTTTGTGTGACAGAGGGATGGGTCGCTTGCCTTGTCGGGTTGGCTGATAACTCCCGTTGCCGGGCAACGAGAGGAGCGAAGCGATGAAATACGGGCAGCACGCCGGCGATTTTCACGTGAAACAATCCGGTCGGTGTGGAGGGGGGCGGCCGGTCCCCCACCTCACCTGACCTCTCCGCCCCCAGGGGCGGAGAGGGATGTGTCGCCGGCCACGTAGCGTTTGCGTCCTTCGGCGGTGTCCAGGAGCAGTGCGCCGTCGGGTGCAAGATCGGCGAAACGGCCTTCGATGGTGTGGTCGCCGATTTGCACGCGAAGCGTGGTGCCTGGCGCGTGGGCGCGTGCGAGCCAGGTGGAGCGGACAGCGGCGAAGCCGTCGCGCTGCCAGATGTCCAGCCAGTTGGCGAGTGCCGCCAGCAGTGCGCTGCGGGTGCCATCGACGGTGCCGAGGCCACCGCAGCCGACGATTGTGGATACGTTGTAGGATACGCCGCCCGGCGGCTGGAGCACGTTGATGCCGATGCCGAGGATCAGCGCGTCGCCGGTCTGTTCGAGCAGGATGCCAGAGATCTTGCCGTCGCGCACCAGCACGTCGTTCGGCCATTTCAGCGTGGTGCGTTCCTGCTTCGGCAACATCGTTTCGATGGCATCGGCGACTGCGAGGGCAGAGATGAAGCTGACCTCGGTGGTGCGCTCGGGGGGAAGGTCCAGGCGCAGGATGATGGAGAGGTAGAGGTTGCCGGGTGGGCTTTGCCATCTGCGCGACAGGCGGCCCCGGCCGACGGTCTGCTGATCAGCGTGCACCACGGTGCCGTGCGGGGCGCCTTCGTTGGCCAGGCGCACGGCCTCGTCGTTGGTGGAGCCTATACTGTTGTAGTGACGGACATCGTACCTGGTCACGGCAGCGCGTCCAGTAGGTGCTGGGCGCGTGCCCGCTTGCCGGGGTCGGCATCACGGGCGACGATACGTTGCAGGACGGAGCGGGCGCGGGGGTCGCGCGCTTCGCCGAGTTCGAAGCCGAGGGCGTCGCGCTTGTCGAACCAGATGGGGTCGAAGGGCTTCAGGGTGAGAGGCAGACGCTGCCAGTAGTATTTCAGCGCGTCGGATTTCCAGTCGGCGTAGATGTCGTCCCAGGAGAGCGGCTGGCCGTCGGCATTGGCATTGTCGATGTTGAAGGGCTCGCTGACGAGCTGGTAGCGGACGTCCATCGACATGCGCAGCCTGTCGCTGCGGTTGGGGACCCCTTTGTGGACCACCATGCTGTGGAACAGCAGCACGTCGCCCGCGGCGAAGTCGCTGGAGGCCCAGGTGCCTTCGAGCGGGTCCTTGATCTCGATGCCGCCGGCGCCTCCGGCGATGCCGAAGTCGTAGACGCCGCTGGTGTGGGAGCCGGTGGCGATCTGAAGCGGACCGACGTGCATCGGGCAGTCGATCAGCGGCATCCAGGCTGTATAGACTTCCGTGGTGCCCTGGACGTTGGGGAAGTCCTGGTGGGCCTTGGTGGTGTATTCGTCGCGGGCCGGGAAGATATTGCGCATCAGCACGCGTGGGTGCGGCAGGATGGGACCGCCGAGCATGCGCTCCAGCAGGTTGATCAGGACGGGGTGGTGTTTGAGGGCGTGGTAGTCCTCGAGCCGGTTGATGCGGCGGAGAGTCTGCAAGTAGGTGGGGTCGGGATCGACGCAGAAACCGTCGAGGTCGGCGATCGCGTCTTCCAATGGGGTGTCACGTTGCAGCCAGCCGGCGTCACGGGCGATGCCGGCGATCTGGCGTTGGACATGGGCGATGCCTTCGCGTGGCAGCAGGTTGCGGAGAAACAGATAGCCGTCGCGGCGCATGCGGGCGGCGAGGGCAGGACCATCGTCGCGCAGGGGGGAGGAATCGATGAAGGATTGCATCAGGCCCATCCTTGCAGGCGCGCAGCTTCCTCGCGGCATTGTTCGGGGCTGCCGAGCATCTGGCGATTGTAGCTGATGCGCTTGAACCAGTAGTGCAGGCCGAGCAGGTCGGTGAAACCCATGCCGCCGTGCGCCTCGGTGGTCATGCGAGCGATGTCGCGGCCGATATCGCCGAGATGCGCCTTGGTTTGCAGGGCGGTGAGGCGGGCTTCATCGGGCAGTGCGTCCTGCGCGTAGCCGGCGTACCAGACCATGGCGCGGCACGGTTCCAGCACGGTGACCATGTCAGCGAACTGGTGCTTCACCGCCTGGAAGCTGCCGATGATGCGGTTGAACTGCGTGCGCTGCTTCACGAAGGCCAGCGCCGCGTCGAACATGTGCTGGGCGGCGCCGAACGTATCGGCGGCGAGCACGATGCGGCCGGCGTCCAGCACGCGGTGCATGGCGGCGAGGGGGGCATTGGCGGCGTTCAGGATGGTGGCGTTGGCCGGGTTGAAGCGGATGTCAGCGATGGGGCGCGTGCGGTCGATGCTGCGGTGGATCTGGATGGTGGCCGTGTCGGCAGGGAGCACGGCGGCGGTGCCGTCCGGTAGATACACCAGTAGATGCGTGGGGGCGCCGGAGTCGATTGCCGCGGTGGCTGTGCTGCCGTCGTGGCTGATGCCAACGCCGAAGCGGATTTCTCCCGCGGCGATGCCGGGGAGAAATTCGTCCTGCTGGGCCTCGGTGGCGCCGTGGATGAAGGCGAGCGTGGCCATGACGATGGCGCCGGCGAAGGGGGCGTAGGCCGCGGCGCCACCGATGGCTTCCGCGGCGACGGCGGCATCGAGCACGCCGAGGCCGGCGCCGCCGAAGCGTTCGGGAACCAGCAGGCCGGGGAGGCCGAGTTGGGTGAGTTGGTCCCACAGGGTGGGGTCGAAGCCGTTGCCGGAATCCGCGTGGCGGCGGAGGGAGTCGATGGTGATGCGGTCGGCCAGCAGATCGCGCAGGGAGTCGGCGAAGAGGCGCTGTTCCTCGGAGAGGGCGAATTCCATCAGGCCCTCGCGACTTTTGGCTCGCGCGGCATGTCGAGGCCGCGTTCGGAAATGATGTTCTTCTGGATATTGTTGGAGCCGCCGCCGATCATCAGGCCGACATCGTAGAGGTAGTCGATGTTCCAGGTGGTGGCGTCGTCGTCTTCGGCATCCTCACCGGCACTTTCGAAGGGCAGGCCGTCCGTGCCGAGCGCGTCAATGGCGAGCGAGGCGAGGCGGAAGCCCAGCATGGTGCCGCCGTATTTGATGATCATGCGCTTGACGCCGGAATCGATGCCCTGCGCGGCTTCCGTGAGGAGACGCAGGTTGTGGGCTTTCCAGGCGAGGACCTCGCCTTGCAGCTTGAGCAGGCGGTCGCGGTACTCGGTGGTGCCCAGCAGGTTGCGCTGTTTCAGCAGCGTGATGAGCTGTTCTAGGCGGGTGGTCATTTTCTCGGCGTTGCCGATCATGGAGCGTTCGTGCTTGAGGGTGACGTTGGCGACGTACCAGCCTTTGCCTCGGCCGAGCACGATCTGGTCGGCGGGCACGCGGACGTCGGTGAAGAAGACCTCGTTGAATTCGGCGCGTCCGGTCATGGTGCGGAGGGGGCGGACCTCGATGCCGGGGGTCTGCATGGACAGGAGTAGATACGAGATGCCGTCGTGCTTGGAGGCGTGGGGCTCGGTGCGGCAAAGCAGGAACATCCAGTCGGCGTAGTGCGCGCTGCTGGTCCAGATCTTCTGGCCGTTGACGACGAAGTGGTCGTTTTCCAGGACGCCCTTGGTGGAGAGGGAGGCGAGATCGCTGCCGGAACCTGGCTCGGAATAGCCCTGGCACCAGATGACGTCGCCTCGGATGGTCTTTTCCACCCACTGCTTCTTCTGTTCGGGGGTGCCGACTTCGAGGAGGGTGGGGACCAGCATGCTGATGCCCTGGTTGGTCATGCCGGCGTAGATACCGGCGGCGGCGAATTCAGAGGCGATGACGGCGGCTTCGAGGACGTCGGGTTCGAGGCCGGAGCCGCCGTACTCGCGGGGAATGGTGCGACCGACATAGCCGTGGTCGACAAGGAGTCTCTGCCATTCGCGGGTTTTCTGGTCGGGGCGTTTGCGGCCGCCGCCGAGCTTCGGCGATTTGTGACCGTGGGTGCGGACGAAGCTTCGCACTTCCTCTTGCAGAGCGCGGTGCTTGTCGGAGAGGCTCAGGTCCATGGTGTGGTTCTTTCCTCCTCGCGCCATTCCTGACCAGCAGTGTGGCGAGGCCTGTCCGAAATTGGCTCATTCAAAGCGGTCATGATCTCCGATTGCGTGGCCGGGGCGATCGGCTGGGCCAGTGCCTGTGGCGGCAGTGCAAGATTCTTAACACGGAGGACGCCGAGGAGCACAGAGGGCCACAGAGGTAGGTTTTTGGCGCTTCGCGCGAAGCTTGCATCTGCTAACTCCGTGGCGCTCTGTGGTTCTCGGTGCTCTCCGTGTTGAATCCTTTGCCGACACCCGCCACCATTTGCCGGATGCGATCACCCTGACTCCCATACTGCGTGTAGCTAAATTTGAATGGCGCGCGGCAGGGGGGCCGGTGACGTCTTCATTCCGATCGTATCCAGACTGCCAGTGCATCGAGTGCCTCCACGTCGCTGCCGCGTACCCAGAGCGGGTTCACTTCGAGGGCTTCGAGATTATCGCCCAGGGCTACCGCGGCATCGCCGATGCGGGCGATGACTGCGGCAAGTGTGTCGAGGTCGGCGGCGGGCATGCCTCGGATACCTTCCAGCATCTTGGCGCCGCGGAGTTCGGTGAGCATGCGTTTGACTTCGGCGGCATCGATCGGGAGTGGGCGGAGGGCGACATCCTGGAGCACTTCGACCCATACGCCGCCCAGACCGACGGCGATCACCGGGCCCCATTGCGGATCGCGGGTGCAGCCGACGAAGAGTTCCAAGCCGCCAGAGCGCATGGGTGCGACGAGCACGCCATCGACACGGGCGGTAGTGGGAGCTGCGGCGATGATGCGCTGGAAGGCATCGCGGATGGTGCCGTCGCCTTCGAGATTCAGGATCACACCGCCGATGTCGCTTTTGTGGGTGATGTCGTCGGAGGCGATCTTCAGGACGACGCGCCCGCCGATGTCTCGTGCCGCGGTGACCGCCTGGTCCGCGTCGCGCGCCAGGGTGTTGGGTACGACCGGCACACCGCTGCACTTCAGATAGTCGAGGGTGTTGCGTTCTGATGTGGGACGTTCTTTTGCATCGGCAATTGTCGTGATGGTTGCAGATACGTCTGCGAGGCGGCGGTACTGATCCGACCACCAGAAGGCGGCGCCCAGGGCGTTCATGGCGTGGTGTATGCCGCAGCTGATGTAGGGGAGCCCGATCTCCTCGATGATCTGGGTGGCGACATCGGTGACCGGCTTGGTCGTGTGGCTGATCATGAAGGCGGGCATCGATGCGGCGTGCAGGCCGGCGGCGATGTGACCTAGCGCGGTGCGGGTGAATTCGGTGGCCAGTTCGGCGGAGACGGGGACGTCGAACAGACAGGCCAGGACGGAGTATTCGGGCTGTTTGCCGAGGATGCGCAGGCCTTGCTCGAACAGGTCGGGTTGCAGGACGCCGGCGCCGGTGATGTCAAGCGGATTGTGCGGTGTGCCGAAGCTTGGCAGTGCGGCTCGGAGTTCGGCGGTGGCGCTGGCGGAGAGTTCCGGGAGAGGAACATTCAGCACTTGCGCGCGGTCGGCGATGATTTCGCAGGCGCCACCGGAGATGGAGACCGCGGCGAGGCCGTTGGGTTTCAGCACGCCGGTGCGGGCGATGACGTCGGCGGTGAAGAGCAGGTCCTCGATCGAGTCAACGCGGACGATGCCGAGTTGGCGGCAGACACCGTCGAACACGCGATCATCGCCGACCAGGGCTCCGGTGTGCGCAGCGGCGGAACGCGCGGTGATTTCGGACAGGCCGATCTTCAGCACGACGATCGGCTTGGCGGCGGTGATGGCGCGACGAGCGGCGGCGGCGAAACTGGGTGCGTGGCGGATGGTTTCGGCGAACAGCGCGATGGCGCGGACTTCCGGTTGATCGATCAGGTGTTCGATGAAGGCAGCGCAATCCAAGTCGGCTTCGTTGCCGGTGGAGACCATGTGCGACAGGCCGATCTCGTGCTGCGCGGCGAGGCTGGAGATGAAGCTGCCGTTGGCGCCGCTCTGCGTGACGACGGCGATGCCACCTGGCTTGCCTGGCGCGCGGAAGCCGCCGGTCCAGAGTGGGACATTGTCGATGAAGTTGACGAAGCCAAGGCAGTTGGGGCCGAGCAGCGATACGTCGTGCCGGCGCGCGAGCGTTGACAGGTGCGATTGCAGCTGTGCGCCGTCGTGGCCGGTTTCGGCGAAGCCGGAGGTGAGGATCACCGCGTTGTGGACCTTGGCGGCGGCGAGGTCGGCGAATGCTTCGTCGATGGCGGCGAGAGGGACCATCAGCAGCGCGAGGTCGATCGGTTCGCCAAGGGTCACGCAGGAGGTGGCGGCGGGACGGCCGTGCACGATGCCGCCTCGGCGGCTGATCAGGTGGACGGCGCCGGCGTATTTACGGTTGATGAGGTTGTCGAACGTGTTCTGCGACCAGCGCGAGCGGTCGGTGGCGCCGACCAATGCGATCGAGCGCGGTCGCAGCATGGCGGTCAGGTCGCGCGGCATGGACGTTTCCTTTTATTGGGTCAGATCGCGCAGCAGCGGCATTGCCTCGGCTGCAAAGCGCGCGATCTGATCGTCGCGTTGTTCGTAGGGGCCTAGCAGGTCGAGCATGATATGGCGAACGCCCGCGGCATGGAATTCGCGGATGCGTTCGACGACCTGGTCGGGGCGGCCGAGCGCGCAGTAGCGCTGTGCGGCGCGGCGGAAGTCCATGGCGTAGCGCACGCTAAGTGTTTCGGTGGCGGCGTCTAGGGCGGCTTCGTAGGTGTCGTCGATGCGGGTGAAAAGCAGGTGGGCGGTGCCGAATTTGTCCAGGTTGCGGCCTTCGGCGGCGGCGGCGATTTTCTCCAGGCCGGCCTTATACATTTCGGGGGTGACGACGTAGGAGAGCCAGCCGTCGGCAAGTTTTCCGGTGCGGCGCAGCGCGCCATCGGAGCGGCCGCCGCACCAGATCGGCGGCCCGCCGGGCTGGCGCGTGGGTGGGCGCATGGGGATGTCGGTGAAGGGGCCGTAGAAGTGGCCGGCGTGAGTGACGGGCTCGCCGCTCCAGAATTGGCGGAGCAACGGGATGGCTTCGGAGAGACGGGCGCCTCGTTCGTTGCGGGGGATGCCGCAGACTTCGTATTCGCGGGGGAATTCGCCGCCGACGCCGACGCCGAAGATCAGGCGGCCTTCGGTGAGGTGGTCGAGGGTGGAGACCTGTTTGGCGACGGGCGCGGGGTGGCGGAGCGGCAGTAGATACACCGAGGTGCCGAGGGTGAGGCGACGGCTGGCGATGGCGGCCTGGGCCAGCTGGAGGAGCGGGTCGAGGATGGGGACCGCGAACGAGATGTGGTCGCCGACCCAGAGGGAGTCGTATCCGCTGCGATCGACGAGCTGGACGAGGTCTATGAGTTCGTCGATACGCGGCAGCCAGGGCGCGGTGGCCGGTTCGGTGCGGCGGTGGATGGTCTGGATGCCGATGCGGAGCTTTGGGTCGAGCGGGAGCATGAGGGGGCCTGCTGTTGGGTGCGATCCTGGAGCGAGGTTGCTTCGTCGCTGCGCTCCTCGCAATGACACGGCGGCGAGGGGCTACAGGTCGGCCATCCTGATCCATGTCGCGATGGCTGCCGCCACGAGAACGCCGAGTGCGACGGTGACGATTCCGTCCGCGGCGAGTTCGTGCGCGATTGCCGTCCAGAGGACCAGCACCGCGACGCCGACTGCGATGCCGCCGATGAGGCTGGACTTGCCTTGCTTGATACTGGTGCGGGCGCTCATTCCGCGGCGACCTGCACATGGCCGACACGCGGATCGTCGCTGGTGTTGCGCACCCGCTTCAGGTCTTGGCGGACGAAGCGTGTCGCGTAGCCGTTGAAGATGTGCTGGAGCAGACCGCAGCGCAGATCGGACGTGCCGAAGAACCAGTCGGCGATCGGATAGGTCAGGTTGAAGTTGCGCTCCATCATCAGCGCCGTGTTGTGGTGTGCGATGTGATGGCGGCGGATCGAGTTCACCAGCGGAATGTGACGCACGACGCTGTCGTCCTTCACATGGCAGCAGTAGTGGAACAGCTCGTAGTTCAGGTAGAGGCCGACATTGGTGATCAGCAGCAGCCATGCGGCGTTGGGCAGGCCGACCAGGCCGAGGATGGCGGCCGGGAACAGCGACAGCGCCATGAACGCGACCAGCGCGTAGGGTGGGAAGAAGACGATGCGGAAGTCGCGGGTATTGTCGATCGTGGGTTCCAGATGGGTGAAGAACTGGTGGTGTGCCAGGGTGTGGCGTTTGTAGATACCCATGAAGCCCTTCACCGGGCGGTGCATGACGTAGCGGTGGATCCACCACTCGAACGCATTGGAGATGCAGAAGGCGACGGGGATCACCAGGAATTCGTACCAGGCCGGCTGGGAGATCTGTCGCGCGCAGTACCAGATGGCCGCGAAGCCGAGCGCGTAGATCAACGCGACATGGACCCAGCCCCAATAAGCCGGGGCGATGCGGGTGCGAAAGTCGGCGCGGAATGCTGCCTGCCGCTGCGACATCTTCTGCGTGTCCATCGAGCGATTCCTCCTGGCGGGCGATTTCCTCCTGGCCCGGTCAGTGATAGGACGGAAGGTCAAATAGGGACAAGAGGAAGCGATGCTGGAAGTGGAACGCCCGGCCGACATGAAGGGGTTCATCGGCAGGCAGATTGGCACCAGTGAATGGGTGCTGGTCGATCAGGTGATGATCGACAAGTTTGCCGAGGCGACCGGCGATCATCAGTGGATCCATGTCGATGTGGAACGTGCGAAGCGCGAGATGCCGGGCGGGAAGACGATTGCGCACGGTTATCTGACGCTGTCGCTGCTGCCTCGGCTGTCGCACAACGTGCTGACCATCAGGAAGCGGTCGCGCGGGATCAATTACGGATCGAACAAGGTGCGGTTCACGGCGCCGGTGCCCGCAGGATCGCACGTACGGCTGCACCAGACACTGAAGAATGTCGAAGATATCGAGGGCGGCGTGCGGATGACGTTCGAGAACCAGATCGAGGTGGAAGGTTCGACGCGCCCGGCACTGGTGGCGGAGACGATGGGGCTGGCGTTCGATTAGGCGGCTCCCCCCTCTCCCGCGTCGCTGCGCGCCGCGACCTCCCCCGCAAGGGGGGAGGTGAGTCAGAGTGCGGCGTCGATGTCGTCACTGGTGAGGCGCCAGGCGTTGTCGAGTTCGGCAACGACGTTGCGCATGAAGTCTTCGGTGAGGGCGAGCGCGCGTTGCGGATCGCCGAGATGGTCGGCCAGGAGTGCCAGGGCTAGCTGGCGCGGGCCGTCGCCTTCGTAGGTCCACTCGAAGCCCATCTTGCTGAACCGGCGCAGATCGAAGCGCGGGTTGAGGGGAGCGCCGTCCACGGTGACGACGGCGCCATCGAGGCTGCGGCCGCCTTCGTAGATTTTCATGGGAACATGATCACGCTGCGGACGGTCTCGCCGCGCTTGAGGGCGGCGAAACCTTCGTTGATCGCTGTGAGCGGAATGCGGGTGGAGATCATCTCGTCGAGCTTCAGCGTGCCGTCTAGATAGGCGCGGGCGAGCAGCGGGAAGTCCTGGGCGGGTTTCGCGCCGCCGTAGGAGCTGCGGGTGATGCGCTTCTCCTGCATCAGGCTGCCCCAGCGGAAGGCGACGTCCTCGTTCACGCCGGTCTTGCCGAGCCAGACGACCTGGCCGCCGGGGCGCACGGTTTCCATCGACAGGCGGAAGGTCTCGGGGCGGCCGGCGGCTTCGATCACGACGTCGGCGCCGCGGGTTTCGGTGAGGGTGCGGGCGAGGGCAGGGGCCTCGGCCGGTTCGCAGGCATGGGTGGCGCCGATGGCCTGAGCGAGCTGGCGGCGCGCAGGGTTGGGATCGACCGCGATGATCGAGGTGGCGCCGGCGAGGCGGCAGCCCTGGACCGCGGACAGGCCGACGGCGCCGCCGCCGATCACCATCGCCACGGCGCCCCAGCGGAGGTCCGCGATGCGGGTGGCGGCGCCGGCGCCGGTCATCACGCCGCAGCCGAGCAGGGCGGCGCAGTCGAACGGCATTGATTCGGGCACGCGGATCGCGCTCTGCGCCGGCACGACGCAGTATTCGGAAAAGCCACCGAGGTACATGAGTTGGTGCATCGGTGCGCCGTCGCAGGTCAGGCGCGGCCTGCCGTCGAAATGGAACCCCTTGGGGCCGTTGGCGAGGAACTCGCGACAGAGGATAGGCTGTGCGCGTTCGCAGTAGAAACAGCGCCCGCAATGCGGGTTCCAGGAGAGCACCACGCGATCGCCGATCGCGTGGTCAGTGACGCCTACTCCGAGTTCAGCGATCTCGCCTGCGGCCTCGTGGCCGAGGACAGCGGGGAGCTGCACGGCCAGTGACCCTTCGATGGCTTCCAGGTCGGTATGACACAGGCTGGCGGCGCGGATGCGGACAAGCACGTCGCCGGGAGCGACGGGGCCCACCTCGACCGTCTCGATTGTCATCGGCGTCCCGGTCTGCCGCAGGACCGCGGCGCGTGCTTTCGGCATGACGTCCCTCTGGTCAGGGGGACGAGCGCACCGGCTGGTGAGAGGGGGCGGCCCGGCCGCGCGCGACCCGCATCAAGGCGAGCATGAAAGCGACGACCAGTCCATAGGCGAGCAACTGGGCGCCATCGGGCGTGGCGGTGTAGCCGACAAGCGTATGGAGCAGCCGGCCGAACAGGCTGCCGTCATTCAACAGCCATGACGTGTCCCATAGCGGCGAGGCCATGCCCTGGAAGTAGTTGGCCTGTTGCAGGAAGAAGACGGCCTGGGCAGCGAGGCCTGCGGCGAGCAGGGTGATCAGGCTGGTGGTCACGGCGAACAGGCGATGGGCGGGGACGGCGAGGAGGCCGAGATAGATCAGCGCGGACAAGGCTGCGCCGAGCACGATACCGCCAGCGCCGCCGGCGACCATGTCCGAGACCGATGTGCTGCCGGCGGCGAAGATGCCGTAGAGGAACAGCACGACCTCGGAGCCTTCGCGCAGCACGGCGACGCCGACGACGACGGCGAGGGCGGTGAGAGGGCGATCACCGGCGGCCACCGCGCTGCCGATCGCGCGCACCTCGCGGGCAAGCTCCCTGCCGTGGCTCGCCATCCAGGTGTTGTGCCAGGTCAGCATGCCGACGGCGACCAGCAGGATCGCGGCGTTGAACAGCTCCTGGCCGGAGCCGTTGAACAGCGAGCCGAGCTCACCGGCGAAGGCGGCGACGACGCAGGCACCCAGGGTGCCGCCGATGACGCCGAACGAGATCCAGAGCCCACGGCGCGGCACGCTGCGTGTTGCCGCCAGCACGATGCCGACGATCAGACCGGCCTCGATGACTTCCCGGAACACGATGACAAGGCTGGCGAGCATCTTCGATCCCTAGATGCGAAGCATTCGCAGTTGCAGGTAGGCCAGCAGACGCTCTGGGTCAACTGCGAAGATCAGCGGAGGCCGATGGCGGCGCGCGTCCCTGAGGGGTGCGTTCCGGTCGGCCTTTGGTAGATCGTTCGGTGTCCGCGCCGGACCGGGCTGCGCGGGCTGATCGCCGCGTCTCGTGCGGTGCAGTCAAGGCGTTTGCATGCATGAGCATGGACGCACGCATGACCAGGCTTTTTCAGACGTGATCATTGATGGTGCCGGCGGTCGCGAGGCGATGCATCATCAACACTATTTCAAACTTCCCGCGCTATCACGCGTCCCTGTTCTTTTGCGCGAAGGGGGATGGACGTGGTTTCGACGCGACGACCGGCAACGGTCTGTCCGTGAGGTACGACCACCACAGCGGCCGGGCTGCCGAGGATTTGGCTGACAATCCGATTTTCAGCCAATGGCATCTCACCACACTCAAATTCACCCTCTTTGGCGTTCTGTTCGGTTGTTGCTTCCCGCTCATTGCTCTCGCAGTTGACCTGTATTCGAACGCAGTGCCGCTCTCGGCGGATACTGTCGCGGCGTTGTTCCTCACGAACCGGGTACAGTTTGTCGTGGCATTGGCGCCCCTGGTGCTTGGCATATCGTATCACTTCATCGGGCGGTCGCAGGCTGCACTGGAGCGCGAACTGGCTCGCCGCGAGGAGGCGGAAGAGGCGCTATTACATACGGCCAGCCATGACGCGCTGACGGGATTGGCCAGCCGCTGCCGGCTTGGGGAATGCCTCAACATGGCGTTCGGCCGGCTACGGCGAGATGGTGGCAGTTTCGCGCTGTATGTGCTGGATCTCGATCGCTTCAAGCTGATCAACGATCTGCATGGCCATGCGGCAGGCGACCACCTGCTGCAGGCTGTGGCAGAACGCCTGCGCAGTACCATCCGCGAGGTTGATGTGATCGCTCGCCTGGGCGGCGATGAGTTCGCGATTGTTGCCATGACGCGAGGCATGGATCCGGCAGAAGACGCGGCGCGTGTTGCCAGGCGATTGATTGCCGCGGCCGTTGAACCTGTCGAACTCGCGGCACTCCATGCGACGGTTGACCTGAGTATCGGCATAGCGCTGGCGCCCGCCGACGGGAAAGACGCGGAAACGCTGATGCGGCGCGCCGAGCTGGCGATGTATCGGGCGAAAGCAGAGGGTGGCAGCTCATTCCGGTTCTTCGAGACTGAAATGGATGAGCGGATCCGCGAGCGGGCCTTGCTCGAGGAAGACCTGCGGGCTGCCATCGCCAATGACGACATCATTCCGTTTTTCGAGCCACAGATCGACTTTGCCTCGGGCCTGATCGTCAGTTTTGAAATGCTCGCACGTTGGCGGCATGCGACACGGGGGTTTGTGCCCCCGGCTGAGTTCATCCCTGTCGCCGAGGATGCCGGATTGGTCGTGGCGATGACGGAGCGCCTCATGCGCAGAGGCTGTCGCGCCGCGGCGACCTGGCCGGACAACATCGTGCTGGCGATCAATGTCTCGCCGTTGCAACTGCGGGACCGAAGACTGCCCGGCGCTGTGTGCGCGGCATTGGCTGAGTCCGGGCTGGCAGCACAGCGGCTTGAGCTCGAACTCACGGAAAGCACGCTTGTCACCGACTTCAAGCTGGCGCGCGATGTTTTACTCGAGCTGAAGGCCATTGGCGTACGGCTGGCGATCGACGATTTCGGTACGGGCTATTCCAGCCTTGCCCATCTCCAGGCGCTGCCATTCGACAAGATCAAGATCGATGCGCGGTTCATCCAGGAGATGTCGGAGGCGACGGACAGCTGGAAGATCGTCTCGGCGGTGGTGGGCCTGGGGCACACGCTTGGACTCCTGACGGTAGCCGAAGGCGTTGAGGAGCAGGGTCAGGCCGATGCTCTGCGCGGGATCGGCTGCGATGTTGGCCAGGGATGGCTCTTTGGTCGCGCCTTGCCAGAGGACGAAGTGGTTGCCCTTCTGGCCGATGGGACGCGTTGCACGTCCCTTGAGGCACGGATGCAACCTGCGAGAGTTGCCGTGATCGGCGAAGAGTAACAACGTGTTGACGATCGATTGACGGCAACGCTCGGTTGAGATTCTATGCTACTATTGCGCGAGTACGAGCCTACCGCGTGGTCGGTTTGAAATTGGCGTTACAGGCCGTTACAGTTCTGGACATCGCCATTCCGGAACGGCTACGAGGCATCCATCGTTTGGCGGGGTGAAGATGACCTACGATGCCGCAATCACCCTGGTGACAAACTGTCAACCGAAACGGGTCCAGTCCATCCATCCGGCGGGCGCCTCGTTGCCTGCGAGGGTCGATGGCGTGAGGCCCATCAGGAGATTGCATCATTTATTTCACCGGTGGCTCGAGGGGCAACCTCATGAATTTCGTTGACACGGTAAAGGCTCACACGCCCTGGGAGATCAGGCGCGTGGCGCGCGAAATCAAACGGCGCATCCGCTGGGTGCGCAACCGTCGGCGCCCGGTCGGTGAGGTGTTCCAGGAAGTGTATCAGCGCTCCATGTGGGGTGGCGAGAAAGGTGAGTTCTATTCAGGACCGGGATCCGACAGCGAGGCCGCCAATCATTATGCGACCGGAATCGCGGAACTTATCGCGGCGCGCGGAATTCGCTCCATTGTGGATCTTGGCTGCGGTGACTTCCGCGTTGCCAAGCGGTTCCTTGGCGCGAGCGACGTTGCCTACATGGGAGTCGACGTCGTCGAGCCCTTGATCCGCCAGAACATGGCGAACCATGGCAGCTCAAGGATCGAATTCGCATGCCTCAACATCATCTCCGACCCCTTGCCGGATGGCGAGCTCTGCCTGATCCGCGAGGTGTTCCAGCATCTGTCGAATGATGAAATCCTCCGGGTCATTCCGAAGCTCAAGCAATACAAGTACGTGGTTTACAGCGACTACCAGCCCGCCCCTTCGGCGCCATGCGTGCCGAACCGCGATATTGGCCACGGCATCGACATCCGCATTTGGAAGGACTCGGCACTGTTCCTCGACCAGCCTCCGTTCAATGTACCGATGAAGCTGCTGTTCGAGGCTGCCTCACCCATTGTCCAGCGCCACCCGGACGAGCGTATCCGCACCTATTTGCTTTGGCCCTGACGTTGCCGTCGCAGGACAGAGCAGTCTGCCGCCGTTGCGGGCGAGGCGCGTAGGTTCATCTCGGCTTTCTCCCTGGCATTCGCGTCGGTTGACCTGGATCAACCAGAACCGCGCTGTCCTGTGCCAGATAATGGGGATGAACCATATCGAACACCTGCCCGGCGAGCCTGCCACCCGCACGGGCGAATATCTTGAGCTCAACGTCTTCGGCGCGGCTACGGGGTGGAGCGTTTACGCGAAGAAGGACACGCCGCTGCCACGGCTCCCGCGCGGCTTCACCTGGCGTCATGTTCCCGAGCAAGAGCCTGAGAGGTGCGAAGGATGAGCCAGCGTTTCGCTGGCCGTGGTCAGTCTTCGGCGGTGACGATCCCTGCCTCGATCCTGGGGGGCCCCGACATCAACCGCGGGGTGGCGTCCGCCTCTCGGCGTGAAGTCCGTTCCATCGCTGGAGCAGTCTGCAGGCTTTCCCCGATCCAATCCATCGCCATCAGGACAACGTTGCGGATCGGCGTGACGTAGAGTTTCACCAGCGTGTTGAAGTCGTGCGTATACTCGGCCGGCAGCCCCAGGCGTACCTCCTGAGGAGCGGAACGCACGAAGGTTCCGGCCATCTTGTCCCAGACCGACAGCAGCAGCCCGAAATTGCGGTCCCAATGCTGGACCGCGTAGCTGTGGTGAAGCTGGTGCTGAGCCGGGCTCATGACGAAATTCTCGAGCCAGCCGTAGGACATCGGGATATGGGAATGGCGGAGATGATAGAACGACAGCAGGTTCGCGAAGAACCATGCATCCATACCCAGTACGACGTTATCGCCGATCGGCATCCGCAGCAGGTAGGTGATCAGCCCGATCCAGACGCCGACTGCCAGCAGCTGCGGCGTCTCGTCGAACACGGACTGGACAGGATGCTCGCGCCGGTTGGTGAGCGGGATCAAGAATGTCGATGAATGATGGACCTTGTGGAACTCCCACATGAATTTCAACTTGTGGTCGTAGTAATGCACGACAAAGTTGACGCCATCCTGGATCACAACGCCGGTCGCGAGCACAGCCAGACGCAGCCAGAGGGAATCTGTGACGACCGGCCGCGATCCCACGATGGTTTCGAGCAGGTGATGCGTTCCGAACGTGATGCCCACGCTGGTCAACAGGATCGGTGTCAGGAGCAGGGGTGCCAAGAAGTGCTGGCTGACCACGAACATCGCGTCGAGCCGGCATGACCTGCTGCGCAGGATCGCCGAGGGGAAGCAAAAGCGGAGAAAATTCGCGGCGTTTTTCTGATATCCGTGATCCGTCCGGATGGCAAAGGTCAGGTAGGCACCGATCAGGGCCGTGATCCATGACACCAGTGTCACGACGGTCCCGACGCTCAGCAGATGGGTGAGAATCTTCGCGACCAAGGGTGACGCGTGAACGACTTTAAGCACGTCAACCCTCTCCAATGATTAACGGCTCATTTACGATGGACCGTCGGGTCTGGCAACGATTACCTGCGCCAGCCTATCAATGCGCGAAAGGAATGATTGCCTGTGCTGGGGTGGGGGCAGACGGTTCGCCGCTGCGGCGGGCGCCGCGACCCATGTCGGCAATTCTACCTGGCGAGCCGGTCCTGAGCCATTTCGGCAAACCGCTTTGCAATCCTCAACAGGGCGTCTCGCACTGCCGCCGTGGTCGCTGTCGCTGCCATCCGGCGGTGCTCGGCAGCCCTCGCCAGCAGATCGGCGGGGCTCATCTCCGATAGACAGGGACGCCTGGCCAAGCGCCAGGTTGATCCGCCTGGGAGTGGCGGAAGCCAATCACCATTCCCTGTCTCAACCACGGGGTCAGTTGGCGCCTTGAAGACGTTCGCTTCTTCGTCGCGGCCTGCGGCGGGAGACTCCGCGCCCGGCAAATGACCATTTGGTAACATTTGGCCCCGTTAACAGACCTGCGAGCGTTTTCGGCTGATTCCCGCGTCATTCGTCGGTGATGTTAGCGGTAATTCGCCAAATGCACTAACTATGATCGCCTCAAATCAACTTGAGGCTGCAATAGGCCATAGCCTTCTCGTGTGTCGGGCAAGGTGGTCCCGTGATTCCCTTGCCTCGGCCTCAGCAGCGGCAACCTGTGCGGTCTGACACGGTCAATGAGCGTGAGTCCCGTCGCTGATGATGCCACCACCGGCCGCACGGCGGCGCTTTCAGGCCGGCTCACGCAGCCATCCCGGGGGTGGAGTCGTCTACCCGCGATAGCTTGCCAGTTCAAACACGCCGCTCACCATCCGCCACCATTGCGTTCTGTGACGGTCGTGTACCGAGCCGGCCGCAACGTAGCATTGACAGAAATCAAGGGTCGCAAAACGGCGGGCATCAACGGCGATACAATCGTGGGTCACCTGCCCAATCCAGCAGAACCGTCAGCGTATCCACTATCAACATTAACAGTGAGCCACTTCACAGATGTTCCGTCTCGTAACGACATAGTATCTTTCCGCCAACGGAGGATACCTAGTGACCGTCCATCGCATCAACACGCTCGATGATCCCATGTTCTCGACCGCCAACGCGGCGAACGGAGACATCTTCGACCTGACCGTCAAAGGCGCCGGGATGGTGCTGTGGGGGCTGTCGAATGCAACCGTCCGCTTCATGGCGGCAAACCAGAGTGCCACCTTCCTGAACGTCGGCCCGACCAAAATCTACGACGAGGGGCGCGGGACGCACCTTACCTTTGCCGCTGGCGATGGCCTGGTGACGATCTACGATTTCCAGCACGACAAGACCGGCTACATCCAGGCGATGCAGACAGCAAGCATGGTGGGGCATCTGACGCCGTCATCCGACGGGCATGGCGGCACGTTCCTGACCGGCGTTGGCCTGACCGTGCATCTCGTAAACGATCCGCACGTCGCCGCATCACAGCACAGCTAGATCGTGGCGTTGCTCAAATCGTAGCTTTCCCGGTCAGCGCCTTGGAGCATCCTTCATCTGCTCGTGAGAGCGTGGCCGAAGGCGGGCGACACCGCGGCGGCGTCATAGGGCATTTCGCAAAGGGTCTCCGCATGCCAGCAGCTTTTTCCCTCGGCGGAGAGGAAATCGCCGTCATAGACGTGGATGGCGTAGGACGCTTTGTCCAACGGATTGGTCACGGAATGAATGATGTCACGGCCGAGCACGGTGACATCGCCCTGGCGTAACGATGCGGCGCCTGCCGCCTCGACGCGGCCTTTCGCGTCTTCGGGCAGGCGGCGCCAGAAGATGTTGTCCTCACCGCCGCCGTAAATGCCAATGATCGCGCGGTGATGGTGGTTGTGTGGCAGGGTCCATTGGCGGTTGCCCCACACACCGTTCAGGATCGTAAGGTCGGGCGTGCGGACCAGAACGGCGGCGTAGGGGCCGTCATGTTCACCCAGGGCCGCTATGACAGCGGCGGGATCGGAGACGGCGCGGCGGACAACATCCTGGATTGCTTCACTGCCGCGTTCTGCAAGGGCGGCACGGCAATCAGCGGCAAAACGGTCGATATCGAACATCGCGATTCACCTGACGACCAGTTGGTTTGCGCTGCATCGAATGAGTGCAGAAGAGTAGGGCGCGGTCAAGGCGGACAGACGCAGGATGTCGACTGCTTGCATGCCTGGTGCCCCCGACGATCAGGGCAGGCTGGCCGGCACGGCGGCGCGCTTGACGGCAATTACCCCGGCCATCGTGGCGGCTGTCGCTCGCTCATGAGGTCGCGGAATGGCGATCGCTCGTCGCCTGTGCCGGGTGGTGTTGCGTCTTTTTGTCCGGTTGCGCTCGGGCGTTGGTAAACCGGAAAATTGCAAGAGCTGTCCACAGCGATGCAGAAGTAATAATGAAACTGAAGAACTGCCTGACTCTAATCATGAAGGCATCCCTTGGAGGCCAAGCGCCTGAACCTTCGGAGGAACGGCGCGATCTATCGGGCGATCCGCACGGCGTCGGTCTGACAATGCCGGGAACGGCAGCGTAGTGATGGAGTCAGGACGCCGACATTGCGAGCGTCCAAGCCGTTCCTCACGAGCACCTCGCTAACATGGCAATACGAGTCGTCGATAACCAGTGACGACAAACTCGGGCCGCCTTCGGGCGGGCGTTTCGTTCGCAGTCGTAAATCCGGGCCGGTGTCCTCAATTGTCAGTGGCGCCGCCATTGTCCATCAGCCGCGCTCTCCGCTCCCATTCGGCGATCAGCAGGTTGATTTCTTCCAGCACCTCGGGCTCCGTCACGGTGCGGGCGAACTCACGCATGCGCGCCACTTCGGCGCGCAGCTCGGCAGCGGTTGCCATACTATCCTCTATTCGGAGCGGAGCCCTGGTTGGTCCTGTGCCTGTTTGGCTGTTCCGATTTCGGACTCTGTCTCATCGGCAAGGCTCCGCCATCGCGAGGCCACGTACCGCATGATTTCGCGAACGTGTGCTGATGTGCTTGTGTCGGCCAACCGATCGCAAGCCTCTGCACGTCCGGCGCGAACGAAGCGTTCTCACGGGCCGTTGCCCGTTTGCCTCGCACCCGGCTGGAGCAGGCTGTTCCTTGACTGACGCGATTGTGGCTGGGCGTGCGACCGAGCATCACCATCTTCGGGAGGTGTGCGAGTGCCCCCCGTCTCGTACATTCGATCGGAACCCCGCTGCTGGGAAGCCCAGTGGTGGGGTTTTGTCTTGTCGTGCCCAGGCCATCCAACTTCAACCGGACTGTCCTTCTGACGAGATCCTGCGCGTTATCGCCGTGGGACACCTGTAAGCGCTGGGCCGTGCCGCTTGGTGTCACCGATGGACCGGGCGAGACGCCGGCGCTGTTGGCTGCACGAGACCATCTGTCAGGTGGGCGAGAGCCGTCGCCGGCACGCGGTCATATCGAGATCGAGCGCATTGCCGACGCAAGTTCTTCGATGTCTGGGACAGCCAGAAGTTGCCGGTCGCCAAGGAGGCGATCGATCGCATCACCGCTTCTACGCGATCGAGACCAAGGCTCGCTTCGCTCCGCCGGGCGAGCGGCTGACGCACCGGATCGAGATGGCACGTTGCTGGCCGCGTTCTTCGACTGGGCGGGCAAAGTCGTGACCAGACTCTCCGCCAAGTCGGAACTTGACGATGCCTTCCGTTACACGCTCAAGCGGCAGGACGCACTGTCGCGCTTCCTCACCGATGCCAGGCTCGAGATTGGCAACAACGTCGCCGAGAACGCCATGCGAGGCATCGCACTGGGGCGGAAGAACTACCTGTTCGCCGGTTCCAACGCCGGCGGCGAACGTGCCGCAGCCATATACTCCATCATGCAGACAGCAAGGCTCAACGACCGGAACCCTGAGGCTTATCTGCGCAGCATCCTCGGCAGGACCGCAGCTGGTCATCCCATCAACCGCATCAGTGAACTGTTACCCTGGCAGCTATCTCCATCGACATAGGCATCCAACAGGAATGGCCGCAACACGCGGAACACCAGACGCTTACCGTAGGCGTCCGGTTCGCGCGGTGTCGCGGCATCGTCGGCTCCGGCCGAAGGCCGAGGAACGATGGCCATCAATCATGTATGTAGGGCAGGTTCGCAACGTCTTGTCCTCCCTGAGTGGCATTAACCGGAGTCATGTGCAGCCCACCAGGAGATGTAACGAAGGAAATGTAGTACGCCTCTCCCGCACCGAGATCGATGTCAAGGTACTGACCCCAATAATCGCGCCCGTTGGCAGGAGCGTAGCACCTCGCGCAGAAAACCCTATGCGCGCCGGGCGACACGTCGACGAAGAATACCCCTTTCGCGACGGTGCCAAGCTGTCGATCGTCGATCTGGATATTTTGGCCAAAGGTGATGTACGCGCACTCGGGGCAATAGAGGAACACGCGTCCCTTGCTTGAAGCTACCGGCGGAATCCCCGACTGGGAATAAAGTGGTCCTTTCGCGCATGCAGAAAGCGCCAAGAGCCCAATAGCTGCAAAACAGAGCGCGATGACCCGAAGAGTGAGTGCCATAAGCTTTGGCGCACCTAACAGAATTTTCGACCAAAAAGCACAGCCCGTCACGTACGTCCACCCAGTCAACTTCGATGATCTCTCCCTCCGGCTGATCGCCTCTAGCCTCAAAAATCGACGACAAGGAAGTTCAACGTCGGTACTCCGGCATCCAGTGAGTCGGCACGGGGACCAGCTTGTCTGATACGCCGACAGGATATGCCCAAGCGGTTACACAGCCTGCCTCGAACGTCTCACCCATTCTCGGGTCAACAAATGCCGGCAGACGGCAAAACTCAACGACCGGAACCCCGAGGCCCATCTGCGCAGCATCCTCGGCATGATCGCAGATGGTCATCCGATCAGCCGCATCAACGAGCTGTTGCCCTGGCAGCTATCACCATCCTCATAAGCGCTCTCCAGCGCGGCCAGCAACACGCGGAACCCAGGACGCTTACGTACACCTCGCCTCGCGCACTTTGAGGCCGCTCTGAGTCCGCAGCCCGGCCGCGAAGTTTCGGCTGATTCGTTGAAATCTCTGGAGGTCCGGAATTGGCGGTTTCCTGCGACTTCACTCGCACATCACCAGACTTCACGCGACACCAGCGGCCATCGAACGACAATCAAAAGGGTCCGCAAAGTATATACGCGAAGCCCATGCCCCCAGTGAAGCTGACGGACGCCATCAAGGATGTGCTGATCTTCGACTCCGAACTGAAGGGCTTTGGTGTTCGGGTCACGCCCGGCCGGCTGCGCGCCGCCGAGGGGACCCGAGCGTTCCTGTTCCAATACAATGGCCCGAGCCGCAAGCATCGGATGCCGCTGGGCACGGCGCTCGTTGATTATTTCAGAGGTGGCCTTCGCCGCACGCTCAGTCGACAGGACCATTTCCAACGAAGGGGAGACTTCGACGCGGGAAGGCGCGGCGGCATTCGCCAATGGTGAAAAGGCGCACATCAATAAGCCGAATGGTCACCTCGATTTGACGTTGTAGCTGCGGAAAACCTCCCGTGCGACATCCATCAGCGCATTGCCCGATCAGACGGGCCGCCTTACCGTAACATCCATTAGGAGACGGTTCGGCAGACGGCGCCATGACGCGCGCCATCGGCCCGATGAAGGGCGCCCCCACCGCTACAGAGCGGAGCGGGCGGGCCGAAATGAACGATGAACTCGGCGTTGGGTATTTCGTTGAGCGGGAAGTCACCCGCGCTTCGCGGTGTTCGTTGCAGGCATGGAAGGTGAGGCTTATGACCGTCGCGCTCGTCATTGTGGGGCTTGTCTGCTTGCTGGTCGGCTATATCGGTGGCTTGTTCCATGGTCACTACGATTGGGTGACCAGAGATGGGGCCAGCGGTTGCGACAAATGGCCGACGCCATCGCGGCAACGGTAGGGGAACATCGAATCGGCACGGCTCTGCCTCCCGGCCACCCCAAATCCGGTCTGATCGGTCAGCCGTCCGGGCGGCGCGTTGACCTCTGACAAGGGCTCAGTCGCCTTCCACGACCCCTTCGCCCGCGCCCAGCAGATCCCGAACTGGACTGGTATGCCAGGTGCCACCACGCGCCGAACCGATGCCACGCGCATTCAACGCATCGACAAGCTGGCGCAGCGTGGTGAGGAACCTGCATCGCATGGCGTAGCTCACCTCAGCTGTACAGCAGCCAATCTACCGGCTGTCATACAGCTCCGCCAATTCAAGTGTGCGTCGGCCGCACGAGACCTCGGATGAGCGAAGCGGTACCTAGCTATGGGTCCCACTTGGTGCCGTCTCAGTAGACTACCTCGTCGGTATCCAAAAGCTTGATCGAGTGCGATGTCGACCAGACGGCGTCCAATCTCATGGGGGTTTAGGCCATCCAACTTCAACCGGATGGCCGTTCTGACGAGATCGCTGCGGGTGACTGCCATTAGCCTCGCCTCGTTCACGGTGGGTCCGCAACGGGTCCGCAGCCTTTCAGAGTCGCACCAGTAACTCTTTGGAAATATTGGAGGTCCGGGCCGGAATCGAACCGGCATACGCGGATTTGCAGTCCGCTGCATCACCACTCTGCCACCGGACCGGCCGTGCGGAAGGCGGCGTATATCGGGTGGGACGGGTGGCGCGGTCAAGTGCCATGCAGAATGAGGGGCGTCCTGATGCTAGGGTGGAGCGATGCAGGCGTCACACACCGATCCCGCCCTATTGCGTGTCGTCCGGCGGGTTTGGCTGCTCAACTTCGGCTATTTCGGCATTGAGTTCGTGGTTGCCGTGGCGATCGGGTCGGTTTCGCTGTTCGCTGACAGCATCGACTTCCTGGAGGATGCCTCGGTCAACCTGCTGATCGCTGTTGCCCTTGGCTGGACGCAGCGGGCCCGCGCCAGATTGGGGATGCTGCTGGCCGGCGTTCTGCTGGTGCCGGGTCTGGCGACGCTGTGGACCGCCTGGAGCAAGTTCAGCCACGCCGCGGTGGTTCCGGCACCGGTTCCGCTGTCGCTGACCGGCACCGGCGCGCTGATTGTCAACCTGTCCTGCGCCTTCATGCTGGCTCGCTATCGGCATCACGCGGGGAGCTTGACGCGGGCGGCGTTCCTCTCGGCCCGCAACGACGTGCTGGCGAACATCGCGATCATCCTCGCCGCCGCCGTGACGGCGTTCGTGTGGCAGTCGGCCTGGCCAGATCTGCTGGTGGGCCTGGGGATCGTGGTGATGAACTGCGATGCCGCGCGCGAGGTATGGGGGGCGGCACGCGGCGAGCATGCCGGGGCTGACTGACCGGCAGCTTGGCGGAGCAGGGCGGTGGCCTCTATAAGCACCCTCCTTCAGCGACGAGCCCGTCATGGATTTTGCCGAAGCCCGCAGCCGCATGGTGGACAGCCAGGTCCGCCCCAACAAGGTGACAGACCCGCGGATCATCGCGGCGATGCGCCGGTTGCCGCGCGAGCGTTTCCTGCCGCCGGGCCGGGCCGTGCTGGCTTATGCCGATGGGGACGTGCCGCTGGGCGAGGGCAGGGTGCTGATCGAGCCCATGGTGCTGGCCCGCATGGTGCAGCTGACGGCGGTCCTGGCGGGCGAGCGCGTGCTGGTGGTGGGATGCGGTACCGGCTACGGCGCGGCGGTGCTCGCGGAGTGTCGCGCCCGGGTTACGGCGCTGGAGGAATCGGCGGCGCTGCTCGCCATCGCTCGCGAGGCGCTGGCCGAGTTCGCGCCGTCTGCGAACCTTGTTTCCGGCCCGCTGGCCAGCGGATGGCCGCCAGGTGCACCGTACGACGTGATCCTGATCGAGGGTGCGGTACGTTCGATCCCGCCGGCGATCGGCGCGCAGCTCCACCAGGAGACCGGGCGGCTGGTCGCCGTGTGCACGGATGGCGCCGGCACGGGCCGAGCGGTGCTCGCCGAGGCGACAGCCGCCGGGCTTCGGACGCACCCGATGTTCGACTGTGCCACGCCCACCATACCCAGCCTGCTGCCGGCGCCCGGGTTTGTCTTCTGATTGCCTTGGCCCTTGGCGTTGGGTTGCCCGCTGTGGCACACCAGCTTCTCGCTCCGGGTAGGCGAGAAGAGGGGCAGTCATGAACATCTGGCGCGGTTGCATGATCGGGTTGGGCGTCGCTTTCGCGTCCGCACCTGCGTTCGGCCAGGCGCCGGTGAAGTCGGCGCCTGTGGTGCCGCAGGGAAAGCCGGCGCCAGCGGTGTCTCCTGGCAAGTCCGTACGCAATCCGCCGGCCCAGCCAGGGACGCCTCGCACTCTGGCGGAGGCGCTTGCCGCTACCTACGCGACGCAACCGGCGCTGCTGGCGGAGCGTGCGAAACTGCGCGCGACCGATGAGAACGTGCCGCAGGCGCTGTCCGGCTGGCGGCCGACGGTGGTGATGGCGGGAACGGGGGGGTATGGAGACGGCTTCAGCCGGAGTTATTCGGGCCAGTCCGGGCAATTCCTCAACGCCCAGACCGATCGCCTGATTGGCACGGCACAGGCGACGCTGACCCAACCGCTCTATACGGGCGGAAAGACGCAGGCGAACGTCAATCGCTCCAAAAACCAGGTAATGGCCGAACGTGCCAATCTGATCGTGCAGGAGCAGACGAGTTTTACCAACGTGGTGAATGCCTACGTTGGTGTGATCCAGGCGCAGCAGCTGCTGGCACTGAACGTGAACAACGAGCAGGTGCTGGCGAAGCAGCTTCAGGCGACGAACGATCGGTTCCGGGTGGGCGAAATCACGCGCACGGACGTCGCACAGGCCGAGGCGGCGCTTGCGGGTGCGACGGCGCAGCGCGAGACGGCCGAGGGCAATCTCCAGACGGCACGCGGCACCTATCAGCAGGTGGTGGGCTATCTGCCGCCGGGCGACCTGGTCGAGCCGCAGCCACTGTCGCTGCCGATCAAGAACGAACAGGCCGCCACGGCGCTGGCTGCGAACAACAACCCGGTGGTGATCGCCGCGCTGTTCAATGACGCGGCGGCGAAGGATCAGGTGGACGTCGCATTTGCGCAGCTGATGCCGCAGGTGAGCTTTCAGGGGCAGGTATTCCAGTCGAACAACTCGGGATCGCGCAGTTCCCAGACGAACGGGTACCAGGCGGTCGTGCAGCTTTCGGTGCCGGTCTACCAGGGCGGGGCCGAGTACTCCGCGGTGCGCCAGGCGAAGCAGTCCGAACAGCAGACCAGCCGGTTGGTGGATGACGCGCGCCGGACTGCCGTGCAGAACGCGGTGCAGTCCTGGGAGACGCTGGATGCCGCGAAAGCATCGGCGAACAGCACGCGGGAGGCGATCCGAGCCAACCAGGTGGCGCTCGAGGGCGTTGAGCGTGAGGCCATCGTGGGCAGCCGGACGACACTGGACGTGCTGAATGCGCAGCAGGCGTTGCTGAACTCGCAGACGACGCTGGTGCAGAACCTGGCGCAGGTGGTGACCGCCTCGTATCAGGTGGCGGCGGCGGTTGGCCGGTTGACGGCGCGAGACCTGCACTTGCCGGTCGCGCTGTATGACGAGACGGCGTATTATAACGCTGTGAAAAACAAGTGGGTCGGACTGGGCGACTACGCCACCGGCCAACCAAACCGCTGACCAGGCTAACATCATGAGTGGAGCTCAACCACCGCAAGGGCCGGCCGGAGCGCCGACCGCCGGCGACCCGTCGATGGAAGATATCCTGGCCTCGATCCGGCGGATCCTGAGCGAGGACGAGGCGTCACCGTCGCAAGCTGCGGACTCGCCACCGCAAGCAGAAGCTCCTCCGCCGCAGGCCGCAGCACCGCCGCCACATAAGCCCGATGCAGTGCCGGGCGACAGTGTGCTGGTGCTGGATCCGACGATGCTGGTCCCGGAACCAGCGCCTCTGGTCGAGGAGACACCTGTGGCTGATCCGCCCCCGCCTCCGCCAGTCGAGCCAGCAGCCGTACTGGCCGCTCCTGTCACAGCGGGCCTGGTGGCGCCGGAGGCTGCTGCCGCGGCAGCGACCTCGGTTGGAAGCCTGATGCGGACGCTGGCGGCCGAACGATACACGCAGGTGCGGAGCGGCGGCCCGACGATCGAGGATCTGGTGCGCGACGAGATCCGGCCGCTGCTGAAGGAGTGGCTAGACATCCATCTGCCGCCGTTGGTTGAGCGGCTGGTGCGGACCGAGATCGAGCGCGTTGTAGGCCGCGCCGTACCCTGAGTCGTATTGCCATCGCCGGCCTCCTGCGGCATCCGCGTGAGGCCGCAGGAGAGCAAGATGCTGGACAAGACGTATAACCCCGCAGAGATCGAGACCCGCCTGTATGAAGGCTGGGAACAGCGCGGTTCCTTCGGCTGCGATCCGGATTCCAACGCGACGCCGTACACGATCATGATCCCGCCGCCGAACGTGACGGGCAGCCTGCATATGGGACATGCGCTGACCTTCACCGTGCAGGACACGCTGATCCGCTGGCAGCGGATGAAGGGGCGGGACGTGCTGTGGCAGCCGGGCACCGACCACGCCGGCATCGCGACGCAGATGGTGGTGGAGCGGCTGCTCGCGGAGCAGGGCGTCGATCGGCGCGAGCTGGGACGTGACAAGTTCATCGAGCGCGTGTGGCAGTGGAAGGCGGAGTCCGGGGGGACGATCACACGGCAGTTGCGGCGGCTGGGGGCTTCGCTCGATTGGCCACGCGAGCGGTTCACCATGGACGACGGGCTGTCGCGGGCCGTGCGGAAGGTGTTCGTCGATCTGTATCGGCAGGGGCTGATCTATCGCGATCGGCGGCTGGTGAACTGGGATCCGAAGCTGCAGACGGCGATTTCCGACCTCGAGGTGGAGAACCAGGAGGTGAAGGGATCGCTCTGGTTCATCCGCTATCCGATCGAAGGGTCGCCCGACCGGTTCATTACCGTTGCAACCACCCGTCCGGAGACGATGCTGGGCGACACGGCGGTGGCAGTGCATCCGACCGACGAGCGGTACCGTGATCTGGTGGGGAAATCCGCGATCCTGCCGCTGGTGGGACGGCGCATTCCGATCATTGCGGACGAGTATTCCGATCCGGAGAAAGGGACGGGCGCGGTGAAGATCACGCCGGCGCACGACTTCAACGACTTCGGTGTGGGCCAGCGGCATATGTTGCCGATGCCCTCGATCCTGGACCGGCAGGCGCGGGTGACATTGGCGGAGATTGCCGATGTGCTGTCGCCGGATGCGGCGTTCGTGCGCTCGCTGGATGGGGTGGATCGTGGGGCAGCGCGCAAGGCGATCGTGGCGGAGCTGGAGCGGCTGGGGCTGCTGGACAAGACCGAGCCGTATACACACCAGGTGCCGCATGGCGATCGCGGCGGCGTGCCGATCGAGCCGATGCTGACGACGCAGTGGTATGCCAACGCGGAGGTGCTGGCGAAGCCGGCGATCGAGGCGGTGGAGAGCGGCCGGACCGTGTTCGTACCAAAGCAGTGGGAGAACACGTTCTTCGCCTGGATGCGCGAAATCCAGCCCTGGTGCATCTCGCGCCAGCTCTGGTGGGGGCATCGAATTCCGGCGTGGTACGGCCCGGATGGTTCGGTGTTCGTGGCGTTCGATGAGGAGGAGGCGAAGGCGGAGGCGCGGGCGAAGTACGGCCGCGACGAGGAGCTGACGCAGGACGAGGACGTGCTGGACACCTGGTTCAGTTCGGGGCTTTGGCCGTTCTCCACGTTGGGATGGCCGGACAAGACCAAGGAGCTGGCGCGGTATTATCCCGGCGATGTGCTGGTGACCGGGTTCGACATCATCTTCTTCTGGGTCGCGCGGATGATGATGCAGGGCATCCATTTCATGGACGACGTGCCGTTCCGCACTGTGTATATACACGGACTGGTGCGCGACGAGCGCGGGCAGAAGATGTCGAAGTCGAAAGGCAACATCATCGATCCGCTGGAGCTGATCGATCGCTACGGCGCCGATGCGCTGCGGTTCACCATCTGCGCGCTGACCGGGCCGGGACGCGACGTGAAGCTTGGGGCGGCGCGGGTGGAGAGCTATCGGCGGTTCGTCACCAAGCTGTGGAATGCGGCGCGGTTCTGCGAGATGAACGGGATTGCGCCTGACGACTCGTTTGATCCGTCGCGGGCGACGTTGCCGTTGACGCGGTGGATCCTGGATGCGCTGAACCAGGCGATTGCCGAGGCGAGCACGGCGCTGGAGGCGTACCGGTTCGATGAGTATGCCGCTGCCTGCTATCGCTTCACCTGGGATACGTTCTGCGACTGGTTCGTGGAGTTTGCGAAGCCGGCGTTGGCGGAAACGGAGGTGCGGCAGACGGCAGCGTATGTGCTCGGCACGATCCTGCGGCTGTTGCATCCGGCCATGCCGTTCGTCACCGAGGAGTTGTGGGATCGGTTTGGCTATGGCGAGCCGTACAGCCTGATCCGGACGGCATGGCCGGAGCCGAGCGAGGTGTCGGATGCAGCGACGGCGCGTGCGGAGCTGGATTGGGTGGTGCGGCTGATCTCCGACGTGCGCTCGGTGCGGACGGAGATGAATGTGCCTCCGGGGACGCTGACGCCGATCCTGCTGCGGGATGCGTCGGGCGAGACGCTGGCGCGGGGGCAGCGGTGGATAGAGGCGATCCGGCGATTGGCGCGCGCGTCCGAGTTGCGCGGATTGGAGGGCGCGATGCCGAAAGGGGCCGCGCAGGTCGTGCTGGATGAAGCGACCGTGGTTCTGCCTCTGGCCGACGTGATCGATGTGAGCGCCGAACGCACACGGCTGGGCAAGGAGCGCGACAAGGCGTCGGGCGAGGCGCGCAAGATCGCGCAGAAGCTGGACAATGCGGATTTCGTGCGACGTGCGCCAGAGGAAGTGGTGGAGGAGAACCGCGAGCGTCTGGTTGCGATGCAGGCGGATATCGCCCGGCTGGAAGCGGCGTTGCAGCGGATTGAGTAGGACGGTGGGGTGGCGTGTCCCCCTCCCCCCTCCCCCCTCCCGCAAGGGGAGGGGGAGAATGGGGGGATGATCTTCGTCCTGATCTGCATAGCCGGTGTGGCGATCGGGACAGCGATTGGCGCCACCGGCATTGGCGGCGTTCTGCTGGTGCCGTTCCTCACGCTGAGCCTTGGCATCGATGTGAAGCAGGCGATCGGGGCGGCGCTGCTGAGCTATCTGCCGAGTTGCGTCGCCGCCGTTTGGCTTTATGGCAGGCGTGGTTCGATCCCTTGGCGGGAGGCGTGGTTCCTGTGCATCGCGGCGCTGCCGACGGCGTGGCTTGGAGCACAGGCTGTGCAGTATGCGCCGGCCCGATTGCTGATGGCGGCGATCGGAATCTTGTTGCTGGCGGGCGGAATCTACTCGCTGATGCCGCCGCGCATGGGTGGTCATCGAAGGTTGGGCAAACCGACGTTGCTGACGCTTGGCGGTGTGACCGGGTTCCTGGCGGCGCTGACGGGCGCTGGCGGAGCATTCGTGCTGTTGCCGATCCTGCTGTTGCTGGACATGCCGGTGCTGCCGGCGATCGGGCTGGGGATGATCATCGCATTGCCCATTGCGGGGCTGGCCAGCGTCGCGAACCTGCTTGCGGGTACGCTGGATATCTGGCTTGCGGTGATGCTTGGCGCGACCCTGACGGTCGGGATCGCGATTGGCACGCCGATCGCGCACGCCTTGCCACAGCGGCTTCTGCGTCGTCTGCTGGGCTCGGCTGTGGTGATCGCCGGAGCCGCCATGCTTCTGCGCACCGCTTTTTCGTGAACGGAAACCAAGACATATGAGCAGCACCACCATCCGCGGCGCCGATATCGTGATGCGCACGCTGGAACGCGCGGGTCACCGCACGATCTTCACGTTGTCCGGCAACCACATCATGTCGCTGTTCGATGCGGCGATCGAGACACGGCATCGGCTGGTGCATACGCGGCATGAGGCGGCGGCGGTGCACATGGCGGATGCCTGGGGACGGCTGACCGGCGAGCCGGGCATTGCGATGGTCACCGGCGGGCCGGGTCATGCCAATGCCGCGGCGGCGCTGATGACGGCGCAGGGACAGGAATCGCCGCTTGTGCTGCTGTCGGGGCATACCGAGACGAACCAGCTTGGGCGCGGTGGGTTCCAGGAATTGCGGCAGGCGGAGGTGGCGGCGCCGATGGCGAAGGCGTCGTGGACTGCGACCGCGACCTTGACGCTGGGGGCTGATGTGGCGAAGGCGATCCGGATCGCGCGGTCTGGGCGGCCAGGGCCGGTGCATCTGAGCCTGCCGTCCGATCTGCTGGACGAAACGGTGGGTGTGGATACGGTTGTCTGGCCAGACGCTGATGCATTCACAGGGGCGCCGGTCGTGCTGGGCGATGCGGCGGCGGAGGCGGTCCTGGGGATTGTCGCGGCGGCGGAGCGTCCGTTCGTGCTGGCGGGGCCGGCTCTGGCGAACCGAACCGGGCGGGAGCTGCTGGCTCGTCTCGAGGCGGCGACGAATGTTCCGACGGCGATCATGGAAAGTCCGCGCGGGTTCAATGACGCCACGCTGGGCGCGTTCGCTGCTGCGATCCGGCGGGCCGATCTGATCGTGCTGTTGGGGAAGGCGCTGGATTTCACGCTGAAGTTCGGCGAGGCGCCGGCGATCGATGCGGCTTGCCGGTGGGTTGTGATCGACCCTGAAGCGGCGTTGGTGGATCGCGCGATGCGGGAGCGTGGGGCGCTCGTCGCGTTCGGGTGCGTGGCGGATACGCGCCCGGCGGGGGAGGCATTGATCCGGCATGCGCGGCCTCGGGATGGCGGCTGGCTGGCCGAGGTGCGTTCGCTGCTGACCGACCGGCCTGCGTCGTGGGAGACGCTGGCCTCGAAGACGCCGGGCAAGCTGCATCCGATCGAGGTGTTCCGGGCGCTGAAGCCGCATGTATCGGCGGACTGCGTGCTGATCTGCGATGGGGGAGAGTTCGCGCAGTGGGGGCAGGCCGTGCTGCCCGTGGTGCCTCGACGGATGATCAATGGGGTCGGCGGTTCGATCGGGTCGTCGCTGCCGATGGGTGGGGCGGCGCGGGTGGCGGAGCCGGACGCGCCGGTGATCGTGGTGCTGGGTGACGGTACGTTTGGGTTCCATATGGCGGAGTTCGAGACGGCGGTGCGGTGCAATCTGCCGTTCGTGGCGGTGGTGGGCACCGATGCGCGGTGGAACGCGGAGTATAATCTGCAAGTGCGGGATTATGGGCCGAACCGGACGTTCGGCTGCGAGTTGCTGCCGACGAGATACGACCTTGTGGTGGCGGCGTTGGGCGGACATGGCGAACTGGTGCAGAGCGCGGACGAAATGCCGGGGGCGATCGAGCGGTCGCTCGCCAGCGGCAAGCCGGCGTGCATCAACGTGATGATCGAGAGCATTCCGTCGCCGGTGGTGCGCGTTCCGCGTTAGGGGTGCGCGCTATTCCGCTGCCTGCGGGACCTCATCGCCCAGTCGGACGCCGCGCACGACGTATTCTGCGGCGACCTTGATCGCCTCGATCATGCTGACGGCGCTGGCCTTGCCGGTGCCGGCGATGTCGAACGCGGTGCCGTGATCGACGCTGGTGCGCAGGATCGGCAGGCCGAGCGTCACGCTGACGGTCTTCTCGAAGTCCATCATCTTCGCAGCGATATGGCCCTGGTCGTGGTAGAGCGACAGCACCGCGTCGTAGCGGCCGATGCGCGCCATGTGGAACACGCTGTCTGCCGGCACCGGGCCGCTGACGTTCATGCCGCGGGCGCGGGCAGCCTCGATCGCCGGTTTCATGGCGTCCATTTCCTCGCGGCCGAACAGACCGTCCTCGCCGCCATGCGGGTTGAGGGCGGCGACGGCCAGATGAGGTTGCTCGATGCCAAGCTGGCGCAGCGCCTTCATCGCTTTCTCGATGCCGGACAGCGTGCGGTCGCGCGTGATGGCGCGGCAGGCGTCGATCAGCGACATGTGGCGCGTCAGGAAGAAGATCTTCAGGCCGCTGATGGTGAACATCGTCATCTCTTCGCGGGCACCGGTGTGCTCG
The DNA here is from genome assembly GCA_035492535.1 of Acetobacteraceae bacterium. Taxonomy (GTDB): domain Bacteria; phylum Pseudomonadota; class Alphaproteobacteria; order Acetobacterales; family Acetobacteraceae; genus JAMXLO01. The sequence goes on along the minus strand of DATJJM010000048.1, from coordinate 822 downwards.
GCGAACATTTCGGTATGGCCGATGAAGGGGATCTTGGCGGCCTTCAGCGATTCCTTGTTGATCGGCGTGGTCGCGATGCCGGCGATGCGCCCGGCCATTGCGAGGTCGATCGAGGTGCGGATCGCGGCATAGGCGGCCTCACCACCCAGCGCCTGCACCTTGCCGAACTTCAGCACCGCGGGATCGGCGGTGTCCTGGTGGACCACGTCGATGAAGCCCTCGCGATCGGTGAGCGCTTCGGGACCGGCTATCCGGTTGAGCGTGGCGTACTCGCCGCAGACCGACAGGGCCTGCTCGAAGATCCGCGCATCGCCGATGAGGAAGCTGCGGGAACAGGCACGGACCTCGGGGGAGAGCAGGGCGCGCACGGCGATCTCCGGGCCGATGCCGGCAGGGTCGCCCATGGTGACGGCCAGAACGGGTCGCTGTTCGGTCATGTCGGCACCCTTCTTCCACGGTTGCGTCGATCATAGCACACTGCGCGCCAGATCACGACCGGGAGGGACAGTCATGCTTCGGATCTATGGGGCCGCGCGCTCGCGCGGTCTGCGCACACTCTGGATGGTGGGTGAGCTTGGGCTGGAGTACGAGCACCTGGACTATGCGCCGCGCTCGCCGCAGACCCGCACGCCGGAATACCTGGCACTGAACCCCAACGGCGCGGTGCCGACGATCGATGATGACGGGTTCGTGCTGTCGGAGTCGATGGCGATTAATTTCTATCTCGCGAAGAAGCACGGGAAGCTTTACCCGACCGATGCGAAGAATGAGGCGCTGGCCTGGCAGTGGAGCCTGTGGGAGACCGACAAGCTCGACCGGGCG
>DATJJM010000047.1:0-13010 GCA_035492535.1 Acetobacteraceae bacterium | reverse complement strand
ATTCGCGTCAACGCGATCTGCCCCGGCATTATCGAAACACCGATGTTCCGTAGCTCGTTCGAGACAGCCGCCGAACCGCAGGCCGAACTGGCACGGATCATGGACCGCTACCTGATCAAGCACCCCGGACGACCGGAGGATATCGCCTCTGCTGCCCTGTTCCTGTCCAGCGCGGAATCCGCCTACATGACCGGTTCCGCAATCGCGGTCGATGGCGGCCGCACATTCCATTGAGGGACCCACGATGCCACTGACCAGCCGAGGCTTCCCGCTGCTCCTCACATTCGATCTCGATGCCGAGACCATGTGGACCGCGCGCGATCCCTCTTACGCACAACGCCCCATCCTGATGTCACAAGGCGCCTATGGCTGGAAGGTCGGTGTTCCACGCATCCTGGCACTGCTGCGTCGCTACGGCATCCATTCCACCTTCTTCATCCCTGGCATCGTCGTGGAGCAGCGGCCGCAGGTGATCGATGCGATCCTGAAGGACGGACACGAGATTTCCCATCACAGCCATACGCATCGCTGGATCGTCAATCTCTCGGCCGAGGAAGAACAGGAAGAGATGGCGAAAGGCTTCGAGGCGATCAAGCGCGCCACCGGCTATGCGCCGCGCGGCTACCGCTCGCCCGCCGGAGAATTCAGCCCGATCACGCTCGGGCTGATGAAGCAATACAACTTCGGCTACTCCTCCAACTACTTCGACGACGACTCGCCCTACCTGCACACGATCGATGGCAAGCGCAGCGACATCGTCGAACTGCCATTCCGCTGGGTGCTGGATGACGCACCGTTCTTTCAGTACTCGATCGTGCTGCCGGGCCGCACGATGCATGCGCCCTCCAGCGTGCTGGAATCCTGGACCACGGAATTCGATGTGCTGCACAGCGAGGATCGCATGATGATGGTGGCGATGCACCCGCAGCTCATCGGCCAGCCCTCGCGCCTGACCGTGCTGGAAGGCCTCATCCGCTACGCGCTTGGCTTCAACAACGTCTGGATCGGCCGCTGCGACGAGATCAGTGACGCACTGCGCCCCGGGCTTCAGGCGGTCGGGGCATGACAGACCTTGCCGATCTCAGCACCGTCGAACTGGCTGGCGCGATAAGTCGTGGTGACGCAACGCCGCTGGAAGCAGTTGACGCCGCGCTGGCACGCATCGAACGCCATGCGCGCTTCAACGCGTTCATTACCGTCACCGCGGAGCAGGCGCGTGACGCGGCGCGCGAGGCAATGCGGCGACGCCCGGCCGGCACGCCGCTGCCAAAGCTGTTCGGCGTGCCATTCTCAGCAAAAGACCTGATAGCAACAGCAGGAATCAAGACCACGTCCGGTTCTCGCCTGTTCGCCGAGATCGTGCCGCAACAGGACGCAGTCTCCATCGCGCGCATGAAGCGGGCCGGTGCTATCTTGATCGGCAAGACCACCACGCCGGAATTCGGCCACAAGCCCTTCACCGAAGCACCGCTCTTCGGCCGCACGCTCAATCCATGGAACGAGAGGGTCACCTGCGGCGGCTCGAGCGGTGGTGCGGCCGTGGCGGCCCTGCTGGGCATGGGGCCGCTCGCGCTCGGCACCGATGGCGGTGGATCCATTCGCATTCCGGCGGCGTGTTGCGGCATCGTCGGGTTGAAGGCAACGCTGGGAGCCATCCCGCATCTCCAGGTGCCGGACCTGTTCGCCGCCAATTCCTTCGTCGGTCCGATGGCACGCAGCGTGGCCGACGTTGCCCTGGCGTTCGACGTGCTGCGAGGCGCCGACTCCCGAGACCCCTACGGCCAATCGCCACTCGCGGAAAACGCGTCGCGCACGCTGAAGGGATTGCGCATCGCCTGGCTCCCGCGACCCGGTAGCGGCCCTGTTGCGCGCACGGTCGCCGATGCCACCGGTGCGGCCGCCCAACGGCTCGCTGCGATGGGTGCTGTCGTCGAAGAGATACAGCTCGATCTTGCCGCACTGGAGCCGGATTACCTGGTGATACTGGAAAGCGGACTGGCCGCTCGCCTCGGCGGTTACGTCGCCACACGCGGCAACGAACTCGATGGCAGCCTGCTACGCACGATCGAGAAGGGCACCCACCACAGCGCGGTTGCCTTGCAGCAAGCCGCCGCCGCCCGCACCGCGATGTTCCTGCGTTTGCAGGATCTTTTCACGCGATACGATCTGCTGGTATCGCCCGTCATGACGGCACCGCCACTGCCGGTCGATCAGGATCCTCATGGCATTGTCTCGATAGACGGCCAGACAGCGGGCACGATACGCGGCGCATGGTACCCCTTCACCTTCCCGATGAATCTCACCGGCCATCCCGCGCTGTCGCTGCCGTGCGGCTTCACGCCGGATGGACTGCCAATCGGTCTGCAGATCGCCGGGCCCTGGCATAGCGAACCGACGATCCTCAGCATCGCCGCATCATTGGAAGCAGACCTGTCATTCAGCAGATCGTTGCGGCCGATACCAACGTGAAAAACACCCTGCATCAGTCACACATGAAACCGGTTTCGCCGGGCGAACGTGCATTTTCGGTTGACGCAGTGGGTAATTTATTGTGCGCTGCGGCATATGGCGAAGCGACCTTTCCACCTCGCGTGGTTCATCTCCAAGGGATATGGCCCCAAGGGGTGGCGGAATTCCTGGGGCGGTCCCAACCCTGCCACTTGGGTGAAACCCGATCTGCTTGTCTCGCTCGCGCAATCGCTGGAACGGGCGGCATTCGATTACGTCATGATCGAGGACTCGTCGAACATCCCCTACACCTACAAGAATTCACACGAGACCTATCTTCGCTACGCGGTCGACTCGCCGAAGCTTGATCCTTCGGTGCTGGCCTCGTTCATGATCCAGGCGACGTCGCGTATCGGCATCATCGCCACGTTCTCGACCACAGAGTACCATCCGTTCATGCTGGCTCGCCTCACCAACACGCTCGACCACGTGAGCGATGGGCGGTTCGGCTGGAACCTTGTCACCGGCAGCAACGATGGCGGCGCGCAGAACTACGGCCGCGATCGGCAGTTTCCGCATGACGAGCGCTACGAGATGGCCGATGAGTATGTCGAACTCGTCCAGAAGCTGTGGGATTCGTGGGAACCCGATGCGATGCCGATCGATCGGGAGCAGGAGATCTTCGCGCATCCCGACAAGGTGCACCCTGTGCATTTCGAGGGAAAATACTTCCGCTCGCGTGGCCCTCTTTCTGGCCCCAACTCCCCGCAAGGCCATCCTGTCATCTGTCAGGCCGGCGGTTCCGCGCGCGGCCGCACCTTCGCCGCACGCTGGGGCGAGACGATCATTTCATCGGCGAACAGCATCGCCGCGATGAAGGCATTCCGCGAGGATATCCGCTCGCAGGCCAGCGCCTTCGGGCGCGATCCGGACCACATCAAGGTGCTGTTCCTGGTGGCACCAATCGTGGACGAATTCCACGACGCCGCCATTCTGCGCAAGCAGGCAAGGATCGCGGAAGCCAACACGCATATGGACTTCTATCTCGCGAACATGTCGCGGCTCACCGGCATCGATTTTTCGAAGTATGACCTGGACGAAATTCTGCCCACGCTCACCTCGAACGGTCATCAGACGGTGGCAGCCTCGTTTGCCGGCCGCACGCCGCGCGAGATCATCGAGGCCGGGCGTTCCCTGCGCGACGTCGATCTGGTCGGCACACCCGATACGGTCGCGCACCAGATGTCGGAGATCATGCAAGAGGTCGGTGGCGATGGCTTCCTCGTCACTGATCCCGAGTTCACCCGCCGCTACATTTGCGAAATCTCCGACGGCCTGGTTCCGGCTCTGCAGAAACTTGGCGTCGTGCGCAAGCACTACGAACATATGACACTGCGGGACAACCTGCGGGCATTCTAGGCGAACTGCGAACGCCGCGCGTTTCTCACATCAGCTCCCGGGGGATTGTACGATCCCATTCCCGATGACAGACCTCCTCGGACCCATCCTGGGCGCGTAACGTCGCCCGGAGCAGGAAGGCGTCCCTGGTGCAGGACAGCCGAATCCGCGTCTCGATCCGAACCCGCCATGCGTCCCTGGAGACCGTGTCTGTCCGCGATAGTTCGGCGACTGCGCTGAGGGGATCGTCTTCTTCGACGTGCGACGTTGATGTGCTCTCAGCACCCAGTTCAAGCCCGATCCGGTCCAGGTAAACGACACCCGGGCGCAAAATCGTCGGCCGTTCGGGAGGTGCCATTTCCGGATCGGGCAGCGGAGGCAGGGCATCAGTGGGTTTGGCTGTGCGGATCGGCAGTTCCAGCGTGCCGCCAAAGACAGTGACCGTCGATTTCGCGGGAGTTGGCCAGATCATCGGCCAGTAAGTTGTCGAGATCGCAAGTCGTATCTTGTGGCCGACGGGAAATACCGAACCTGCGTCGTTCAACTGGACGCGGACCTCGTAGCGGCGCCCCGCCACCAACGGCGCAGGAGTTTCGTGCCCCTCCTGGTGTGTGAGGTTGAGCACACCGTAGCTGACGCGCAGAGATGCACCCGAGGGATGCACATCGCACAGCCGGATCGCCAGAGTCGCAATCGGCTCGTCGGATGCAAGGTCGAGCGTGACGATTGGCGCACCAAGCATCTCGAGAGGCGCATCGAGAGGCGCTGTTTCAAAGACCAGCGAACGTGCGTCGTCCTCACGCTGGTCGCCGGCCTGGTCGGATCCGCGTCCGAACGGACACCACTGGCCGGCATCTTTGCCGACCGTTTGCGGAGTAGATACAGGTCGGGGCGTTGCAAGGATGCCGTTCGGACGGAGGCCATCATCGGTCAGGACCAGACGAAGCGGGTTCAATCCAGTTGGTGGCCACGAATGCTCGGCAATCCAGCGCCCGGGCAAGTCCTCGTGAAAAGATGCCGGCTCCACGCTCCCTGTCATCCAGGCGCGCAGCATCGGCTCATCCATCACACCGGTGTCGATGCCCTTGAGCCAATAGTCCCACCAGCGAAGCAGTTCTTGCAGAAAGCCGATCTGCGGGCCCGGAAATGCGAAGTGTGGATACGCATGGGCCCAGGGGCCGATGAGACCCTTGCGCGGCACACGAAGCCGCTCCAGGAGCCGTGGAACCGCGTTCGTGTAGCCGTCGGTCCATCCGCCAACTGCATAGACCGGACATTCGATCGCCTCGTAGTCCGTGCACACCGATCCCTGTTGCCAATAGGCGTCGCGTCGCTGGTGCCTCAGCCATGTTTCCAGGAAAAGCGGCACGCTCTCGAGGCGCTGTAGCCACATCGAGCGCCAGCGATCGCCAACCAGCGCAGGATCGGGCGGGTGACACATCGCAGTAAAGAAGAACGAGGCCCAGCCGAGGCCAGCGGTCAGCAGCGTCCCGCCCATATAGTGCACGTCGTCACGGTAGCGATCGTCCGTTGAACACAGTGTCACGATCGCCTTCAGCGCGGGAGGCCGGCGCGCCGCGACTTGCAGCGCGTTGAACCCGCCCCAGGAAATCCCCATCATGCCGACAGCTCCGCTGCACCAGGGCTGCGCTGCGAGCCATGCGATGATCTCCAATCCGTCGTCCTGCTCCTGCCGTGTGTACTCGTCGAACACAAGTCCGCCGGACTCACCGCTGCCTCTGATGTCGACCCTGACGCCCGCGTAGCCATGCCCGGCCAAGTATGCGTGTGTCATGGCGTCGCGCTCGTTCGTGCCGTCACGCTTGCGGTATGGCAGATACTCCAGGATGGCAGGCACAGGGCTACGATCGGCATCGTCAGGCAGCCAGATGCGGGCTGCCAGCTCCGTGCCGTCCTTCAACGGGATCAACGTGTGCTCGATGATGCGGACGGAGCGCGGAAATTCGGTGACGATCAAGCGATCCTCCAACTCTCCTCAGAGGCGGCCGCGCCCGGCAGGCAGGCACTCAGCCCTTGAGCTTGTTGGAAAAGAAGGCACTATTCCAGTACGTGAATGGCTCATCGTCGTGGCCGGATGCTCCCAGCGTGGCCGCGAGAACGGGCTGGGGCGTGGAAGCTTTGTTCAATCATGATAGTCCACCCCGTGCCGTAATAGGGCGGACCGGGCTCGCCCCGTCAGGGGCCGGCGTGATCGAGAAAGGGAAACTGGCAATGGAACTGGGTATGATCGGCCTCGGTCGCATGGGCGCGAACATGGTGGAGCGGCTGATGAAGGCCGGACACCGCTGCGTGGTCAATGACACTCACGCGGAAGCCGTGGGACAGCTGACGGCGAAGGGTGCCCAGGGGACCACCGAGCTGGCCAAGTTCGTGGCCATGTTGTCGCGGCCGCGCGCTGTCTGGTTGATGCTGCCGGCGGCCGCGGTCGATCCGGTGCTGCATGCGCTCGTGCCGCTGCTGGAGTCCGGGGACATCGTCATCGAAGGTGGCAATTCTTATTACCAGGACGACATCCGCCGTGCGGGCGAACTGAAGGCGAAGGGACTCCATTACGTCGATGTCGGCGTGAGCGGCGGCGTATGGGGTCTGGAGCGCGGCTATTGCCATATGATCGGCGGCGAGGATGCGATCGTGAAGCGTCTCGATCCGATCTTCCGTTCGCTGGCACCAGGTGTCGAGGCCGCACCTCGCACGGTTGGCGCCGCCGGCGAACCCTCGCAAGCCGAATACGGCTACCTGCACTGCGGACCGAACGGTGCCGGCCACTTCGTGAAGATGATCCATAACGGCATCGAGTACGGCATGATGGCCGCGTTCGCCGAAGGCTTCAACATCATCAAGAACGCCGATATCGGCCTCCGCACTCAGACGGTGGACGCCGAGACGACGCCTCTGCGTGAGCCCGACCATTACAAATATCAGATCGACGTGGCGCAGGTGGCCGAGATGTGGCGACGCGGCAGCGTGGTTGGCTCGTGGCTGTTGGACCTGACCGCGGGAGCACTGCGCCAGGATCCTGGGCTGGACAATTTCCGCGGCCGGGTCTCCGACTCTGGCGAGGGTCGCTGGACGCTGCATGCCGCCATCGATGAGGGCGTGCCCGCGCCGGTTATCAGCGCGGCGCTCTATTCCCGCTTCGAGTCTCGCGGCAACGCCGAGTTCGCCAACCGCATGCTGTCGGCGATGCGGTTTGCGTTCGGCGGGCATGTTGAAAAGGGGTCGTAGTCGGCCCCCAACGCATCAGGCCAGGGACTTCTTGTACAGCGCGATGAGCTCACCCCACGCGCGATCCGCGCCGGCCCGATTGTAGACCATGCCATCACTGACACACCAACCGTGGTTGCAGCCCTCATAGACCTCGATCTTGGCGGGGTGATGCGCCGCATCGAAGGCATCGCGCAACTTGTCCTTGGCGTCAGGCTGCCGTGCGTCGTCGTTGGACGCGATCGCAAAGTAGTAGTTTGCCGTGATCTTCGGCGCGAGCAGATGGGGGCTGTCGGGCTTGTCCGTGACGAGGTTGCCACCGTGGAACGAGCCTGCGGCGCCCACGCGTCCGGGTACGGCAGCGGCGATGAGCATCGTGTAGGGCCCACCCATGCAATAACCCGACACACCGATCGGTGCTTTGGTGTTCACCTGGGGCAATGTATCGAGATAGGCGATGAAGGCTGTCCCGTCCCGAACCTTGGCCTCGGTGGTTAGAGGCGCCATCAGGTCGGTGAGTTTGGCGCGGTCTTCGGGTTTGCCGAAGTCGAATGGTCCGCTCAGCACCGGCGCCACGCGGGTGCGATAGAATGGGTTGGGGACGAGAACCGTGTAGCCTTCGGCTGCCAGCCGCCGGCCCATGTCGCGGAACGCCGGCCTCAGTCCGAGCGCGTCCGCAATGATCACCGCACCCGGCCAGCTTCCGCTGCCTAACGGGTAGAACAATGCGGCATCGCAGGATCCATCAGCCGTCTTGATGACGACGTCGCTTTCGACGACGGGTCCCGCGGCCATGGCCGAGGTCGCGGCCGCAGCACTGACGCCGAGTGACAATGCCGCGAACCCGCGGCGGGACAGTGCACTGTCTCTGGTTTTGTCGAACGGCAGGATGTGGTCGGGCATGATTGCGCTCCCCAGATTGTGGCTTGGACGGCCGGGCAATATCACCGATCGGCGTCTGACGACTGCGAACGGCATTCTATTCCGCAGCACGACGTGTCGGCTGCCGCTGGGTGCGGTTCCGCCAGCCGCGCCTTCTCGTTCGATTGGGCCTTTGAAAACGCTGGCGGACCCGAGGCGATTCGAACGCCTGGCCTTCGCCTTCGGAGGGCTTTCGCGATGATGGTCCGTGGTGTGCCGCAGCACGACTGCGGCGTGCCGGAGACCAGGTCGCGGAACTTGTCATGCGCGGCAGGTCGTAGATCTGCAAGTTCGTCTGGCATGGCTAGAGCTGAGCCAGAGCTGCCATGAGAACAGAAAGGGACCATCAGCTCGGACCTTGCAGCGCGGCTGCGAGCCGGGCACCGCACTTTGCGAAAAGGACGCCCGCCCCGTTGAGGGGCGAGCGCAGGGAAGGTTTTCGGTAACGAATTTTACATACCGCAAAATTCCCTCGGGTGGAAGCGCGCCGAGCGTGCGTGGCCAGCTGCATTTCAGGCCGGCATACGAGGCGGGCTATGAAAGTGGCCGCATCGACGCCGGGATCATTGCGTTACGACATCGGACCGGTCTAAGAGGCAGCCACAGTGTTGGGGCAGTGCCGACCGTTACCGATCACCTATGACCGGGCCGGCCGCGCGGCTACGAACCGCGATAGGGCAGTCAGAGTTATAGGGCATCATGACCGATTACAGGATCGTCCCCAAGCGTGGGACCTACAAGGTTGAGGAGGTTGACCCGAACGGTCAGCACCGGGTTGTTGGCACTTGGCGCACCGAGGAAGATGCGGTGTCCCACCTGAAGAAACTTGAGGCGGAGGCGCAGCGCGCCGATTACAAACCGGCGCCTGGCGAAGTCGGCTGGCCACCTCCCCCGAAGAGATAGCTGGCCCTCAGGTTTGCTATCGTCGCGATGGTCTTCAGACGGCGGGCCACTTCCGTCCGGATGTTTGCCCATCGAACGTGGCTCCGGCGCCCTCCCCAAATGATCGTGAGTGCCCTGCGGCATGTCCTCGGCTTCGTGATATAGCGGCGATCCGAGCCAAGGTCTGACCAGCAATTTCGGCGCGCCGCCGAAGGCATTCATCCAGGCTGGAAGCTAACTGTGCTGTGAATCCAGGACGTGCTTGTCACCCACGAGATCGATCTTGAGCCCATTGCCGGTCAACATCGTGCCGCCGTGGCCGTCGGACGAAGCCACGAAGTGAACCGCCAAGGTGGCGGTCTGGATACCCAGGATGAAGCCGGTCTTGTCGTGCTGGAAGTCGTAGATGGTGATCAGTTTGTCGCCTTCGGTGAAGATGAAGTGCGTGCCCTGGCCTTCGTCGAAGATCGTGGTGCGGCCGGTGTTTTCGAGGAGAGCGCGCTGGTCGTGCCCCATGAACAACAGGGTGGTATTGTCGAGGCCCTCAAGGGTCACGCCAGCACCTTTCCCCGTCAGGAGGAAGATGTCACCGTCGTGGGCGTCGGTGCGGTCGTAGAAGGAGTCGGTGTTCCTGTGAGTGAGCAGGTGGATCGTCACGGCGCATCCCTCCGATTGTGGCGGCGGTATTACAGCGATTGTGGCAGCCGTGTTAACTATTTTCACTGGCAATGTTGACAGGCAGCGCGAGGCGTTCGGCTTCCCGCCTCGCAATATTGATATATGTTATCGTGTAGACAATCAGGTGAAGGTTGGAGGCGGAGCCGCAATCTCTATACCGTGGCCACATCGCATCGCTATTACGGTGTTTGGCTGCGGGCCGCCCTGCGGCAAGTTGCCTGCTGTGAGGTTGTTTAGGGGCCGCATTGTTTGCTGTAACGCCAGTCACGCAGTAAAAAAGAGCCGGCACCCGGAGCGCTTCGTACTGACGTCCTCAATCTGCGCTGCAATGCGAGCGTCTCCGGGCGTCGGCGAAGAGATATTTATAGAGATGATCGGGGCAGGGTATTCGTCACAGCGTGTATAATGTCCCCAGGCATCTGCCCGAAGGTCCATAAATCTTTCAATGAAATAGCCTATTTCAACGAACGACATGGCATATTCCGCAGTCTCTATGACCGTTCGGCTCTTTGTCATTATATATGATGGGTATAGGCACCATGATGCTGAAATGCGTAACTCCGGAAGCGGCAACAGATGAAAGTGTCCGATGGTGCCATGCACGATACCATTGCGCCGTCCGGCAAAGTTCATGACGTCGCCGAACAGCCGCTTCGCGTAATGGACCTGCCTCCGCCGCTCTGAGCATAACCGAGCTAGGGCCGCTTCAACGCTCTCCCATGTAGATACGGCTTCGCCGACACTACGGTAAATTGCATCAAGATCAGTATCGCCAACAATTAGCCAAGGCCTCCGATCATGGGGTTTGAGGCCGCCTGATGATCGCGAACGAGAGGCCATCTAAAGTCCCGTTTGCGTTAGCGCAGAAGGCCTTCTTAACCCCGCGCCTCCGCCCTCTGGCGAACAATCTCGCATTGTCGCTGAAGTCGCGCTTCACCTTCGCGTAGATGGCGGCGCTCCATCTCTAGTTCAGTTTCGTGGCGGAACATGGCCGGTAGGTTTGGTGAGAGAAGCCGCGAACTGCCGTCCATGGTCCACCGATGCATTGATCTAGATCGAGGATGACCTTGCGATGTGAACACAGCCCAGCTCAGTCGGGGACCCCTAGTGTGCCGTCGTTTGTCGATCTGCCAAATTGCGCCACCCATTGCCTGCCAAGTTCGAATGCTTCGGCAGCCGTAAGGTAAGACCATTCCGCTCCACGGGCGCGAATAGCAATCCAGCGCGTTTCGTCCCCCACGACGCGTTGCTCGACCTGATAAGGTCCGACTGCATCATACATGGTGCGTCAACGCCTGAATAAGGAAGCCAATACTGTTAACCACGATCGCGATACCTGTGCAGGCAATCGCGAAGGCGACGAATAAGACGCCAATTCGATCCCAATCGAGCCGCAACTCCATTGTGATAGTCCCTATCTTGGGCGTTTCCATTCTCGTGTCCTTTGCGCAACCAAAGGTGCCGACGTGGCCCACGGTATTCGGCTTCCTCAACGCCGGCCTATGAGGACGGTCACAATGTCCGCCAAGATTTAGCCATAATGCAAGAACAAAAAATAGGGACTTGTCCCAATTATAACAAAAGAAGACTGCCTGCCGCACCCGCGTGCCGGAGCGCATCTTTGACCGCGTGCTTGCTTCGGCGCCGGCCCGACGGTTACCCGGATCGGGACGCGCGTGCTGATTCCAGAGGACAACCTAGACGCATGGATTGAGCGCTGCACTGAGCAACCGGCGAAGAAAGCGGCCTGACGAGGGGGTGCCATCGGGTAGCCACAACGTGAGCTGCCGGCTGGATCAGGCTCTTAAGTCGTTGAAAACGCTGGCGGACCCGAGGCGACTCGAACGCCTGACCTTCGCCTTCGGAGGGTTTGGTGGGACGGTTGCGTAGGTATGACAAGACCTGCGGGACCATGTTAACATATTGATCTTTATGTGATTCTGTCCGCGACAGCTTGTTAACTCTTGTGGCGGCTTGCGTCAATCTGTTACCCCGGCGTTACCCCGAGACCAACGGCGGGGAAAGGCGAAGGTGGCGCGATGGCAGAGAGAACACGGATTGGACAGCGGGAAATACGGTCGTTACAGCCCGGTGAGGAGGTCTGGGACACCGCTGTCCGCGGGTTTGGTGCGAGGCGGCGTGTCACCGCAGTGGTGACTTATGTGCTCATGTATCGCACTGCAGAAGGCCGCTTGCGACGATACACGATCGGCCGCCATGGGATGCCCTGGACGCCGGACACTGCCCGGAATGAAGCCCTGCGGATCCTCGGCGAGAAGGCGAAAGGTGGCGACCCGGCCGCCATCAAGCAGGCGAAGCGGAATGCAGAGACCATTGCTGAGTTGTGCGATCTCTACTTTGCCGACGCCCAATCTGGTGACCTGGTGACGCGGAGGCGAAGGCCAAAGAAGGCCAGCACTCTGCTATCTGACAGGGGCAGGATCGAGAAGCACATCAAGCCGCTGTTGGGTGCGATGAAGGTGGGTGCCGTCACGCTGGCAGACGTTGAAGCGTTTATGCGGGACGTGGGAGCGGGCAAGACGGCCGGCCGCATCAAGACAGGCAAGAAGCGAGGTCTCTCGAACGTCCGCGGTGGACGCGGCGTCGCAAGCAGGACTGTCGGCCTGCTCGGCGCCATCTTCTCTTATGCAGTTCGCAAGGGCCTTCGCACTGACAATCCTGTCCGTGGTGTCACCCGGCCTGCCGACGGACGCCGAGAACGACGGCTGAGTGTGGACGAATATCGAGATCTCGGTCTCGCGCTGCGCTCGGCCGATGAAATGAAGATCTGGCCCGCCGCAGTGGCTGCGGTCCGTTTTCTCGCTGTCACCGGCTGGCGGACCGGCGAGGCGTTGGCGTTGCAGCGGTCTGAGGTCGACCTGACCAGACGCACGGCCCTCCTGGCCGACAGCAAGACAGGACGATCGCTGCGACCACTGTCGCACGCGGCCTGCGACACCCTCCGTAGCACGATAATCCCAGGCAAGAACATGTTCCCGGCGTCCCGTGGTGACGGTCAAATGAGTGGGTTCCGCTCGTTCTGGGCGCGGATTGCCAGGCTGGGCGGCCTGCCGGCGGATGTAACGCCGCACGTGCTGCGGCACAGTTTCGCCAGCCTTGCGTCGGATCTCGGATATTCCGAGCTGACGATCGGCGCGCTTATCGGGCACGCGAGCCAATCCATCACGGGGCGATACGTGCACACCGCCGACGCCGTTCTGCTCGCGGCCGCAGATGCGGTAGCGCGCCGCACCCTGGAGCTGATGGGCGAGTTGGCACCCACGGCCACCGTCGTGGAGTTGCGGGGCGCCGCGTGACCGCGGGCACGCGCGCGGCGTGGCTGCAGAAGTTGCATCGCTCGGACCGGGCGGTGGCCGAGCGTTGGTTGAATGAGATAGGCGAGACGCGCTTCCAGCGGATTGCCCGTGCGGCCGCGACAACTCAACGACCTCGCGGAA
>DATJJM010000046.1:0-9076 GCA_035492535.1 Acetobacteraceae bacterium | reverse complement strand
CGCCAGCCCGAGGCCGAGCGCGCCGATGCCGAGCAGCGCCAGCGTCGCAGGCTCCGGCACGCTGATGCCCTGCACGGTGGACGAGAACGAGCCGCTGATCTGTCCGGTGTCCTGGTTGAGCGTCAGCGCGAGCCGGCCGGGCGTCGGATCGAAGCCGGTGAGCGTCAGCAGCGCCGCGTCCACGATGAGCAGCGTGTTGCCGGTGTAGTCCGGCGCTTCGAGCTGCGCCGTGACGCTGACCGTCGCCGTCAGTCCGTTGTTGGTGGCGCTGAACAGGTCGGCGACCGGCGTGAACGGGTTGTAGGTGACGGGTGTGGATACATCGACGCAGCCGACGCAGGTGCCGAGCGCTGTGTATACGCCGGTGCCGGTCACGAGATTGGCGGGCGAGGTGAAGCTGATGGCGGTGGCGCTGAATGTGGCGTTGCCGACGATGTTCATGACGCTGCCGGCGTCGATTGGCGCGGCATAGGCTGGCGCGGTGGCGAGCAGTGCCGTGGCGGCGAGCAGCAGCGGGCGCATCGGTGTCTCCGGTGTGTGTTGTGTGGTTGAGCGGCGGGCGGCAATGGGCAACCGCCCGTGCCCATCAGGCGCGGCCACCTGGGGAGGTACTCGCGCGCCTAACTCGTGCTAGCCTGCCGGCATGCGGGACGAGCACTGGAACGGCTGGCAGACGCTGGCATGGATCGCATGGCGCAAACGCAAGGCGGTACGGCTATTCTCCGGCCCTGACGCCGAGCAGCTTTGGGAGGCCGCGAAGCAGAACCGCTGGCCGAAGGGCCTTGGGCTACCGATGGTGCTGCCTGTCGAAGCTGAGCGCCTGTTACTCCCGCTATCCGACCGGATTGAGGCGAGGCGCAAGCCGTTTGAGGACATGGAGACGCTGGACGCTTCAGATCCTGGTACGGTCATGCGTCGCATACGCGAAGAACCGGAAAAACTCATCGTGCCGCTGCATCAGGTCCAGCAGTGTTTTAAGCTGACCGACGAAGAGTTGCTGGCTGAGTTGCGATCCGGCCGGCTGGTTGCGTCTGGACGCCCGACGATGCGTGGATACGCTGATATGGGCGTTACTGTGGATAAGCTGATTGAGTGGATGATCACCGACGAGGGCAAGGCGGCAACCGCTCGCCGAGATGCGCATTGAATCAGCAGTTATCGCAGCGAGCGCCGAGGATCAGCGCGCAATAGCCGGCGATGCAGACGGCGCCGTATATACCAAGCAGCGCAATCAGCACCCGTCCGATGTGTAGTGGCGCACGTAGCTACGGTATGGACGAGTGTAGCTACGCTGCGTCATCGCTGCTCTTACCCCACACGAACTCGGTGTTGTCGCTCGGCTCTGGCGTTGCGTCGATCACCGGCGGCGTGTCGTTAGTTTCATGTGAAACAGCCGGCGCAGGTGTTGCTGGTGCCCAGGTGAACTCGATGCTGACGGGCCTGTCGGGATCGCCGGTGATCTGCAGCGGCAGCACCTTACCGACGAGTGTCAGGAAGGCGGTTGGGTTCTCGTCAGCCTGACGCATCAGGTATTGCTCGCCTCCGACGCCAGCCAAGGCAGCGAGGACCATGTGCTTGATGTCCCCATCGACCTTGTTAGGCGTTCCTTTCTGCCTTCCACCGCGTCTTTCGCCTGGCCTTGAGGGCCGAAACTCGCCCACGACTAGAGTTCCACTAGCTTAGTTGGCTCAATCTCGCGCAACGAGATTATCCAGCGGCACAGCCATATTCCGGAGTTGTCCGAAGAGCATCATGGCGACGAGGGCTGTGTGCTTTCCGATCTCGCTGATTACAGCGGGGTGTCCGGCGAATGGCCCGCCAGCGAGCGTGCAGGCGTCTCCCAGGCGCCAGAGCGGCTTGCCGGGGGGGAGTGTGCGGCGAAGGGCCTCGGTGGCCTGTAGCGCGCTCACAGCGGCTTCTGGGGCTATGTATGGTTTGCCTTGGGGGGAGCGCAGTAGATCGGAGACGCCGGTGGTGTAGAGGATGCTGTGCCATGGGGTGTTGCTGAGCCAGACGAAGGCGTAGCGCGGGAAGAGCGGTCGGGCGACGGGCTGGAGAGTGGTGCCGATGCGGCGGCGGCATGTGTAGCGAGGGCAGTATGCCTCGAAGCCTTGTTGGGTGAGGTGGTTTTCTGCCTGGTCTTCGGTATTGGGGTGTGTGGTGAAGACGGCCCAGCCCTGGACGGCTGCCGCAGGGCTTACATCCGAACGGTGGATGACATCCCGTTGACCGGCATCTAACCGGCTGTGTGGTTGGACGTCAAGCATCGAGGTGTGGCCGGAGTTTTGCGGCTGCGAGTTCGGATGCGGCGTCGAAGCCGTGGAGGCCGTGGGTGCGGATGATCTGGCAGATGGCTTCGACGCATTCGGTGCGTTCGGCTTCTGGCATGCTGTTGAGCAGTTCGCCGAGCACGGTTGCCATGATGGCGAGGGCGAAGTTGGGGTGGATGTTGGACTGCTCGATGGCGGTGCAGAGGCGGCGCTCGAAGCGGAGTCCGAGGCGGCGGGCGGTGCGGGCGTCGTCGGGCATCATGCGGCGGCCCGCCTGGCGTAGCGCTCGGCGCGGGCGATCTGCTCTTGGGTGCAGCCGGCGAGGGCGGCGGCGCGCATTTCCTCGATGCTCCTGACGGGCGCGGCGGGCTGCCATCGGAGGCCCATCGTCTGATCCGCCCCCACAGCCTGTGGTTGTGCCTTGAGGGCTTCGAGCTGCGCCTCGACGGAGCGGGTTTCGCCGTAGGGGATGCGCATGGTGGCGGCCTTGGCGGCGCGTCGGACGTGAACCTGGAACGGCTCCGGCAGAGGCTCATCGGGCTGTCGGGCGAAGGTTTCCGGCTCGTCGTCACCGGCCTCCGGCAGCGGCGTTTCGCGCAGCCGGTCCAGCTCATCGTCGAAGCTGCTGCGAGGAATTTCCTCCCGTTCCTCGGCTCGCGCGCGCATTTCTTCTCCAAAGTAAGGTTTTTTAATTAAAATCTTTCTTTCTTCCTTATCTTGTTCTTCTGAGACTCTTGGTTCTAGCTTCTGGGGGTAAACGGGGGGCGTTAAGGGTGGGGTTAACCCTACCGGATAACCGGGTCCCTTAACCGGGGGGGTTAAGGGGGGGGTTAACCCCTCTTGTCGAGGGGAGGTGGTTCCGTTGGGCTTGAGATTGGGGTTGCCGCCTGCGCGGCCCCATTCGCGTCCAGCCGCTGATGCGGCAGCATCCTTGACCATTCGGCGCGAGTACATGATGCCGTCCTCGGTCACGCTGCAGACGCCGTTATCCACAAGCTCCTGGTTGTATGCCTTGACCTCCTTCAGCGTGGCACCGGTATTGCCTACGAGCTGCTTGTCGGTGGGAATTTTGCCGTTGATGGTGACGTAGCCAACCGGCTCGGCCTCGTGGGCCAGGCACAGGAGGCGCATCCAGTAGCCCTGCGCTCCCATGCTGCAGCTTCGGAGCTTCGGGTCGTTCTGCCAGTCCCGCCACCAGAACTTGGACCAGCTATGCCCGTTGCAGTTGCTCATGCCGCTCCCCCCTGTTCGAGCGTTGTTCTGAGCCGCAGAGCGCGTTGCCCCAGCGCGCTGCCGCCGGCGATTTCCTGCTCGATCCGCCAGATCGCGTGCCCGACTGTGGTGTGGTCCCGGCCGCCGAACGCCATGCCGATCTCGGTGAGGCTGGCCGGCGTCAGGTGTCGGGCGAGCCACATGCCGAGCTGACGCTGACGGGCCGCTGCCTTGCCCCGGCGGCGCGAGAGCAGGTCCAGGCGCGTGACGCCCTGGTTGGAGCAGATGAGGAACTGGATTTCCCGGATAGTCACAGACACACCTCTTGCGTTGCGGCCTGAGGTGCGATTTACTGGCGTTGTCGAATGCGCCAGCGGTTCTGCACCTCGGAGCCGATTGTGTAACCAATAGAGCGGCTCGCACCTTGACCGTGCGGGCCGTTCTCTATTCTGCGTCGTGAAACGAGTCCGTGCAACGGTCATGGCGCGCGCTCCTGCCGCGCCAGCCATTCCTCGCGGCGGCGCCGGTTGCGCTCCTCAACCTCCGCACAACGCTCATCCCACAGCGCTTGGTACTTCTCAGCCAACGGCTCCAGAATCAGCAGCGCTTCATTGAACTGCCGCCAGTCGTCCAGCGGCACGTTTGCCCACAGCACATGCTCCCGAATACGCTTCAGCACCTTCTGAGCATTGGCAGCACCAAAAGGCAGCCCGTTCGCACGCGCCTCTTTCTGGTTCATTCTCGGATGTCCAGGATGTCGGCAACCGTCAGTTCGGGATGGTCGTACCAGCCTGGATGCTCGTCGATGATGTCTTGCAACAGATTGGCAACCGCCGTTGCCTCTGCCGCCTTCTTGCGCTTCAGTGCAATGACATCGAGCACCTCGTACAACGTCATTCGCACCAGCATCTTGCGCTCTGCTGTCTCACCCTCGTCCCAGGCCGCATAAACACGCAGCCACTCAAAGCCGAAATCGTCATGGTCCTCGGCAAAGTCGCGCTGCTCGCCGCCAGCAAATGAAAAGGCTCGCTCGTGCTTGCGTTCCTCGGCCTTGCCGTCTGATTTGTAGTTCTTGAACGCGACGCTCGCGCCCATCCGCATCAGGGTACGCACCTTTGGCTTGGGATCGCCCCAGTCGTCGCAGATGCCAGCATCAACGTAACGGGACACCAGCAGATTGGCAGCCTCTCTGGTCTGATATCCAGATCCGTCGGCATCGAGTTCGTTGACTATATCACGCACGTCTCCGTTGATCCCGCTCATTGACGAATCTCCCATGTAATTCGCTGATCCAGCGGTGGGACTTCTCCAACTCAACCGCGACCACATGGTCAAACCCGACGAACCGCAGTTCGTAGAGTTCATCCACCGGCATCTGCTCGTTGATGTGCCGCAGTGCGCGCAGTACCGATGACCACGCTTGCGCCTCGGGGCTTTCCAACTCCCGCAACTTGTCCTTCGCCCGGTCGGTCAGGAGGGGAGATGTGCTCTGCGTAATTTCAGCACTGTGCTCTTTTTGCGCACTGACGTTTCGGACGGTGCCCTCTGACCATCCAGTCTCACGCGACACCTCTCGGTTGCTCTTCCCCTCGCTTTTGAGCTGGATGATCTCAGCGTCGCGCTTGACCTTCGCTGCCCTGCGCACTTCAGCCGTCAGTTTCTCCGCCCACGAGCCGGAGCATTGAAGCAATGCCGCCACGGCCTCGCTATCCGCGGGGTCTACCAGCCCATTGCGGCACGCGATCTCATACGCCCGCGTATAATCAGTCGCCCCACGCTGCAGGCCGTGCTTCGCATTGGCCGACAACGAATACAGCAGTGCATCGCGCCGCGTCCCGTCATGGATCGTCGCATTGATGGTGTCGGCGTCGATGACCTTGTGCGCGTGCCAGCGATGGAAGCCGTCAGCCAGCCACAGCACGTTGTCTTCACGGAACACCACCACTGGCGGGAACCGCACGCCATCAACCAGCAACTGCACATAGTTTTCCAATACGCTGCGGTCGATTGCCGCACGCGGCTGTAGTTCCACGTCGAGGGTCAGAGCATTGAGGTCGAGCCAATCCATCACGCCTCCTCATCCACCAGCGGCAGACGCAGATAGCCGGGCGTCTCGACCGCTGTGCTCTTCAGCAGATAGCCACCGCCCGCACGGTCCCGGTGTCCGACCACGCGGATCACCACGCCGAGCCTGTCGGTGAGCCACAGTTCGACCTTATCGTTGCCGGCCGGCAGCAGACGGCCGGTGTAAGCAGGCTCGTCGTCGCTCATGCCGCAGCCTTCCTGACCCGGCGCTTGCGCGGGATCTGCCATTCATCGAGGCAGTTCAGCACCTCGTCCTCATCGCGCGCGATGCCGATGCGGCAGCCCGACAGCAACAGCGTCGCCGCCATCGACCGCTGCGGATCGGACACCGTGCCGTTGCGGCTCTTCAGCTCGATCCAGAACGCCCTACCTTGATACAGCACCAACATGTCGAATATGCCCGGCGGAATGCCGCGGCCGACCCGGATGCCTGGCACCTCGCCGTGGTGGTTCGCGTGGTCGATGCAGAACCAGGTCACGCCGTGCTCGCTGATCTTGGCCTCAGCACCGATCTCGATGCGCAGCACGCCGGCGATCCGGCGCTGGATGCCGTGCTCAGGCTCAACCGGCGCGGTGAGGCGGTAACTCATGCGGCTTTCTCCGGCTGATCCTTTGCCGGCAGCAGCTCCTGCGCACGGCCCAGCGCGATACCGAACGCCAGCGCGATGCGATCCAGATCCCAGCCCGCGGCAGCCAGCACGACCGCCGCCTCACGTCGCGCCTGACGCCGCAGGATGGCGGTGCGGTCGATCACGGTCATGACGCCACACCCGAGCGCAGCAGCGAACCAATCGCCCGCGCCGTCACCCGCGGGCCGAACAGCCACGCAATCTGCTTATGCTGCAGCCCGATAGCCCACATCTTGCGGATCATCGCCACCTGCTGCGGCGTCCAGGGCTGCTGCGGCCGATGGCCCGGAATGCCCATCTCGCGCCCACAGATCGGACAGTCCAGCGTCCGCGATTCCGCCAGCACGCCGTTGCCGATGCTGCCGCTCACCCGCATGGGCCGGTCGCTGTTCATGCCGCCTCCTCAGCGCGTTCCTGCATCCAGGCGCGGGTGCCGGGCCGCAGGTAACAGACCGCCCGATGCTCGCGGCAGTACGGCCCGCTGCCGACGACCGCCGCGTTGCACCAGTTCCAGTGCGGCTTGGACCCGCGCGGATACTGGCAGCCTCGTGGCGCCACAGGCTCGGGCGGCGGTGGCGGCGCAACCACCACAGGCGGCGGCGCCGGCTCTTGTGGTGGTTCTGGCGCGGGTGCGGCCAGGGCCGGCAACGTCGGGCGCTTGCGGGGGCGCACCACCGGAGGCTGGCCGGCGGCGTGGATCGGCGAGGGCCGCGGCGCCAGGCCCAGCCGGCGCGCCTTGCCGACCACCGCCGATTTGCTGACGCCCAGCTCGGCGCCGATCAGCGCGGTCACCGCGCCGTCCGACCACCGCTGGCGCAACTGCGCCGTGGCGGCCTCGCCCCACGCATGCGGCTGCCGGCCCGGGTTGTGGACGCTCATTCAGGGGCCTTCCGGCGTGACCGCGGCCGCGTGGAGGCCAGCACCGCGTCAGTAATGCCCGGAATGCCAGCGTCAGCCGCCGCAGCGCGGATCGCCGGCCAGTGCCGGTAAGGCACCCCGTTGTGCATCCAGTGGTTCGCTGCCTGCCGGGTGGCCCCCGTCACAGCCATCACGATCTCCCGTCCCCCAAACAGCCGGAACAGCTTGGCCGTCGTCATTGTCGTGACATACTAGCCCGACAAGAGATTTGCCGGCAAGATGATGGCCAAGACGGGCGGCGACAGATAATCTGTCGGCGTGCAATACTCGGAGGCCGCGTGGCGAAGCGGTGCTGGTAATCGGTGGTGACAAACATGATGGAAAAGCCCAACCCAAAAGAGGTTGGATTGCGCATGCGCGCGATCCTGCGAAAGCTAGGCTTGTCAGTAGAGAACGCGGCGGCGGAACTGGGCATGCGACGCGAGCGCCTGTCCAACTCAGTCAACGGCTACGTGCTGCCCCGCTACGAGACGGTCTACGCACTCCAGAAGCTTTTACCCGGCATCACCCTGGAGTGGGTGTACTTCAACAATGACCGGCTGGTGCCGGGGCAGCTAGCCCGCGAACTGGCGATTTTTGTAGAGGCATTCAGGCAGAAACTGGAATTGCCGGAGGTCGGACCGGAGGACGAATCGGAGCGGAAGAAGGCACAGGCGAAGGGCGCGCGGAGATCGGAGGCACGCGCCGCCTGACGTAACAACATTCCCCATCAGACAACTTTTCTGTCGCACATGACAAATTAGCTGCTATAATGCCTCCGGATCTGGAGGTCATGACGTGCGACATAGTGTTCCCCTTGCTGATTATCGACGGGACCGGCGAGGGCGTTCGGTAGCGGAACGCTCAGGTGGCGGGATAGTCGCGCCCGCCGCGACGGTAATCCGTCTGCCACAATCGTGCTACGCGGAAAGTGGCCGCGTGCTTCCCGATGCGGGAAATGCAGCCGCACCAAATAGTCATTTGGTTACCGATAATGCTGCGGATGCAACCAATTCCGCCTGGCACAACCACTATTTTTGCGATCCGTGCGAGACGGAGTGGGACGAATACGGCGCCTTCGATTGCGCGAGCTTCTGCCCCTGCTGCGACGAGGCCACCGAGCCATACGACAGTGTGGATCTGAGGGAGGACGCGTGATGGAAAACGCCGATCTGCTCACCAACGCCGCCGCCCTGCTGGAACGCGCCAGGGCCGACGAGCGGGCGCTGGAGATCGAGATGACGATCCTGCAGACCCGCCTGGAGGCCACCCGCGAGGTTGTGGCGGCGCTGACCGGCAAGCCACGGGTGCGCCGCCAGCGGGCGCCACGGCTCGTGGAGACGCCCCCAGAGGCGCCTGAGCCGGCGCCACAGCCCGAGCTGGAGGGCGCGGCGTGAGCGACCGGCCCAACCTCCCGCTGCCAGATGAGTTGGCGCAGATCCGCGCCGACATCAAACGGCTGGAGGAACGCGAGGCGGCGATCCGCGGCATCCTGCTCTCGGACCCCGACACACGCACCGGCGCCTCCTGGATCGCCGAGGTGAAGACGGTGCAGCAGGAGCGCACCGACTGGAAGGAGCTGCGCGCCAACCACCCGGACATCGCCGAGCAGTACACCTTCCCGACCGAGATCACCAGCGTCGTGCTGTCGGGCATCACCGAGGACGGTGAGGTCGTGCCAGCGCGGCAGTTCCGCAAAGCCACAGAAAGCGCCTCACAATGAACGCACTCGTGCCCACCGCGATGCCGCTGCAGGATATGCAGACGCTCGCCGTCGCCATCGCCAAGAGCGGGCTGTTCGGTATCCGCACGCCTGAGCAGGCCCTGGTGCTGATGGCCATTGCCCAGGCCGAGGGCCGGCACGCCGTCGAGGCCGCGCGCGATTACGACATCATCAACAACCGCCCGGCCAAGAAAGCGGAGGCGATGCTGCGCGATTTCATCAAGGCCGGCGGCACGGTGAAATGGCACAGCCTGACCGAC
>DATJJM010000045.1:0-21522 GCA_035492535.1 Acetobacteraceae bacterium | reverse complement strand
TAGCAGCCCGCATGCGGCGTTCTTTGCCAACGCGATTGCTCCTGCCAATATTCCGATCGGCGCCTGGATCGTAGTCTGCGTAGGTACGGGCGGATGGGGGGCAACGATTGCCAATAGACTTGTTCTGGCTGGGCATGCTGCGGACCATATCTGGATCTACACGCGTCTGACGAACGCTGTCGGATTTGGCATCGACAAATTTGGCCAATTTGGCGAGATAAGAAGCGGCTTGTCGCGGCGGGAGGTGAATGACAACCGGGCAGTTGATGAGGCCGCGTTCCTCCGCTCTGGTCCTTCAATCGGGAACGCCAAAAGGGGCTAGAGTGGGAAGGGCATCGGACGAACCTGACGGGAGGGTAGGCCAAGGTCACGAAAATACTTCTTGCGGGAGGCGATCGTGCGGCGACAGAGGCGTCGCATCGCCCCGCGCGTCATTGTCGAGGCATTGAATACCAGCCGCGTCAGTACGATGCGTGGTGGAGACTGCAATCATGCGACGGTCCAGGCGCCGCTACGGCAGGCTTCCGCGGCATGCCCTACCTCTTCCAGGACCGAGACGATTCAACGCGCCGGCAGCCGATTGATGTATTGCACCCCGTTGCCACGCAGGACGCGCCAAGTCATCTCTGAATAGCGCAAATAGCGTTTGGTCGAACGAGCCAGAAGCGTAACGCTCCCGCAACGGTAGGTCATGCGCGTGACGGCGAAAGCTGCCTCGAAGCTGTCCGCCAGCTGCATGCACCTGACACGCTGCACCGCCCGCTGTTTCACATCCTCGGGGGGCGTCGAGCTGAGTATCTCGCCGATCGTCGCCTCAATCGTCGCAGGTCGTGGACATCGAAGAAGTCAACCTGGTCAGCCTCGCGGACCAGCGCCGGCGGAAAAGCCGTAGGCGTGCATCCAGCCGGTGCCGAAGTCGAGCAACCGGCAGGGACGCTCTGGCAGTCCCTCCAAACACCAAAGGACTTGTCCGATATCGGCCGGGGGGCGTGCCTCCGACGTAAGCCACGTGGCGAGGCGGTATAGCCGTGGCAGCGTACCCAGAGACGCTAGCCGAAGAGCGCGAGACACAAGCCAGTCAATCGCCTTCGCCATGCCCAGCTGCCAAGTGCACCGTACCCATCGGCCATAGACATGCATGATCTGCGTGATGGCACAGGCGCCGAGAGCATGCCGAAGCTTTAGCCGGCGGCGACCATGAACAGCATTGTGTTGGGGTTGCGGCTCTAATGTGACATGGCGTCTGGCGGGTCGGTGTCCTCCAGCAGCGACTGCGCGCAACGCCGCTGTTCCGGGATTGTTTCAGTCACAAGAAGCATCGCCATGACTTCCGCAATGAAGTAGGTCACTGTCATTCAAGCGGGAGACCGATAGCCCTGATGGTGGGAACGGCCGATGTTCCCTTCACCCAAGCAGGAGTTCGCTATGCCGGCAGTACAGAATACGTTCAAGGCGGAGATCATCAAGCATGCCCACCACAAGTACGAGCTGTGCGTCAGGGGCGACGTCACCGAGCCAACAACTGGTTGGACGGTCAAGCTAGAACGTGCGAATCCGCAAGGGATCAACCCGAAGATCCTTCTGCTAAAGCTTGTCGAGATCAGACCAACGGGCAACGCAGGGAATATCGTTACGACTCACCACGTGAAATACGAAGAGAACCCCGCTCAGGTCGAATATACTGAAGTTACTATCGAGGGCGCCTTCACGATCCCTGTGCATCACGTCGCGCACGCCGCCTGATCTTCTTAGCTGCGATGAGGGTAGGCCATGGATGCTGCCCTCACGCAGCCCTACTGTATTGCAACCTGACGCGCGGATTCCGTTCGCCGCAGCCCAGGAAATCTGCCTTGGATGGCTATGCTCGAGCGTGGCGCTTTTCGCCCGCTCCGTCCTCGCGCGAAATGTGTCACTTGCGACCGGTATGGGGGCCGGTACGCAAGTCCGCTATGCACTAGATAAATAACATCCCTCTATGTCTCGAAATATCCTGCGTTATTCGAGACATCCGAAGTATCGGTCAACGAAAGCCGCAGAATGTCATCCACCACAGCGACCAAGGCAGTCAGTATACCGCTCTGGCGTTCGGTGGCCGCTGTCGTGAGGCAGGCATCCGACCGTCCATGGGATCTGTCGGCGACGCCTTCGACAACGCCATGTGCGAAAGCTTCTGCGCAACTCTCGAATGCGAACTGCTGGCACGTCGGCAGTTCGCCTCGCTGGCAGAGGCCAGGATGGCGACCTTCAGCTACATCGAAGGCGGGTACAACCCTGCACACCGCCACTCCGGCATCGGCTATCTGTCACCCATCGCTTACGAGGCAAACATGGTCAGCGATCCCGCAACAACCTAGGTGACATACCGTCCACCGAACCGGGTCAACTCCAACTCCACAGAGTGTAGGATCGCTCGCCGCCACACCGGCCGCCGGCGCAATCAACTATCACGACGGACTCGGTCAGCTTGGCGAGCGGGCTGCCCAGGATGGCGACACGCTGACTGCGGGCGGAGGCGTTGACGGCTGCCATGGCCGTTGCTTGTCCGTCGGCGCGGCGCATGAACACGAAGCCTGCCAATAGCAAACGCACCGTGAGATGTTCGGCGCAGACACCAGCGAGGAATACCTCGGCGCTGCGGGTCATCTGGCCACTGGCCGATGCTCGGATCGCTTCAGCCAGTGAAGTCTCGATTTCCTCGGGAGCGGCAGGTTCAAAAGTAGGGCGATCGAACATCTCTCGACGGTAGAGGACCGATCCTGTACCAGAAGCGCGTTGTGCAGCCGGTTCTTCGTCAGCCTGAATGTGCGCCGGTCGGGCAGTGTCACGTCCTTCATGGCCGGCAACCGGCGCGTGATGACGGCCACGGGTAGCGGGCGTCCTTCTTCCAGCGTGATCCCGAGCGCCAGCCAGGGCTCGCCACGCGCAAAGCCCCATTGGCAGAATCAGAAAATGGAGTCCTTCTGCTCCTGCGTCCTGTCAATGCCCTGTCCGTGCCTAAGAGGTCTGCGCAACGTCACAAGTTGATCTCGTAAATACCCATTATTTTCAATAGGTTATGATGGTGCCGGGTGAGGGATTTGAACCCCCGACCTTCGGTTTACAAAACCGCTGCACTACCACTGTGCTAACCCGGCCCAGGTCCGCCGTCTTCAACTAGCCCAGCGAGCCCATTCGCGTCGAGCCTGCCAACAATTCCACACCATGACGTAATCTTAATCGACATGACAACGGTTTAACTGCTCCGACGAGGGAACGTTCACGCGGTCTGCGGCATCTTTATTCCGTCGACGGCGTTCAACCGATACGCCGCATCCCGTTCTCTCAAGGAGGAATCATGCCCGCGACTACCCCATCCCGTGTGCCTCGGCTCTGGCGTCGGACGGCGCTTGCCACTGTTCTGCTCGCCGGTACCGCGCTTGGCGGCTTCGCCGTCGGGCACGCAGGCTTTGCCGCCACCGAAAGCCCGACCACGGCCGGCACGCCCGTCAACCCGCCCGGTAGCAATCCGACCAACGGTCAGGTTCTGCCTGACTTCACCAACCTGGTCCACCAGGTGAAGCCAGCCGTCGTCTCGATCAATGTGAAGTTGAAGCAGGACGCCAGCGAAGCGGAGGCAGGCCGGCAGCAGCAGATGCCGTTCCCCTTCGGCCAGATGATGCCATTCGGGATGCATCCGCAGGCGCGCGCGGTTGAAGCGCGTGGCTCGGGCTTCATCATCAATGCCGACGGGACCATCGTCACCAACAACCACGTGGTGAAGGACGCCAAGTCGGTATCAGTCACTCTCGACGACGGCACCAAGCTTGCGGCCAAGGTTGTCGGCACGGATCCGCGCACCGACATCGCGGTCGTGAAGGTCGATGCCCGCAAGGCTCTGCCGTACATTCAACTCGGCAATTCCGAGAAGGTGGAGCCCGGGCAGTGGGTTGTGGCCATGGGCAACCCGTTCGGCCTCGGCGGCAGCGTGACGGCCGGTATCGTTTCTGCCCAAGGCCGTGACATCGGCGACGGTCCGTACGACCACTTCATCCAGGTTGATGCGCCGATCAACCAAGGCAACTCCGGTGGTCCGCTGTTTACCCAGGATGGCAAGGTCATCGGCATGAACACCGCCATTCTCTCACCGAGCGGGGGCTCCATCGGCATCGGCTTCGCCATCCCGTCCGACATGATCAAGTCGGTCGTGGCGCAACTTGAGAAGACCGGCCACGTCACGCGCGGTTATATCGGCGTCTCGGCGCAGCAGGTGAGCGAGACCGTGGCCAAGGCCATGCGTCTCAATGGAGCAACTGGCGCGCTGCTCGCGAGCGTGCAACCGGATACACCCGCCTCGCGTGCCGGCCTGGAGCCCGGTGACGTGATTACCGCGGTGAACGGCCAGACGGTGAAAAATCCGCGTGACCTCGCGGTGGATGTTGCCGCCGTGCCGCCGGGCGAGGAGGCGAAGCTTGACGTGATGCGCAATGGCCAGTCCAAGACGGTCAGTGTGAAGGTGGCTCAGTTGCCGAATGAGCAGGTTGCCAGCACCGGTGGCAATGGGACTGAATCGCAGGGTCAAATCGGCCTCGCCCTGGCGCCGCTGTCGCCAGACCTCCGCGATCAGCTGGATGTGCCGAATGGCACCAGCGGTGCGGTCGTTCGTGGGGTGCAGCCCGGGTCACCGGCGGACGCGGCCGGCCTTCAGGCTGGCGACGTCATTGTCGGTGTTGGCGACAAGCAGATCGACTCGCCGTCTCAGGCAGCGAGTGCGATCCGCGGCGCTGTCAAGGATCACGCCGTGGCATTGCGCATCATCCGCAATGGCCAGCCGCTGTTTGTCGGCGTGAATATGGACCAGTCGTCCGAAGGCTGAGGAACCAGGGGCGCGGCGGTGCTCAGGCGCTGCCGCGCTCCTCTCTCCACAGTCCCAACATCTGCTGCACCGGCCGATCGGAGAAGCTGAAAAGCACGGCTTCGCTGTTCGCGCGGTGCCGATGCCAGTGCCAGCTCGGCACCACGAAGATGTCGCGCGGCTTCCAGCGATATGTCGTGTCGCCGATCACAGTCTCGCCTTCGCCCTCGATCGCGACGAACACCGTGCCGTCCGTGCAGCGATACGGCTGCGAGTCAAATCCCCTCGGCAGCAACTGCATGAAGGCGCCGATTGTCGGCATGGCCGACCCGCCGGATGCCGGATTCACGTAGCGCAGCTTGTGCCCATGGCACGCGTCCGGATCGCCATTGCGATCCAGCGTTGTCAGCGCCTCGCGTGATCGCGTGTACGGATAGTTGAAAACCGGCGAGCTCTTGACGGTCGGTTGCCAGTCCACCGGCAGCATGTTGGCACCGAACCGCGCCAGGCTGTCGCCAGGCGGCCTCGTCTCGGTCTGGCTGTCGGCATTCGCGGGTTCGGCGAAGCTGGCGTCGAACAGCCGCACTATGGGGATATCCAGACCGTCGAGCCATACCATCGGTTGACCCGTCTCGTTGCCATGGTCATGCCAGGTCCAGCTCGGCGTGATGACGAAGTCACCGGGCTCCATCATCGTGCGCTCGCCTTCCACCGCGGTGTAGGCGCCATGTCCCTCGATGATAAAGCGCAGCGCCGACTGGGAGTGCCGATGCGCCGGCGCCACCTCGCCCGGCATGATCAGTTGCAGACCGGCGAACAGCGAGTGCGTGATACTGGTGTGCCCTTTAAGCCCCGGGTTTTCCAGGATCAGCACGCGTCGCTCTGCCTCCTTGGCAGTGATCAGACCGCCTGCCTGCATCAGGAACGGCCGTACAACGCCGTCATAATCCCAGAGCGCGGGCAGGGCGGGGGTGACCGGTGCGCGCGTCACCATCGAGTGGAGCCGCTCCCACAGCGGCGCCAGCGAGTGCTCGCCGATGCGATCGTAGAACGCCTGCCGCTCATTTGGCGGCGCAACCACCGTGTCGTTCATGCGACTTTTCCTCCGGCTGGAGGTTGCCCTCTAGGCAGCGGTCGGAGCGGAGTCAATCGTGGCGGGTGTCGGCGTGACGCGGCCACCCACCTTTGGTATTCCTTCGTGGCATGCAACCCCTTCAGCGCGCCGTGATTGTTTGCCAGAGCTGACGGGTCTCGCCGCGTGGGTCGTTCTCAACACGCCATTCTGCATCCAGCATCATCGTTGCCCGCGACTTCAGGTCGTAAGCAGGCCAGTTCGGAATTGTGCGGTGCGCCGGAACACCGGAATGCGCGAACGCGGCCCACGTTTCAGCCATCGTCGCGGATAGCGTGTGCGCGGCGGCACTACGGTCTGTCGCATTCGTCAAATCGATGGTGTCGAACGTGAATGGCACGTCCAGCGCATGGGGCGCTTTCAGGCGGCCGCCTTGCACCGGCGTCTCCCATTCGAACGAATACATGTAAATCGGCGCCTTCGCCTGCTTCGCCTTCTGCTCGGCGACCATCAGCGAGCGGATGCGGAAGTTCGAGTCGGTCAGCGTGGCGATCAGTCGTTCGGCTGGGTTCATGGCGGGATAGAGCCGCCGATATGTCTCGATCACGCGATTGACGCCGGTGCCGGCGACTGCGGCGATGCGCTCGCGCATCTCCTCTTCCGTCAGCGTGCGGTGCCAGACCTTGTCGTCGCGCGCGAGGAAGCTTGCCATCTCGTCCTTCATGTCGCCGATCATCAACGGGATGTGCCCGGATACATCAGGTGCGCCGCTGTCGAATGGATGATGCGGCACGATATGGCCATCGACCACGGGCCCGAACGGATAGCGGTCGAACAACGGCAGGGGTGCCGGACCAAGCGCCTTTTGTGCGGGATCCACTGCGGCGAGCAATTGCGTCATCGGCAGAGCTTGCAGTTCCTGCAGACTGTCCCGTGTCAGATTCAGCGTACGCAGCACGGCTTCCGTCAGGCGTGCGGCGCGCTCGGGTTCTCGCAGCCGTACCACCGCTCCGCTTTGCACGATCGCGCGATGGAACAGACCTCTCGCCAGCGGCATGGCAAGCAGCGTGCAGACTTTTCCGCCGCCGCCTGACTCACCGAAGATGGTCACGTTATTCGGATCACCGCCGAACCGGTCGATATTCTCCTGCACCCATTGCAGCGCGGCGATCATGTCCAGCGTGCCGGCATTGCCGGATGCGGCGAATGCATTGCCGCCGATGTGGGACAGGTCCAGGAAACCGAAGATGTTCAGCCGTTGGTTGACGGTGACGACGACCACGTCGCCGCGCTTCGCCAGACGCGATCCTTGCAGGCGAGGTGCGTTTGCAGTGCCATACGAGAACGCGCCGCCATGGAACCACACCATCACCGGCTTCTTCGCTGCGCTATCAAGGCTCGGCGACCAGACGTTCAGGGTGAGGCAATCCTCGGTCTCCGGCGAAGTATCCGGCGCGCCGGAGAAGTCTGCCAGTTCCGGCCGGCTCGGCGGACGCAAACCTTGCTGCGGTGCGTGGCCTGTATAGTCCAGTGTATCACGTATCGCTGCCCAGGGTGCCGGAGGCCTGGGCGGCATGAAGCGATTGGGCCCGGACGTCGGCGCACCATAGGGGATGGTCTTGAAGGCGGCGACACCTTCAATCAGCGAGCCCCGCACGCGACCGGTCGCGGTATCCACGATTGGCTGCGTCGTGGTCATTGGCTGATCGTTCATTGCGGACCTCCCCAATTGCTGGGTGCAGCATCGGCCAGCGGAGACTGCATGAAAAGCCCATCCGGTTGCTATTTGTTAACCCTACGTACCGACAGTGCTGCGGATGCAGGGGGTATTCGCAGTTGGCAGCCAGGTTGGCGCGCGCGGTCTCGCATGGGATGTGATCGAGGTGACGCCCCTCGGCGCACAGACCTTGCTGCGCCTGCGCTGCATCGCCGGTGATCTGGCCGGGTTCGAGTGGGAACTGCTGTACCCGGCAGAACGGATCGAACCGCTGCGCAGGGATCTCCGGCTCGAGGCGCCCGGACCACTGGCGGCGTGGCGCCTGTATCATCAGGCATGTCTGCTGGAACAGAATCTGGGGCCCGACCACGCGCTGCTGGCGACACCAGGAAGGGTGCGCATCGAACCCTACCAACTCGTTCCATTGATGCGTGCCCTGGAGCTGCCACGGCCGAGGCTGTTGCTGGCGGATGGTGTTGGCCTTGGCAAGACGGTTGAAGCGGGGCTGATTGCATCGGAGCTGATTGCCCGCCGGCGTGCCCATCGCGTGCTGGTCATTGCGCCCGCAGGCCCATTGCTGGTGCAATGGGCGCAGGAGCTGCGGCATCGGTTCGGTCTGCGTTTCACGGCGATAACCGACAGCGCTGCCTTGCAGCAGCAGCGGCGCCGGCTGGAGCTGGGCGGAAATCCATTCGATGCGATCTCCCTGTGTCTCGTGTCGCTCGACTTCGCCAAGCAGGAGCGCGTGCTGGAGGAACTGGAGCGGTCGGCCTGGGACCTCGCGATCATCGATGAGGCGCATCACTGCATCGGTTCCGCTGCCATCGACGGTGAGGAAACACAGCGCCGCAGGCTCGCCGAGCTGATCTCACGGCGCAGTGACGGCCTGTTGCTGCTGACGGCCACACCGCATGATGGCTACGATCCGCATTTCGCTTCATTGATCGAGTTGCTGGATCCGAGCCTGGTCGATGGCCGTGGCGGGCTGGTAGGGACCGCGTATCGGCGCCACGTCGTTCGGCGACTGAAGTCACATATCCGGGACGCCTCCACGGGTAAGCCGCTGTTCCGGCAGCGCAGGATGATCCCGGTGCGCGTAGAGATCGAAGCGACATCCGTCCGCCGCTTCCATCAGGCGCTCGCTGCGTTGATTGCACCTCGGTTGCGGGAATCTGCCGATGCTCTTGCGTTCGTCGGGTTGCTGAAGCGATCGGTGTCTTCGATCAGCGCCTGCGTCAATACGCTGCGTGTGGTCGCTGAACGCTATGCAGAGCCGGAGGACACCGAGAGATCACGACGAGAGCGGGCTCGTGCGCTGCGCAATTATCGCAAGCGACTCCTGCGGTTCGGAGTGCTCGACGAAAATGGCGAGAATGCGCTTGCGGAACTGGAAGTTGACAGCGTGGCTGCCGAATTGCGGGATAGGGCTCGTGGTGTAGATACAATCGTGGCGTTGGCGGGGTTGGGTGAGGCTGCGGCGCGGTCCGATCCGAAGCTCGCTGCCCTCGTCCACGAAGTGAAAGCTATTCGTGCAGAGCAACCCAATGCCAATGTGCTGATATACACGGAATACGTCGACAGCCAATCCGCCGCGGTTCACGCTCTGCAAGGTGCTGTGGACGGCGAGGTATTGTCGATCAACGGTCGCGACAGTGAACGTGAGCGCTCGCGTATCGCCGAACGATGTGCCGAGCGTGACGGCATCGTGCTGGTCAGTACGGACTCGCTGGCGGAAGGGCTGAACCTGCAGCAGCGCTGCTGCCACATGATCCATCTGGATCTGCCCTATAACCCAAACCGACTGGAGCAACGCAACGGCCGCATCGACCGTTATGGCCAGACCCGCGATCCATGTATCCGCTACTTGTATCTCGCCGGTACGTTCGAGGAGCGGTTGCTGCTGCGTCTGATCGCCAAATACGAGAGGGCGAGGGCGCATCTTGATGTCATGCCGGAAACGCTTGGTGTGACCGCGGATCGTGACAACTATGGCGGTGACCTGGTCGCCGGGTTTGCCGAGAAGCAGGCCGGTCTGTTCGACGATGAGCCCTCGGCCATCCGCACCATCGATCGCGTAGCAGAGGAATCCGGCGCTGATTCCTATCGCGAATTGCTGCGCGAGATTGATCGCGCCTTCGACGGCTTCGACCGATCGGCGGTGCGGCATGGTTGGCTAGCCGGGCCGGGCCGCGATGATATCGCCGTGCGCCATAGCGGTAGCACCATCGACCTCGCGTCCTTCGTCGCTGAAGCGATAGCCAATGAGACGGGTCGCCCGCCGACGCAACGGGGTGCGCTGCACTTACCGCCGGATTGGATGGATGGCCTGGACGGTCTGCCAGGGTTCGATCGCGCAGACGGGGTCCTTCGGTTCACCCGCGATCCGGCCCTGTTTCGCGATAGGAAGGAGCGATCACTGGCGTTTCTGGGACGGGCCCATCCTGTGGTGCGCCGGGCGTGCGTTTCGGTGCAGCGCGGCCATATGGCTGGCATCGATCAACGTGTCAGCGTAGCGCGCACCGCCGATCACACGCCCGCCGTGTTGCTGACCTATGCCGCCGAACTGCACAGCAAGGTGCGGTGTGAGTTCCGCTGGGTTCTCGCGGTCCTGCTACCGGCCAGCGGCCCGGCGCGCGAGATCAGGGAACCGGATGGTTGGCTGCACTGGCCGGAACCGCTCAGTCGCGACACTCGGCATGGCAAGTTCGCGCACTGGGTATCGGAGCGTCTGCCGGAAGCAGAGGTGGCCGCGACCGCCGCGATGCATCGCGAGGCCGAGCGGCTGGGCGCCGCCAGCCACCGTATATACCAACGCGATGTGGAGCAGTTGCAGGCCTGGCTGCGCTGCCGCGCCGACGAGTTATGCGGCGCATTCGTCCCGCGTGCTGCCGATCTGTTCGGCGATACCCAGGTTGGACCGGAGTGGCAACGACGGACTGAACCGTTCGACAGGCTGGCAGCATTGGCGGCGGACGCCGACAGGCCCCCGTCACTCAGGCGCGAAGCTGGCAGTGTCGTCGCGTTGTATCAGCGGCACAGCGATGAGTTCGCGGCGCGCGCGTATCTCGTGCCACCCGTGCTGATTCCGCTGGGCATGCTGATGCTCGTCCCATGACGCTGGACCTCAGCGATTGCAGCTTCGCGGGTCCGGCATTGCCAGAGCCGTTCGTTCGTTTCGACTTGGGCGAGCACTTGACGAAGCTTGGCCTTCTGCCGGGGGCTTCGGTATGGGGGCCGTTTCGACAGCAACTTCGCTTCGCCGGCGGTGGTGCGCAGCGGATCTGCAAACAGGTGGTGGCGCCGCTCGCGCTGTGCCTCGGGTTCGCGCCGCCGGTTCGGCAAGACGACGTTGTCACGCGCGAAGGCGCAGAGGATGCAGGCTGGCTGATGCGCGCGCCATGCGGGACCGGGCTGCGGGCCTGGGCCTTCGCTCCGGGCTCTGACCTCGACGCGCCGCCTAACGCCGGCCGTGCCTATCGGTTCAGCCCGACACGCAGCGCTTCTCGAGTGCTGCGTGCCTGCGAGGAGCGTCTGGGCCTGCTGACCGACGGCCAGGAACTCCGCCTGCTGCTGTGCGATGCGGTCCGATCGGACAGTCACATCGCCATTCCGATCGGCGCGACCGATGGCTGGCGCGATTGCGACACGGTGCCAGACTCTTTTCGCCTGGTGTTCGCACTGGCATCGCCACCGGGCATCGCGGCGTTGCCTGGTCTCCTTGATGCGGCGCGGCTGAGCCAATCAAGGCTGACGAAAGATCTGCGCACGCAGGCACGCCATGCGATCGAGGGTTTTCTTCAGGCCGTGATCGATCGCGCCGGCACACACCATCAGTTGTGCGCTGATGCGCTGTGGCGCGAAGGTCTGAAGTTGGTTTATCGCCTGCTGTTTATCCTGAAGCTGGAGAGCGCTGCTGAACCTGGTCGCGGATTCAGCTTCGCCTCGACCAGTCTGTGGCGCGTCTCGCTATCGCCGAACCGGGCATTGGGCCCGCTGGTGCGCCGTATGCTTGACCACGGTCACGATACGGGTCGCATGTTGGAGGACGGCCTGCGACTGCTGTTTCGAGTGTTTCGCGATGGGCTGTCCACCAGCGAACTGTCAATCGCACCGGTCGGTGGTGCATTGTTTGACGACGAAACGACACCGCTGCTGGACAGCCTCGCCTGGGGCGAACGAGCGTGCGCGTTGCTGCTCGATCGGTTGTTGTGGACCAGGCCAAAGGGAGGGGGCCGCGAGCGAGTGCATTACGGATCGCTCGATGTCGAGGATCTGGGCCACATCTACGAGGCGCTGCTCGATCTGGAACCGGGCATCGCCGCGGCACCCATGTCACGGATGCGCCGCGCGAAGCTTGAGCTTGTGGTGCCGCTTGGGGCCGGTGCCCGCTGCCGCGCCAGCGTCGGCGGCGACATGCGCACAGAGGATATCCCTGCCGGCCGATTCTACCTGCGCGCGGGTTCAGGCCGGAAAGTGAGTGGTTCGTACTATACGCCCCATCCGTTCGTGCGCTTTCTGGTGCAGGAGACACTGCAGCCAAAAATCACACGCTGTTCTCCCGACCATGACCCGCAGCCCGGCGCAATCCTGGCGCTGAAGGTACTCGATCCCGCCGTGGGCAGCGGCCACTTTCTGGTGGAGGCATGCCGCTATCTCGGGGACGCACTCTACGCCGCGTGCCGCAGATGCGATGAGCTTGCCGCGAGTGCGCATGCTGAAGGCCAGTCCGCGCGCGCCGAAGCGCTGCGCCAGCGCGTGGCGATACTTCCCGTGCCCAACGGTATGCTGCCGGCCTATCTGCCAGGACAAGCGAGTGAAGGCGGCGGAGATGGCGTGTCCCAGGCTCGCGCACTCGCAATCTGCCGGCGTCTCGTCGCGGTGCATTGCCTGTACGGCGTTGATAGCAACCCTTTGGCGATCGAGTTGGCGAAGCTGTCACTGTGGCTCGAATCCTACGGCGAGGGACTGCCGCTGACGTTTCTCGACCACCGGCTCGTGCAGGGCAATTCTGTCAGCGGACCATTCGCCGCTTCGCTGGAAAATCTGCCTGTGTCGCGGGAGCCTCTGGAACAGGCAATCGCCGATGATCTCGGCCGACGCGTCGATGTGGCATTGTGCGCGGCAAGGGCGGAGATTGGCAGGCTCCAGGAGTCCGTGGGCATCGATGCTGTCGATGTGGCCTTGAAGTCGGCAGCCAGATCGCGGCTGTGCACGGCATTGCACGCGCTCCGGCAATTGGCGCGCGCCTGGAGCGGCGCGGCAATGTGCGCAACCGACGACAACGGATGGATAACGCTGGCACGCCACGTCGCGGCGACGGGACAGTGGCCGGCATCGCTGGACGAGCAGCAGGCGAAGATCCTCGCGGCAGGCAATCTTGCCCTGCCTTGGGACCTGACATTTCCCGACGTGCCCGACGGCTTCGATGCGGTGATCAGCAATCCACCCTGGGACATCATGCAGCCCAATGCGTCAGAATTCTTGGCTGCGTTCGATCTTGCTGTGCTCGATGCGAACAACAGCGCTGGAGTGCGACGCATCAAGCATCGCCTGTTCAGCGATCCGATGGCGGCAACCGCGTGGCAAGCGTACAAGGAAACGTTCACGCAACAGCATCGGGTGGTAGATCGGCTCTATTGGCACCAACGGATCGGTGCACATGGCGGGACCATGGGCGGCAAGCTCGACTTATATCGTGTGTTCACCGAGCGGATGTTGCAACTTGCCGCTCCTGACGGAGCGATCGGCATGATCGTGCCGTCGGCCTTCCATGCGAACGAAGGTGCCAGTGGCATCCGGCAGCTTTATCTTCAGAATGCATCACTCGAGCAGTGCCTTTCATTTGAAAACCGAGAAAAGCACTTCGACATAGACGGCCGCTTCAAGTTCGCATTGGTGATTGCGCGGCGGCCAGGACCAACCCGCATTATGCGTTGCGGCTTCTATCTGGCCAACCTGGCAGAGATCGCCGATCCTTCACGCGTCATCACCTATGATCGTGCTTTCCTGGCAGCAACGGGTGGCGTCCATTCGACGTTCCTGGAATTGCGTCATCGCGATGACATGGAGTTGGTTCGCCGGATGCTCCGGGGTCACCAGTCGTTCATGGGATGGTCAAAAGCGACTGGCGTGACGCTGAGCCGTGAACTGCATATGACCGACGATGCTCGCATCTTCACGCCAATCTCGGATCTTCCGCGCTTGGCGTTGCGACATTACCTGCACCTGCACGAAGGGAAGACCATTCAACAGTTCAGTGACCGCTGGGACAACCGGCCACGCTATGCGGTCGCGGCGGACCTGCTCGCGCGCAAGCCGCGAACGCTTGACAGCACGCGCTATTATCGAGCCGCAAGCCGTGAAGTTGCCGGGTCAACCAATGAGCGCACCGCGATCGCGGCAATGCTGCCGCCTGGCGTACTCTGCGGCCACACGATCAGCGTTGAGCGCAGTCCGGCACATCGCCCGAACGCGTCCGCGTTGCTGCTGGTTGGGGTGATGAACAGCTACTGCTTCGACTGGCTGGTGCGGCAGAAGGCGGCAGCGCATGTCAGCATCTACATCCTGGCCGGGCTGCCGATGCCCAAGCTTGCACCGGACGCCGAGCGCTTGCTCGTGCATGGGGCCTTACGTCTCTGCTGCAATCATCGTGGCTTCGCGCGATTGTGGGCCGAGCAGCTTGGCAGCGCGTGGCGCGAGCCGTCATCGCTCAGATCATGGCCGGTGATCGGCGACCTCGCCGCTCGATGGGCGCTGCGTGCCGCAATGGATGCCGTTGTCGCCCACGGCTACGGCCTCGATCGTTCGCAGTTCGAGCGCATTCTGGACGGATTCAATCACAAATCGTATCCGACGGCACCGGCGCTATGCGTTGCAGCATTCGACGAAGTTGCCAGTCAGGGCCAGCACGCCTTCTGCTGCTCGCATGATCCCTATGCCGACATCCCCCTCGTCACAGCGAACGCGCTTCCGGTAATCAATCCACGGGCAACCCGCAATCTACCGGTTCGGCCCACCCGAGAGTATGATCATCGACAATGACAAGGGGAAACAACCGCCATGGAAGCGGAAAGCTTTGACTATATCGTCACCGGGGCCGGTTCGGCCGGCTGTGTGGTCGCTGCCCGGCTGAGCGAATCGGGCAAGTATCGGGTTCTGCTGCTGGAGGCCGGCGGCAAGGACCGCAACTTCTGGATCCATGTTCCGATGGGATTCTCGCAGGTCTATGCCAACCCGCGCGTCAACTGGATGTACGAAAGCGAGCCGGAAGAGCAGCTCAATGGCCGGGCGCTGTATCAGCCGCGCGGCAAGGTACTGGGAGGGACCAGCTCGATCAACGGCATGGTGTATATGCGCGGCAACGCGGCCGACTACGATGAATGGCGCCAGCGTGGCTGCACCGGCTGGGACTGGGACAGTGTCCTGCCGTACTTCAAGAAGGCTGAGCACCAGGAACGTGGCGCAAACGAATTCCATGGCATCGGCGGTCCTCTGCGTGTCTCCGATCAGCCGTTTCACACCGAGCTTGCGCGGCGGCTGGTCGAAGCCGCTATTCAGGCTGGCCTGCCACCAATCGAGGATTTCAACGATGGGCGCCAGGAAGGTGCCGGCTACTTTCAAAGTACCACCGGCGATCATCGCCGTTGGAGCACCGCCACGGCGTATCTACGTCCCGCGCGCAATCGGCCGAACCTCGTGGTGCGCACCAATGCGCACGCGGCGCGCATTGATATAGAAAACGGTCGCGCTGTCGGCGTCACCTATATGAATGGTCGTGCACCCCAGACAGTGCGCGTCCGCGGTGAGGTCATCGTCTCGGGCGGTGTGTTCAACTCCCCGCAGTTGCTGCAATTGTCTGGCATCGGACCTGGTGCGCTGTTACAGGACAAGGGGATTCCGGTGATCCGCGATATGCCGGCTGTTGGCAGCCATATGCAGGATCATTTTTACGTCCGCTTGGCGTATCGCTGCACGCAGCCAATCACGATGAACGAGCTGGCCAACAGCCTGCCGCGGAAGGCGATTGCGCTGGCACAGTGGGTGCTGTTCCGCTCCGGCCCGTTGTCCGGCAACGGCGTCACTGCTGGCGCCTTCGCGCGCAGCGATCCGCGGCTTGAACGCCCCGACCTGCAATTCAATTTCTCGCCATGGAGCTACGCGTCGCGTGATCGGGGCGGTGCGGTGGCGCATCCATTTCCGGGTTTTAGCCTGAGCGCCGTTCATCTGCGTCCCGACAGCCGCGGAAGCGTGCGGGTCAAGAGCTCAGATCCACTTGCACCGCCCGCTATCCGCTTCAATTTCCTGCAGACACAATCAGATCTACAGGCGCTGACTGCCGGAATGCGGCTGGCGCGAAAATTCACCCAGCAACCGGCGCTCGCACCCTACGTCGCCGAGGAGATCATTCCCGGGCCGGCCACCCATAGTGACGCTGATTTCGAAGCCAATATCCGGCAGAATGCCAACTCCAATCTGCATCCGGTCGGCACGTGCCGGATGGGGCCGGATGGTGAGTCAGTGGTCGATCCACGACTTCGCGTGCATGGTGTCACCGGGCTGCGCGTAGCTGATGCGGCGATCATGCCGACGGTGCCAGCAGGCAACACGAACGCACCGACAATCATGATCGGTGAGAAGGCGGCAGACATGATCCTGGAAGATGCGCGGCGAGCCTGATCTGTTCTGCGGGATGCTTCGCTTCGCTCGCGATGACAGGGCCGCTTAACGCATCGCCGTGTGGGTCGTGCCGAATTGGTTCACGCCTTCGCCGATCAGCGCGAAGGGCGCCCAGAAGAATGGATGCGCGACCTGCGCCGGCAGATCCTTGCCGGCGCGATCGATCAGCCCGAGTTGCGCCGCTCGCAGATCGCCAGCCAGCCCGCCGTCCTCGTTGGCTGCAAGCCGCCGCAACGTATCGGCTACCAGGAACGCCGAGGTCTGATCGTTGATTGACCAGTGGGTCACCAGCATCGATCGCGCGCCCGCGAAGAAAAATGCTCGCGCCAACCCCGACAGGCTTTCGCCCGAAGTGCTGTTGCCCGGTCCACCACTGTTGCATGCCGACAGGATGACCACATTGGCATCCAGGTTCAGCCCCACCACGTCGCTTGCAGTCAACAGCGCACCGTTGGCATTTCGTGCCTTCGCTGGCGCTGAGGTCACGATGGCCGGCTGATCCTGACAGCGCAATTCAGCCGGCAGCAACGCGTGCGTCGCGAAGTGCAGAATCCGATAGTCTGTCAATGACATCTTGCGCACCGCCTCGGCTGTGAAGGCGGTATTGAGCAGCTCATCCGACGGTGACCCGCCAAGCAGCGCGCGCGCCGCATCCAGCTCGCGCTGCGCGTAAGGCAATGGCGGCAAGGATGCGAACAGCTTCGCGCTGTCGCTGCACGAGGCGCCAGGGAAGCTCGCCTCGGCCTGTGCCAGCGTTACCGGATGGAACCCGCCGAAGCCAAACCAGGGATGGGCCGCGCGAGATGTGCCCGCCTTGCGAAGTGCCACGAAATTGGCCGCCGAAGGCACGTGCGCAACTGCCATCTGGCGGACCAACCACGGTGCGGCCGCGAGGTTGGCCGGGTCCGCAGAGCCAGTCAGCAACAACGCGAATG
Organism: Acetobacteraceae bacterium; assembly: GCA_035492535.1. Classification (GTDB taxonomy): domain Bacteria; phylum Pseudomonadota; class Alphaproteobacteria; order Acetobacterales; family Acetobacteraceae; genus JAMXLO01. Next base: position 4,291 of record DATJJM010000045.1, on the reverse strand, counting down.
GCAGCGACAACAGCGGTCCCGTAGGCGCCACAACCAGCGACTTCGCGCCGGTGAGCTGCTCGCTGAGCGGCCGCAGTGTCGCGTCATAGATTCCCTGCGCCGACTTCGCATCGAAGGGCGGCAACTCGCCGTTCGGCGATTCGATGCTGGCGCGCACGCGCTTCACCAGCGCTGTGATGGAAGAGCCGTTCGCCTTGACCGGCGCGACATCGATGGTGCCGTCGCGCAACAGGAATGTCCAGCCACCATCTCTGGTCAAGGTGATTGCAGCCAATGCCTCGCCGGGTTTCAGCGCGGCCAGAACCTCCGACGCAGGAACGACCTGCTGCACGAGTTGGCCGTAGTTTGGCGCAGCCGCCTGCAATGCGCCATCGGCGTCAGCGAGTTCCGCCTGTGCTTCGGCGATCGCCTTGTCGAGCGCCGCCGGACTGCGCGGTGCGTCCGGCGATGCGCTGCCCGGCAAAGCGCCACCGGCGAGAGCGTCGCGCTGACGAAAAAGTTCGGCGAGATGGTCGCCCGCATCCTGGCGGCGACGTATCGCCTGAGCGATCTTCGGATCTTTTGTGTTGGCGGCAAGCCGTGCCGCCGCTTCATCAATCTCGCGGCTCGTCGTCGAGTCCTGCGCGAGCTCCGAAGTCTCGAACATCGCGCCCAGCAGGCGCTGCCGATCCGTGGCATTTCGCGCAGCTTCCGTAGCGTAGGTCGAAAGGCACGGTTCCAGCAGCGTCGGATCGGTACCGGAACGCAATTCGCGCAGCAGCTCGGTGCCGCGCTGACACAGGAGGACAGCAGCGGCCGTGTCACCCTGCTTGGCGGCGACGCCGGCTTGCAGCAGCGCAGTTTCTGCAACCGGGCGTGTTTGCGGCACCACTTGGGTAAAGTCGATCCGCGACGTGGCAAGCCCCGCTTCCGCCGCACCGGTATAACCGAGCAGATCCTGTGCGGTCGCCGCGGTGCGGGTAAGGCGGGCGGTCACGATGGGCACGCCGATGCCATTGCCCTTCGCCAGGGATTGAGCGGACGCAATCGCCGCAGCACTTTCGGCTGGACGCCCCATTCGCCGCAGCACGATGGACTGATAGCGGCGCACCTCGATCAGGCCCATCAGCGCCGATTGTGCTGTCGGATCGACCATCAATTGCTGATCAGGCGGTGTCACCAACGCTGTGGCACCATTTGCCGCGACAAAATTTACGCCGGGATTGGTCGCTTGCAGGCTTTCACGCGGCACGAGCGCCGCGTAGCCGCGCGCAGCCTGGTCGAGATAGCTCAGCGCCTGCTCATCGTGATTCTGATTCAGCGCATTGAGGGCGCGATAGTGAGCCAGACGCGCTGCCGCAGCCTTGTCGGTGGCACGAGGTGCCAAAGTGTCGGCCTGCCGGAACAGCGCATCGGCCTCGGCGAAGCGGCCCTGATCGGAGACCTGCAGCGCCAGGTGCATCAGCGCATTCACTGTGTCTGGATCATCATGACCCAAGGCATGCTGCTGCAAGGCGAGCGCGGCGCGGTAAGCGGTCTCCGCGGCAGCGAAGTTCTCTGCCAGGTTGGAGCGCGCGCCGAGCTCCATCAGCCGCTGATATTCGCCTACATCCGATGCACGGAATGCGTGCGCCGCCAATCGCGACGCAAGCAGTGAGTCGGCGGCGGATTGCGGCAAGGCCACGGTGGCTGCGCTTATCTGCCCGGACTGCACACCAACGGCTCGCTCGATCAATGGCAGTGTGGGGAGGATGCCATCCGCCTGGTACAGACGCCCACCGGCAACCACCAGCAGCGCGACCTGCGGCCAGCCGCCGATGCGGCGCGTGCATTGCAGCATCACGGCTGGATCGCTCTGCAAGACAGTCGTTGTGGTTGGTGCATTGCAGTCGAAGCGGTCGTTGATGCCAGAGCGCCAGGGACTGCTTGTGGCGACAGACATCAACGATGCAGCATCGCCTGGCCCTGCGTCGCTGATGCGTGCGGCCGGTTGCTGCCACGTTCCGCAGAACACATCGAAGGAGCCGCTCGCCCCGGATGGCAGCAAGTTACAGCTCTCGCCGCTCGCGTTCTGTCCCAGGCCGATGCCCTTGTTGCCTTGCGAAGCCCCGGAGCTGCCACCGACGTAAGCTGATGGCGGCGGCTGTGCGCAACTTGCCAGCAGGCAGGCGAAGGTCAGGCGCAGGAGCCACTGACGCATCTCTAGTAATCCAGGTAACTGATGTTTGGCGGCACGACGTCCGGATTGGTCAGCCGCGGCGCAATGGCGGGCAGCACCGGCAGAGCGATGAGCACGAGGCGCGGCAGGGTCGCCAGCGGTGGCGGTGTCCCAGGCAAGAAGGGAGCAAGCCCGCCCAATGCGGATGTTATGGCGTCGTTGGGGAGCCGGATCGAGGTCGGGGAGGCGCACACCGCCAATGCAATAATGCAGCCATTGAACGTGTAGTTCGCATTGACGGCCGGCTCGATGAAGCCGAGAGCGGCAGCAGGGCGACCGCTGACGCCAGCGATCGTGCCACCGAGAGTGGCATGTCCCGGCGTCGCATAGGAGACATCGAGCGCGTTGACGAACACGTTGCCGGTCGCCGCGCCGTCGGTGAGATTCAGGATCAGCCAGGTGTCGCCGTTCCTGCCCACCAATCCCAGATGCGTATCGAATTGGATGTTGCCGGTTGTGCTGATCTGCAGCGTGTTCGGATCTGCGATCTTGTCCAATACGAAGCTGGTGCCGACTTGTACAAAGTTCGCTGCTTGCAGGTAGGCACCCAGGGCGCCGTTGGCTGGCTCCAGTGCGGGTTGGATTGCTCCACCTGGCCTGACGTTTCCGTCTGTCAGGATTTCCGCACCGTTGCCCAGAGTGATCTGGTGGGCCGGATTCAGGATCGTGATGTTTTTGGCACTGAGCGCCGTGGAGATCAGCAGGTCGACGTTGTCATTCACCCTGATGTTCGATGCGCTGATGCCGAAGATCGTGCTGATCTGGTTGTTGCCGGTGAGCGCGACGGCGCCGTCGGCAACCGCGAACAGGGTACCCACAGTCATCGCGCCGGTTTCGTTGATGTTGTTGGTGGCACTTGTGACCAAGGTGCCGGCGGCCACAGAGCCGGGGATCGAGATGTTGCTTGCGCTCAATCCGACGGCCGCTGAGCTGAGCTGGCCGTTGATGGTGAGAAGTCCCGTCGTGTTGAGTGCGGCGTCGATACTCGCCGTCACGTTGCCATTAACGGCGAGATTACCGGTGTCTTTCAGACTGAAATTGGTGGCGACGACATTGCCGAGCGCGGCAATGGCATTCTTGGTCCCGGGCAAATTGACAGTGCCGGTGAGCCCGCCGGAACTGGAGAGGAGGTTGGCGATGATCGTGCCGGACGCGGCCTGGCTCACCGGACCAGCCGACGTGATGTCGAGCGTGCTGCCAGCCTTCCCAACGCCTGCGTTGCCGGTCAGCGTGATGCCTCCCGCACCGCTGTTCATGACGATGTTGCCGGCGGCGACGGAACCGGCAGTGCCAATGTTGATCGTGCCATTGGTGCCGGACAGCAGGCTGACTGTGCCACCCTTCGAAGTGACGACGCCGCCGATGGAAATCAAAGGTGACGGCTGTGCAGCGGGTGGTGGAGGGGTGCCAAACGGACTCTTCGCGGGAGCCGCGCCGCCAGTTGCCAGAGTCACATCGCCGGATGCGCTGACCGCGACGCCCGGTGACACCGTCAGTATGCCACCAGCTTCCAGCAGGAGCGTCTGACCTGGCTGGGTGAGGTTGATGTCGGCATCGACAGTCAGTGTCTTGAGGGCTTGCAGTACGACGTCCGCTGTCGATTGGTTGATGACGAAGTTGGAGAGCGTATCAGGCGTGCCGTTCAGTCCGTCGCCTGCGAAAATGGTGCCGTTGTTCGCAAAGAAGTTCTGGGCCTCGGTGCCGTCGAAGTCGTCAGGTTCGACGATATCAAGGAAGGTCGGATCAAGCAGCCAGGTGCCGACTTTGCCGTGCGGAGCACTGAGATCAACAGGCACCGTAACCCCGAGCGTATTACCGGAGGTCTCCACAAAACCTCCATTGCCTCCGTTGGCACCGCCCGTGGCGGAGATCTGACCGTCGATCTGCGTGGTGCCGCCTGAGAGTACGGTGACGCGCCCGCCATCGCCCTTGTCGGTGGCATCGGCCTTGATCGTGGCGCCCTTGGCCACGGCGACGTTCTTCGCGGTCAGCGTCGATGTGACGCCCGGCCCACCCTTGGCGCGCGCCAGCGTGGTGCCGATCCCGACCGTGCCGCCGCCGGCCTTGCCCGAGGCATCGATCCGCGCGGTGGAG
>DATJJM010000044.1:0-3360 GCA_035492535.1 Acetobacteraceae bacterium | reverse complement strand
GAAGTGGAGCGCGGCGGCAAGGGGCAGGTGATCGACCTGCCATTGCTGGAGCCGATCATCTCGATCCTTGGCCCGGAGGCGGCAATCTACAGCGTGTCGGGCGAGAAGCCGCAGCGAACCGGCAGCCGCTCGCTGACGACATCGCCGCGTAATGTGTACGGCACGAAGGACGGACGGTTCATCGCGATTTCCGCTTCGATCCAGGCGATGGCCGAGCGCCTGTTCCGCGCCATCGGCCGAGCGGACATGATCGACGATCCGCGCTTCCGCACCAATACGGACCGAGTGCGGAATATAGACGAATGCGACGGCGCGGTGGGGGCTTTCATCGCCGCGCGCACGCTGGATGAAAACATGGCGATCTTCCAGGCGGCCGAGGTCACCGCCAACCCGGTGTACGAGATCGACCAGCTGCTCGCCGATGAACATGTGCAGGCGCGCGGCATCATCGTGGAAGCCCCGGACGATGAGGCCGGGTCCGTGCTGATGCACAACATCATCCCGCGGTTGTCCGATACGCCGGGCAAGCTACGTCGTCCTGCGCCGGCGCTGGGGCAACACACGCGCGACCTGCTGCACGGGATTGGCTATTCGGCCGAACGCATTGCCGCTCTGGCAGCCGACGGCGTGATCAAGGAAAGCTGACGATGCGCATCACCAAGATCGAGGACCTGCACTGCAACGCGGGCTGGCGTGACTTTTCCTTCGTGAAGATCAGCACCGACGAGGGCATCGTCGGATGGTCGGAGTTCATGGAGTCCTATGGCTCCGCCGGGCTGGCCGGCGTGATCCGCAAGCTGAGCGAGAAGCTGATCGGCTGGGATCCCCGCGCGGTGGAGAAAATCACCGCGTATCTACATGGCGTGACGCGCCAGTCGGTGGGCGGCATCGCGCACCAGGCGATCGCGGCGATCGAAAATGCGCTGGTTGATTTGAAAGCGAAGGCGCTCGGCATTCCGGTGTATGAAATGTTGGGCGGCCCGATCCGTGACCGGTTGCAGCTCTACTGGTCGCATTGCGGCACCTGGCGGATCAGCCATGCGAGCCGCATCAAGGAGTGGACGGGCTTCGATCCGATCCGTTCGCTGGCAGATGTCGAACGTGCCGGCGCCGAGGTGGCACGGCGCGGATTCAAGGGCCTGAAGACCAACATCTTCCGGTTCGAGGGGCCGGAGCCGTATGTACACATGCCTGGCTTCAATGGGCCGGGCTGGCCGGAGCTGAACATCTCGCGCGACCTCGTCGACGGGCTGGTGGCGCAGATGACGGCGTTCCGCAAGGGCGCCGGTCCGGATGTCGGGCTGCATCTGGATCTGAACTTCAACTTCAAGACCGAGGGCTACATCCGGCTGGCGCAGGCGCTGGAGCCGTTCGACCTGGTGTGGCTGGAGATCGACAGCTACGACCCGGCTGCGCTTGCGACCATCCGTCGTTCGGCGCGCACGCGCGTGGCGTCATTGGAGTCGCTGCATGGGCGGCGGCAGTTCAAGCCGTTCTTCGAGCAGCAGTCAGTCGATGTGGCGATCATCGACGTCGCCTGGAACGGCATCCTGGAGTCGATGAAGATCGCGGCGATGGCGGACGCCTACGAGGTCAACGTCGCGCCGCATAACTTCAACGGCCATATCGGCTCACTCATGAGCGCGCATATGTGCGCGGCGATCCCAAATTTCCGGGTCATGGAAATCGATATTGAGGACGTGCCGTGGAAGGACGACCTGGTATCGCCGGTGCCGAAGATCGAGAACGGGATGTTCGTGCTGCCGACCGGCCCGGGCTGGGGTGTCGAGGTCAATGAGGAAGTGATTCGTGCGCACCCACCGGAGCCGATGGGACGGTGGGAACGCTGATCACCCTGTCGCCTCGTGGCATCAGCATCGGCAGGATCAGGCCGACGCCGATGCCCCAGAAGCCGTTGACCAGGAATGATCGCGCCATCGGCCAGGGCTGCCAATCGTAGGCGAACGGATAGCCTTTCATCGGGGCCACGACGAACATGGCGATCACGGCGGAGACCACGCCAAGGACCAGACCACAGCACCAGAGCGGCAGAGTGAAGCGCGCCCACAGCAGGCCGAACAGCACGCCGTACAATCCGCTCCAGAAGCAGACATTGGCTATGTAGGGTATGGCGAACGGCGGTACCGGCGTGCTGCGGTAAGGCACGAAGGGTGACCAGCCGACTATATGCAAGAGCGCCAGCATGCCCTGATGGAATGTCAGCACGGAAATGACCGCGGCCACGAAGCCGAGGAATGCCCGTGTTCGAGCGTCCGGCATCGGCGTCCCTCCCTGGACCGATTTATTTGCCTGGAGCTTTCTGCGGTTCCGGGCTGGCGTCAATCACCTGCCTGACGGGCTGTTCGTCCTTCAGGGCAATCCCCGTCCCGCGCAATTGCCGCATGGCGCCGATCAGCCACAGCAGTTTGGCGGCAGCGGCCTCGGGCGGCAGCCCCTCGGGACGGATGTTCGATATACAGTTCCGTTCGGCATCGGTGCGGCCGCGACGCGGCTGCCATGTGAGATAGACGCCCAGGCTGTCGGCCGCTGTCAGGCCCGGCCGCTCGCCGATCAGCACGGCGACGGCTTCGGCGCCCATCGCCTCCCCGATATCGTCGCCGATTGCCACACGGCCCTGCTCGACGATCACTACCGGGGCTCCATTGCCGAATGCGGGAGTCATTCGCCGGAGCAATGCAGCCGCGTGACGTTGCACCGCGATCGCCGACAATCCGTCGCAGACGACGAACAGTATGGCGCCAGGCATGGCGGGAATGGCGGCGCGATCGCTCAGACGGCGCCCCAGGTCGGGACGCAGCAGATACGTCCGCCGGTCGGGCGCTTCGCTGTGCACGGCGATGCTGCGCAGGCCTGCGATATTCAACTCGTTGCGCAACGCAGCCACATCGAGCCTGGCGTTCACGGCATCCCGCGCCGCCGCATGCGCGGCCTGGAATGCCAGATGGGCGGCTGTCGGCAACCCGTTGCCCGCACGGCCCAGTGCCACGCGCGCCGGCGTGAAGTGTCGCAGATCGGTCCAGCGGGCAGGGGGAGGTGCCATGACGTCTCCACAATGCGGACACGCACATTCCTGCGCAATGCGGTTGTGGGCGCCGCGGTAGAGGGTCAGGGGAGCGCCGCTCCCCTGAAACCCCTCGCCAAAGGCGGAGCCTTTGGAATCCTAATGTTGGGGTTCTAAGGGCTTAGCCCTTAGCGGGGTTCCAAGGGGCAGAGCCCCTTGGCCTTCCTCTAGTTGAGGCCGATCAGCGCCGGTGACAGTGTGGCTGGAATTCGGTCTGGTGTTCCGGCAGCGATCCCCATCTGAGAAAGCCAGGCCTCGAACTCCGGCGCAGGTCGCAG
>DATJJM010000043.1:0-44979 GCA_035492535.1 Acetobacteraceae bacterium | reverse complement strand
ATGCGTTGGCTTGCATCGCGCCTGGGGCGATGTCGGTGGACAACGCAGGCGTTCTCGCGCTGCGCCGGCAGTGGGCGGGGACGCAGCGGGTTCGTCCAGTGGTGGCGGCACGTCGGGAGGTCGGGCGCAAGCTGCGGGTTGGCTATGTGTCGGCGTTCTTCGGCGACCGGAACTGGATGAAACCGGTATTCGGGGTGATCAACCAGCACGACCGGTCGCGGTTCGAAATCCACATGCTGTCGGATGGCGGCAATCCGTCAGAGCGATCGGGATATGTCGATCACGACGAGGATCGGATCTGGCAAATCAGCGGCCTGGGGAATGAGGAACTGGCGGGTCACATTGCCGCGGCGGGGATCGATGTGCTGGTGGACCTGAATGGGTATTCGGCGCAGCGGCGGTTGCCGCTGTTCATTCATCGGCCGGCGCGGTGCCAGATCGGGTGGTTCAACATGTTCGCCACGACCGGGATGGCGGCCTTCGACTGGCTGGTTGGGGATGATGCCGTGCTGCCTCCTGCTGAGGAGGTGTTCTATTGCGAGCGGATCCATCGGGTGCCTGGGAGCTACCTCGCGTTCGAGGTGCGATACAAGGTGCCGGAGGTGGTGGCACCGCCGTGCGCGGACGACGGGTTCGTGACGTTCGGGTGCCTGGCCTCGAACTACAAGCTGACGGATGCGACCATCGAGGCCTGGGCGCGGATCCTGTGCGCGGTGCCGTCGGCGAGGATGCTGCTGAAGAACAGCCGGCTGGGAGATGGTTCCAATCGAGACGATCTGATGAGGCGATTTTCGCGGCTGGGTATCGAGCCAGGGCGGCTGGCGCTGGAAGGGCCGGAGGAGCACTTCGATTTCCTGCAGGCATACGGGCGCATCGATGTGGCGCTGGACCCGTTTCCGTATAACGGCGGAACAACCACGACCGAGGCGCTTTGGCAGGGTGTGCCGGTGCTCTGCTTCCATGGGGACCGGTGGGCGGGGCGGACGAGCCGCTCGCTGCTGCGGGCCGCGGGGTTGGGGGATTGGGTGGCCGGCGATGCAGCTGGATACGTCGCGATGGCGATCGAACTTGCCTCGACGCGGGGCGTGGCGAACCGCCTGGGCGCACTGCGCGGCTCGATGCGCGAGCGACTGCGCGCGAGTGCAGTGTGCGATTGCGCGGGCCTGTGCCGCGATCTCGAGGCGCTGTACCAGCGGGCCGCGGGGTAACGGTGCGAGGTACGACTGCGGGATGCGTCGCCGCTGGGTCTGTATTGCTCAAAAAGGGTAGTCCGCGCAGGCCACTCAAGGCGCATTGATGTTGGTGCAGAACCGAAGAGGGGCACACGTAGGTACGCAGGGCCGCCACGGTCGCCGTCTGCGGCAAAGCGCACCGTCGAGCAGTTCGGACGAAGCGCCGAATGCCTGCAAATGTTAACAGTTCCGCGTCGCCACAATTTCCGCTACTGTATTAATTCTTAGATCCAATAGTTCTCCGACCTGGAAGCGGTTTTACCTTAACCGGCGGCGGCGATTGTCATAGGCACCAGTCTGCCTCATGCGCCATCCCGCGCGCCATAGTATTACTATATCGTAATAATACGGGATGCCCTAATGCGCCGAAATGCCGCGAAGGCTGCTCTTGTTGCTGTGCTTGCCTGCGCATCGTGTTCCACGGCCTCCATGGTCACGCCTTCGATGCATGAACTGGCACCTGGTGCCGGCGAGACCGCATGTCTGGTCCGTGGATTAGGTGGGCCGCTTACATCTTATGTCGAAGCAGGACGCGGTGCATTGGAGGCGCTCGGCTTCCGCGTTGTGATCAATGACATGACAGTATCGCCGACGGTCCTGGAACCTTGCGGGGTCGTCATTGCACATTCCGCTGGGGCAGTGCCCGCGCTGGCGACGACGGGCCCTCGCATGATCTTCATCATCGACGGGTTCGCCTCCCTGTTGCAGCACTGCCCCGCCGACGCGACCTGCACGAATTTCTACAACCCTGGCGACCTGCTGGGCGAAACTTTGGCTGGCGCAGAGAACATCAACTGCTTCGTCTCCTGTGGTGTGTTGGATAAGGTGCCCGTGCTCGCTCACATGACGATGCCGGCCTCACCCGAAATATGGCGTACCATAACAGCGCAGATCGCGCGGCGCGCAGTAGCCCTCCAAAGCGAACACCCGCGAGTCGCGGAAGTTGCGTTGCATTGAGCTTCGGCAAACCCTGAGAGGCTTGGCGCCGTGTTCAAAGTTCGAATCCAATACGCAACAGTGTTATTCCCTATTGTTGCGGATAAGGCTGTGGATAACCACTACACAAAAACTTTATATTGAATTCTATCAAGGGCTTATATGGACCGCCTACGAAATGGGCAATTTCGGCCATCGCCGTGTTCGGAACCGCTGGCTTGTGGATAACCTTGCTTTCGCGGGCAGCCTATAGCCTTACGCCCCCGACTTCATCTGCCTGGAGAGTTTGGCACAGTGGTGGCTTGGTGAGGATGTGCGGGCCACTGCCGCGGTGAGGCTGGCTGGTGACCAAAAAAGGCGGCGGCGTCTTCCAAGACGCCGCCCAATAAAAGAAGACGCTGGCACAGCGCCTATCAACAGTTTGGGGTCAGAAGTCGATTGAAGTAACCGACAGACCAGAACGTAACACCGCGCCCCGATTCGCTACAGAATCTTTTTCTCAGTAGCGAGGAGCTGCGGGGGCGTGTAGCGCGCTGATGCCCCGCCAGACGGTACCTGGCTCGCCCCTCCGCACCTGTCAGTACTTCCAGATTGAGACGGGTACCAGCCGGGCCATACTCGCACCATGAGCTATGGCATCATACCGCGTGGCAAGCGCTTGTGGGTTGCCCGCCTCGCGTATCCTCAACAATCCGAGACAAAAAGCATGACCGCCTGAACCACCAATTTCCGGCTTTCCCCGTGTTTCGAAGGAGTCTGGCCATGCGGCGTACCCTTCGTTTTTCGACCCTGATCGTGCTCTGCGGTTTCCTGGCGATCCCCCAGGCGGAAGCGCGCAGCAGCGGGGGAGGCGGCGCCGTTGGCGGACATGCCGGCAGTTTCGGCATCCATGGTGGGGGCTTCCGAGGCATAGCAGGATTTCGAGGCGGCCTCCGACGTTCGGCGGTCGTCAATAACAGAATCGGTCGCATGAACGCCCTTAACGTCTCCAGGCGCTTCCGCGGCGACGCCTTTGGCGTCAGACAGTCCTTTGCTCGCAATCGATTCCAAAACGGCATTCCGCTGAGCTGGCCCATCGGTGGCTGGTGGCCGGGATATGGCTACCCGCCTGTCCAGTTGGCCGAGGAGGCACCGGCGCAACCCCAGATCTTCATCATTCACACGGATGGCCAGGGTCGCACACAGACGGCTGAGGCCGCTCCTGATCTCAGTTACGTCAAGGGATGCCATGCAGTCCCGAACGGCTATCACTGCGATCTGCCGGACGAGGATCACTGAAAGACGCTCGTCACGCGCAATGCTGGCGTCGTCCTGGCGGCGCCAGTGTCCAACCGCTCGCCTCCTTGCCATTGCACAAGGCGCGCTCCTGCACTTGGTCACCCGAACGCTGCCGGATGACCCACTTTGTCGCTGGCAACACCGAGGCGCGTCAGTTGCTGATCGCCGGACCTTTCCTATGCGAGGTACCCTCATTGGTTCAGCGCTGATCGGCAATGTCGGCGGAGGCCACCAGCCTCGTCACACTCATGGGCGATGCGCACGTGCGAACTTTTTCGGTTGCCGCTCGTTGTGGACGGTGAATCGAGGAGTTCGAGAGGACATTAGTTATGACCGAGGTCGTCGTGGCCATCTACAAGACTGCCCTCGCGGCAGAAACCGCAATTGCCGACCTTGAAGCTGCTAGAGTGCCGACAGCCAAGATCAGACAATTCGTACGTCGCCGTTCGGCCGACGAAGACATTCTTGAAATCCGCGGTCGGAGTGCTGCCTCGGGGGACAGACTGGTGAGAGTCGCGGTCGAAGAGCGCCACACCAGCTTGGTTCAGAGCATACTGGATATGCAGGCACCTGCCGCCATGACCCAAGCGCCACTCACTCCAGCGTCAACACCGAACCCCTGACCTTGGGTTTGGAAAGTTCACTGGGGTCGCCAACCAGCCAGTAAGGATCGCGGCGTCAGCCAGTATCACGATCGAGCACATGCGCGTAGTTCCTCGAGGCGTTGCGTTCGGTCCGAAGCCGCGAGTGTCAGGCGAAGGACGTTGGTGATCGAGATCGGCGAAAAGGGCGAAGTCGCCAACTCCTGCGTGATCGCGCTTTCCTGCCTTTGCGTCCTGGCAATGTCCTGTCCGGATTGTGGTGCCGGCAAATGTTCGCTGGCGGTCATGTCGAATTTGACAGCGATTTCAAGGCGCTAATTGGCGTCCCCGGCGAGATTCGAACTCACGACCCCAGGATTAGGAATCCTGTGCTCTATCCTGCTGAGCTACGGGGACAGCCTCACGGGGCAATATACCCCCTGGCCCAACGTCATGACAGGGGGCAAGGTCCCACCCCGTCGTGATCCCGGAGGAAATCCATGCCGAATAAGGTCATCATCAGTTGCGCCGTCACCGGTGCGATCCATACCCCCAGCATGTCGGAGTATCTCCCGATCACGCCGGAAGAGATCGCGCGCTCTTCGATCGACGCCGCCGAGGCAGGTGCCGCCATTATCCATCTGCACGCGCGCGATCCGCAGACCGGTGAGCCAACCCCTGATCCCGCTGTCTTCATGGGCTTCCTGCCGGTGATCAAGCAGAACGTCGATGCGGTGGTGAACATCACCACCGGCGGTGGCCTCAACATGACGCTCGATGATCGACTTGCAGCACCGCTGCTGGCGAAGCCGGAGATGTGCAGCCTCAACATGGGCAGCATGAACTTCAACATCGCGCGGGCCGGTGATCGGGTGAAGACCTGGAAGCATGACTGGGAAAAACCGTACCTTGATCGCACCGACGATCACATCTTCCGCAATACGTTCCGCGATATCGCCGGGATCGTTGAACGTCTCGGCAAGGCGCACGGCACGCGGTTCGAGTTCGAATGCTACGACGTCGGACATCTCTACAATCTCGCCTATTGCCTCGATCAGAAGATCGTCGAGCCACCGCTGTTCGTGCAGACCATCTTCGGCATTCTCGGTGGCATCGGTGCCGACCCGCGCAATCTGCTGTTCATGAAAGAGACCGCCGACAAGCTGTTCGGCGATGCTTACGTCTGGTCGGTACTGGCCGCCGGGCGGCACCAGATGAATTTCACCACGATGGCCGGCATCCTCGGGGGCAACGTGCGTGTTGGATTGGAGGACAGCCTGTATATCGGCCGCGGCGCATTGGCCAAGTCGAACGCGGAGCAGGTGGCAAAGATCCGCCGCATCCTGGAGGAACTCAGCCTGGAGATCGCCTCGCCGAAGGAGGCACGGGAAATCCTTAAGCTGAAGGGCGGCGACCGGGTCGGGTTCTGAGCACTCCGGATCATCCGGCACGCGCTACCCGCCCGGCAACCAGACGGATCTTGCGCGGCGCGGCGATCCAGATCGCTGCCGCCGATAGAAGGCTGCCCACGATCGCTATCCAGAAGGCGATCGTGTAGCTGCCGGTCACGTCGTGCAGCACGCCGGTCAGCCACGGTCCGGCCGCGCCTCCACCAATGGAAGCGAGCATGAGTGTGCCGAAGATCGTGCCGTAATGACGCCCCTGGAAAATTTCGGCTGGGATGGCGCCGATCACCGAGGTGATGCCGTAACCCAGCACGCCCTGGACCGCGATCATCATATACAGCAACGGGAGCGTCGGCATGCTCCGCAACATCAGCAAGAGCATGAACGTGGCCGTGAAGCCGATGCACCCGATACTCCACACGAACTCGCGCCCGATGCGGTCGGACATGTGACCAAGGGCGATCTGCCCCGGGATACCGGCGAGGCTGACGCCGCCCAGTGCCCAGGCGGCGACCGTGGGGCTGAAGCCAATCTCCACGAGGTATTTCGTCTGGTGCACCTGGACCGCATACCAGACGAACAACGCGAGGAAATAGCCGATTGCCATCCACCAGAAGCGTCCGGTGCGCATGGCGCGACCGAGTGTCCAGTCGATGGCGACCCACGCGTGATCCACCACGTTCGCAGTTGGATCCTGCGCTGCGAAGCCACCGGATGCACCACCGTCGGGCGCGAGGCCAATATCTTCCGGACGCCGGCGGATCAGCAAATTCAATGGCAACAACAGGACCAACGCGATGATGCCCAGGTCCAGGCATGCGGTGCGCCAGCCGGCGCGCGTGATCAACGCTTGCAGCCACGGCAGCAGGACCATCGAGCCAACGCCGACGCCGGAGAAGGCCAGGCCCATGGCGAGGCCTCGGCGTCGGACGAACCAGTGAGGCAGGAACAGCCCTTGCCCTGTATAGCCAAGGCAGACACTGCCGCTGCCGACAAGAAGGCCGAGCGTGGCGTACAGCTGCCATGGCTCGTGCACCAATGTGGCCAGGAGCAGTCCGCTGCCAATGAGCACAACGCCCAGTTCGTTGATCACCAGCGGGCCGCGCGTGTCCATCAGGCGGCCAAGAAGTGGACTGAGGACGGCCGAGACGATGAAGCCGAACGAGAAGGCGCCGGCAGTCACGCCTCGCGGCCAGCCAAACTCTTCCAGGATCGGCGGGAACAGCAACGAGAATGCTGTCCGTGCGTTCACCGCGATGCCCATGGTGATGAAGACGACGATGACGACGACCCAGCCATAGAAGAACGGCAGCCGCGTGCAGATCGATCGTCGCGTGGTGACGCCCATCAGGTCTTGCCCTTTCGTCGGGAGGTCTTCGTCCGAAGCTCGCCGTATTTCATGCCTTCCAGTTTCAGACCATCCGGGTCGACGAAGAACACGGCGTAGTAGTCATCATAATACTCGCCAGCGGGATCGACGATGGTTGCGCCCATCTCAGTCAGGAACGACTGCAACTCGTCGACATCCTTGCGGCTGCGAAGTTGGAATGCGTAATGATGGAAGCCGATGTCGCCAGCACGGTACTTGTGCTTCCTGCCTGCCGCATCCGCAGGGTAGATCCAAAAGCGCGTCTTGCCGTTGGTCCAGCCGATCGCTTCGTCGTACTCGTCGGAGATCTCGAAGCCCAGGAAGGTGAACAGACGGCCATAGAATGCCTTGGATTTCTGATAATCGCTGACCCTGATGACCAGATGATCGATGCCAACAACACGCGCCATGATGCCCTCCGGTTCGGGTATTTGCTTCGGCTTGATCGTGGGTCAATACTATTACAGCGGCGATCGGGGGGCGTTGATGGCAGGGCTGGGCAGGACGTTCTGGCGCACGGCATGCGCGTCGGCTGTGCTCGGCATGTTGCTGGGCGCGCAGGCCCCGAGCGATGATGCCGACGCCACGATCGCGGCAAGCCTTGCGCAGATGTTGCGGTCCGCGCGCGCAGTGATTTCCGCCAACCAGGCACTGATCAACGATCCCGAAAAAAGTGACAAGGGTCTCACCGGCCAGGTGGTGTTGGCGCAGACGATCAAGCTCTATCAGTCTGCCACCAAGACCGACCCAACGACGATCGACCCGAAATCGCGTGAAGGCCGGCTGCTGCACTATCAGATGGATGCCATCGTCGAAGTGGTGGACGCCAATCAGACAACGGTGAACGAGAAGGGCGTGGGCTTCAAGGCGTTCATTCCGGCGGTGTTTGCCAGGCTGGTGAACGAAGCGTTTGCCCGTCGGGCAGGGGACGAAGCCTCCGTCAAGGTGACTGCGCCGCTGGACCTGGTGCGTAACCGCAAGGCATTGCCGGACAAATGGGAGAAGCAGGTCATTGAATCGAAGTTCCTGGGTCCCGGCTGGCCGATGGGGCACCCGTTCGAGGCCGTTGTCGACGAGAATGGCCATAAGGTGTTCCGCATGATGGCACCGGAGTACTATGTGGCATCGTGCCTGTCGTGCCACGGCGATCCCAAGGGAGCACTCGACATCACGGGCTATCCGCGCGAGGGCGGCAAGGAAGGAGATCTCGGCGGCGTCATCAGCGTGACCTTGTCGCACTGACCCGCGCTTGATGTTCACCCGTCTGTCCATTGGTGCCCGCCTTCTCATCCTCTCGGTCACGCTGATTTTGTTGATCGCCGGCAGCAACTACTACCTGTCGGCTACCTTGCGTGGCGCATCGCGCGAAGCGCTGAGCGCGGATCGCATCGTGCGGGAGATCGAAACGGCCAACGCTGTCAGGACTGCCTTCAGCGATCTGCGCTACTGGCGAACCGACCAGGCATTGAGCCTGCTGATGCTTTCGCAACGAAACGCGGATGCGGCGCGCCAACGTCTTGAGCAACAGCTTGATCGGCTTGGTGTCACCAATCCGGACGCCGCGGCGACGCTGCGTCAGGAGGTGACGGATTTCGACGCCCTGGCCGGGCAGGCGATCGATGCCTACACGCAGGACAAGCGCGTGATTGGCAACCTGCTGTTCGCCCGTGCGCGCGAGCACAGCTTCAGGGTGAACGCACTGCTGGCCAAGCTGGATGCCGGGCTCAACGCGCAGGAACAGGCAGCACGCGACGAACTCTTGCACAGCGCGGAAATCGCAACGCGCGTGTCGCCCACCATTTTAGCGGTTGCCGTGCTGATCGGCGTTGCACTCACTCTGCTGGTCCTGCGGTCCATCCTGGCACCGTTGCGCACGCTTGTTGTGGCTGTGCGGGCAATCAGCCGAGGTGATACGTCAGTGGCGCTGCCCCCGCCGTCGCACGATGAGATCGGCGAAATGACGCGCGCGCTGCATCTTTTCCGCGACAGCGTGGCGGCGCGCGAGCGGCTTGAACGCGAAGCCGAACATCAGCGGCGCACCATTCAGCAGTCGATCGAGAGTTTGAACGAGGGGTTCGTGCTGTACGACGCCGACGACAAATTGCTGCTATGCAACTCGAAATATCATGAGATCTATGCCGGCATTGCCGATGTTGCGGTGCCGGGGACAACGTTCAGGCAGATCCTGGTGGCCGCAGCGGAGCGCGGTACGGTCAGCACGGGTGGGCTGCCTGTCGAGCAATGGGTGGAGCGGCGCCTGCAAAACCGCAGCGATCCGCATGGTGTGCACGAGTACAAAGTGGGCGATCGTTGGGTGAGCGTCGCTGAGCGTAAGACCTATGATGGTGGCACGGTCGCCGTCCATTCCGACATCACCGAGTTGAAGCGTCGGCAGGACGAGCTGCAGCAGGCTACCGACGATGCCGAGCGGGCAACGCAGGTGAAATCGGAGTTCCTGGCGAACATGAGCCACGAACTACGCACGCCACTCAACGCGATCATCGGCTACAGCCAGATCCTCCAGGAGGACGCGGACGATTCCGGCGAGGCCGCGATGCTGCCGGACCTGAAGAAGATCGAGAACGCGGGGAACCATCTGCTCGGGTTGATCAACAGCATCCTCGATCTGTCGAAGATCGAGGCAGGCCGGATGGAGGTGTTCGTCGAGACGATCGATGTCGCGGCACTGACCGAAGATGTGCGGATGTTGGTGGAGCCGCTGGCGGCCCGCAATGAAAACCGGCTCGTCGTCACGTGTGCGGCGGATGTCGGGGCATTGGCCACCGACATGACGAAGCTCAAGCAGTCGCTGCTCAACCTGCTGAGCAATGCCAGCAAGTTCACCGAGAAGGGCACTGTGAGTCTTGCTGTCGCCCGCCGCTCGGACGATAGCGGCGAATGGGTCGATTTCACCGTGGGCGACACTGGCATCGGTATGACGGACGAGCAGCTTGGAAAACTGTTCCAGGCGTTCAGCCAGGCGGACAATTCCACCACGCGCCGTTATGGCGGCACCGGGCTGGGGCTCGCGATCACCCGCAGCTTCGCGCGCATGTTGGGTGGTGACGTGACGGCTACCAGCCAGGTTGGCGTTGGCTCGACGTTCGTGCTGGGCCTGCCGTCGGCCATGGCGTCGCCTCGCCATCCCGATGACGCACAAGCGGCTGGTCGATCGGGGGAGGCGGATGCGACGGTGCTGGTGGTCGACGACGATCCCGTGGCGCTGCATATCATCGGTACGCACCTGGCGCGTGATGGGTACCGGTTGCTCTATGCGTCCTCTGGCCAGGACGCCTTGGCCATGGTGCGCGAGCATCGTCCGGATGCGATCACCCTGGATATCAAGATGCCGCAGGTCGATGGCTGGGATGTCTTGCATTCGCTGAAGGGAGATCCGGAACTGGCGGATATCCCGGTCGTACTGGTGACGGCAAACCAGGACAGCAGCCTGGGCTTTGAGCTTGGCGCTGTCGCATTCCTCACCAAGCCCGTGGATCGCGAGGCACTGCTCGAGACCATTCGCTCCTGCTGCGCGGGCAAGATGCGCGGGGTGGTGCTGGTGGTCGAAGACGATGCGCAGACGCGCGAACTGACCGAGCGCACGGTGGAGAAACTGGGATTCGGCGTTGCCCATGCCGCGAACGGTCGGCAGGGACTGATCTGGCTCGAGTCGAACCGGCCGCCGGTATTGATCCTGCTGGATCTGCTGATGCCGGAGATGGACGGATTTGCCTTCCTGGAGCGGCTGCGTTCACAGGTGGAATGGCAGGGCATTCCGGTGGTCGTGGTGACGGCAAAGCAGCTTACGGCAGAAGAACAGCAGTGGCTTGGGCAAACGACGCAGCGGGTCGTGACCAAGGGGCAGAGTGCACATGTTGACCTCTCGCAGGCGGTGCGTGCCGTCCTGGCACGCGCAGTGCCCGCAGCGGCAGCGTGACGGATCCGATGGCAAAGATACTCCTGGTTGAAGACAACGAACTGAACCGCGACATGCTGACGCGGCGGTTGGTGCGGCATGGGCACACCGTTGTGGTTGCGGTGGACGGTGAGCAAGGAGTCGCGATGGCGACGAGCGAGGCGCCGGACATCGTGCTGATGGATATGAGCCTGCCGCTGTTGGATGGGTGGTCGGCGACAAGGAAGCTGCGCGAGCAACCGGAGACAAAGGGGCTGCCGGTCATCGCGCTGACCGCTCATGCGATGGCGGGAGATCGCGAGCGCGCACTCGAGGCCGGATGCAACGACTACGATACCAAGCCGGTTGAGTTGCCGCGGTTGCTGGGGAAGATTGCGGCGTTGTTGGGTGGCTAGGCCGGGCGGCGGACGGCCAGCATCGTGACGTCGTCCGTCTGCGGCGTGTCGGCGGCGAAGGCGAAGACACGTTCGGTCAGCGTGGCGGTGAGTGACTGCGCCTGCAAGTGGCCCACCTCGTGCAGATCGGCGAGCAGACGATCCAGGCCATAGCTGTCACCGGATGGCGCCAGCATGTCCGGGATGCCGTCACTGATGATCAGCATGCCGTCGCCGGGGGCGATCGCGATCTCGTCGGCATCGAAGCGTGCCCGTTCCAGGACACCCAAGGGCGGACTGTTGACGCTGGCGAGCTCCTTCGGCGGATCGCTTGCGTGGAGCAGGAACGGGCGCACGTGGCCGCAGTTGACGTAGCGCAGCACGCCGGTGTCGAGATCGAGGAAGCCGAAGAACAACGTCACGAACATGCAGAGCGGGTTGTTCTTGCACAGTTCGGTGTTCATCGCCGCAGCGATTTCGGATGGGCCTGGATGGCGGCCGGTGACCTCGATGAAGTGCAGCGTGGCGCCACGGAGAAGGCTGCGCGTGCGCGCCATGAACAACGCGGCTGGCATCCCCTTGTCGGACACATCGCCAACCGCGATGCAGAGCGTGTGTTGGTCCAGGTGGAAGCAGTCGTAGAGATCGCCACCGACTTCGCGCGCCGGATGCATCACGGCGTGCACGTCAATCGGGATACCGTCGGTGATCGAAGGGAACTCGGTTGGCACCATGCTGAGCTGCTGGCGGCGTGCCTCCGCGAGTTCCGCTTCCATGCGGGTGAACTGACGGCGCAGTTCCGCGCGCAGGCTCTTCTTTTCCAGTACCGAACCAAGACGCGCGCGCAGCAGCGTCGGGTTGAAAGGCTTCGGCAGGTAGTCCTCGGCGCCGAGTTCCAGGCAGCGGACCACGATGTCGAGCTCGGTCGCGGCGGAGATCATGATGACCGGTGTGTCTTCCAGCCGGTTTTCGCTGCGGAGCTGTTCGAGGACTTCGATGCCACTTTTCCTTGGCATCATGACGTCGAGAAGCATGGCGTCGAACGGCGCTGCGGCGTTCATGGCGAGTGCTTCTTCGCCGTCGGAGGCGAGCATCACGTCGTGGTAGCCCAGGCGCTTCAGGCGGCGGCTCAACATCTCCCGATTGTCGGGATTGTCGTCCACAACAAGCAGCCTGATGTGAGGCGACGTCATGGTGTTGCGCTCTTTTGGCGGCGTCGATTGCAGTAAGATGACATTCCCACACCGTCGTTGCAAAGGCTTGGAGAACCCGGCATGAACCGTGGACGGCAATGTCGTGGTAAAATCGGGGGGTTGCACGATGAAGATGGAGGTGGAGCCGATCGCCCCGGGATCCGTCAGGGTGATTCTCGACGGGCGGCTCGATATCAATGGGTCCGGAGTGATCGACCTGCAGTTCAGCGCGATTGCCGGATCGCACCGCGGCGTGATCGTGGATCTTGCCAGTGTGACCTTCCTGGCCTCGATCGGCATCCGCACGTTGTTGCTTGGCGCCAAAGCCGTGCAGCGGCGTGGCGGGGCGTTCGTCCTGCTGAACCCTGTGCCCGAAGTGGAGAGGGTGCTGGAAGTGACCGGCGTGACCGATCTGATGCCGATCTATCGTAACAGCGATGAAGCATTGACGGCGGTAACAGCCTAGCTCTGGATGGTGCCGGTGACGACAGTGAGCGAGGTGTATTCACTAACGATCAGAAACGATCGCGCCGAGGTCGCGCGCACGCTGACGTGGGTTGATGATCTGGTCGGGGCGCTCGAGCTGTCGCCGGAGGCGACCTATGCGATACAGCTTTGCCTGGAGGAGGCTGTCGTCAATATCATCTCGTACGCGTTCGAGCCGAACACCGAGCACGATGTGAAGATCGATGTCTGGCGCGACGGCGGGATGGTGTTTGCCGAGATCATCGATGATGGGCGGCCATTCGATCCGCGGATGCAGGAGGCGCCTCAGCGTCCGGCAGATCTGGACTCGGCGCAGATCGGCGGGTTGGGCATCACGCTGATGCGCAGTTTCGCGACGGATATCGCGTATCGGCGGGCGGGTGGGACGAACCGGCTGACGCTTGCTTTCGCGGCCTGAGGGGACGGGGAGTCTCACGACTGTCTCATTGCACGCTGGGGGAGATCCCGCGGGGCTAAGTGTGGGGCAGCGGCGGCAAGGTTCACACGGAGAACACCGAGAACAACGGAGCACCACGGGGGAAGGGCGGATGCGCTTCCGCGAGCGGCGCGACTGTGCCTGCCGGGGCGGTAGTCGGGTCAGGCCTCCTCAGCGACCACCACATTTCACCTTGCCCACGTCGCGCGCGAGAGGGTTCTTGCGCGCAGGCGGCACCCTCTCCCGCAAGCAGGCAATGCAGGCATGGGGTCAAGCCGGGTTGCGGCGCCGCTCGGCTGCTGTGACGGTGTTTTCCAGCAGGCAGGCGATCGTCATGGGGCCGACGCCGCCGGGGACCGGCGTGATCGCGCCGGCGACCTGCGCGGCTTCGGCGAAGGCGACATCGCCCGCCAGTTTGCCGTTGGGCAGGCGGTTGGTGCCGACATCGATGACCGTCGCTCCTGGGGCGATCCAGTCGCCGCGGATCAACCCCGGTCTGCCGACAGCGGCCACGATGATGGATGCGCGGCCGCACTCGGCGGCAAGGTCGCGGGTGCGCGAATGCGCGACCGTCACGGTGGCGTTGGCGGCGAGCATCAGCGAGACCATGGGCCGGCCGACGATGGCAGAGCGGCCGGCGATCAGTGCGCGCGCGCCTTCCAGTGGAGTGCCGGCCTCGCCGAGCAGCCTCATGACGCCGAGGGGTGTGCAAGGGACCAGGGCTGGATGGCCGCTCGCCAGCCGACCGACGTTCAAGGGGTGGAAGCCGTCCACGTCTTTGGCAGGGTCCACCGCTTCGACCACGGCCTGGGTGTCGATGTGGGCGGGCAAGGGAAGTTGGACCAGGATTCCATCGACTGCCGCGTCGGCGTTCAGTTGCGCGATCCGCGCCAGCAGGTCGGCCTGCGTGGTGCTGGCTGGCAGGCGGATGGTCTGTGCCGCGATACCAGCGGCATTCGCGGCCTTGTCCTTGGCCCGGACATAGACGGCGCTGGCGGGATCATCACCCACCAGCACGACCATGAGGCCGGGCCGATAGGGGAGGGCGGCGACCTTCTCCGCGAGGCGGGCGCGCAGCGACGCGGCGACCGCGGCGCCATCGATGATGCGGGCCGTCATAGCGCTGCCAGCCGGGCGCTGAGCGCGGCGGGGTCGCCGGTGACGCGCAGGGTCTTTTCGCGGCTGGAGGCGCCGGCCGTGACGCTGACCGCCGAGGGTGCGACATGCAGCAGGTCCGCGATCGCGGCGCAGACCGCACGGTTGGCGCGGCCGTCTTCCGGCGGCTCGGTCACCGCGATGCGCAGCCGATCGCCGGCGGCGGTCTGGACGCCGGGACGGCGGGAGCGGGGATGGACCTTCACCGCAACGGAAACACCGCCGCTGAGAGCGCGCCAGAACACGGTTCAGAATACCAGCGGCTGCCAGGCTCCGTAGGTGATGGCCGCGTGGATTTTGAACAGGAGCGGCAGGACGACGATCTGGATCACGACGACAACGATCCAGGGGCTGATGTCGATACCGCCGAGGTTGGGCAACAGGTTCCGAATCGGGCGCAGCACCGGCTCGGTGATCCGGTAAAGGAAGTCGCCGATGGTCCAAACCACGCGATTGCGCGTATCGAGCACACCGAAACCCACCAACATGCTGAAAATCGCGGCGATGATGACGGCCCACTTGAACAGATTGATCACGTAGTAGAGCAGTTCAAACAAGATATCGATCACGCTTGCCCCTCCGCGGCGTTGGCGGAAGCTAGCGGCGGGTCATTCGGATCGCAACATGGGTAGCGGCGGCTGGCTTGACTTTCAGGGGGGCCTTTGAGCATTGTCCGCGCCCTCGGGACGGGGCTGTAGCTCAGTTGGGAGAGCGCCTCGTTCGCAATGAGGAGGCCAGGGGTTCGAATCCCCTCAGCTCCACCACCGTCCCGTCAATTCAGATGCCGCCCAGTCGTTGCGCGGGTCCCGCTGGCGGACCAACGCCAGCAACCCCACCCTGATCGCTGAGACTATGCGTCTCATCTCCGGCTCATCGGAGAGCACCCGGGAGGTGTAGCCACTGCAATCGCCCCAGAACTTTACGGCGGAATGCATGATGTCCGGATGAATGGTGACCAGTTTCGCAGCGTCGTGCCGGCAACGCTGCTTTCGGCTCGTTCAGTCCCACGATCACGTGACTCATCGGATTATGGTCGGGGCGCCCTCGTCAAACCGGGTGAGACTGCGGGAGGAATCGGTTCCATGACGATGTCAATTCGCACCATGCTTCTCATGACGATCTGGCTGGTGGGTGTTGCCGCGTGCGCGCCGCAAGCACCCAGGATAAGCGGCACGTCGAACCCTTCGTTGCAGCACGAGTCAGGTGGATCAGGAGGTGGCGGTGGTGGCGGCGGCGGTGGATACTGAGGCATGATCGATGCCGCCTTGATCGCTGCTCCGTTAGCACCGGCGGGATGCATGCTGGTGACCCAGTAGGCAACTCAGGCTCACTGGGATCCCGAGCGCCTACAGTCGCGTGGCGCTCGACGTCAGGCGCATGATCGATTGGCCAACCCATCTGGAACGCAAATTGGAGCGCTGGGGGGCTGGCATCGGGAGAGCCGGTCACAAGCCTCATTGCCGATAATGGATAGCGACGCCCTTTGATACCCTTACACTGATCACACTGGAGACGGGGTTGGCGGATGTCGATGCGGCGACCATCGATGCAACGGGCAAGGCAGGCAATTTGACCAAGGCAAGGGCTTCATCTGAATTAAGGCCCATCGGGAAGGACGTTCGTGTTAGCCAAGGAGAGGCGACTTCCACCCTGCCTGACCGGGTATGCTCCGCTGCCATCGACAGGTAGATGTCACGGATTATGCGTTGCGTTTATTTTATAACCGTTCGCTTCCAACGGGGGGACGCAAATGTCCAATGAACAAAACGCCGGCTCGCCCTCTGCTTCCAACCTCGGCAATGTGCGGCCGGGTCGTCACGTTCAATCGTGATATCCTCAAAAGAACAATCAGGAAAATACAATGCGCCTCCACCTCTATGCTGCCGCCTTGCTTTACCTGACCGCCACAGCAACCCAGGCACCGGCGCAGCAGCCGAGCGTTATCCCCGTTGGCACAGTAGCGGCGGAGCTGCGACCGATTACCCAGGCGAGTGAATACGTCGGCCGTGTCGAGGCTATCGAAAAGGTGGACATCCGTGCGCGGGTGACCGGGTATTTGCAGGATGTCCTGTTCCATGAAGGTGAGGTCGTCAAACAGGGCGACGTGCTGTACCGGATCGAAAAGGACAGCTTCGAGGCGGCAGTGCAACAGGCGCAAGGCGCGCTGCTGCAGGCTCAGGGGACTCTCGCCAACGCGAACGCGCAGCTTGCGCGAACAGCGGAGCTGGCGAAGACGAACACTGAATCCCAGTCGGTGCTCGATCAGCGCACGGCCGCCCAGAAGAGCGCGCAGGGCGCGATGATCACCGCGGATGCCAACCTGAAAACTGCCAACGTCAACCTTGGCTATACCGAGATTACTGCGCCGATCACCGGTGAGATTGGCCGCACAAAAGTGACAAAGGGCAATGTCGTCGGCCCTGACAGCGGCACGTTGACCACGATCGTCAGCCGTGACCCGATGTACGTAGCGTTTCCCGTGAGTCAGCGCGAGTTCCTGAAAGTCGAGCAGCAGGAGCAGCGCAGGGCACGTCGGGATGCGCTGATGGTGCGCCTGAAATTCTCAGATGGCTCGGTGTACAAGGAGCCTGGCCAGATCAACTTTGTCGATGTGACGGTGGATCGCGCCACGGATACCGTAACCGTGCGTGCGACGGTGCCAAACCCAAATGGCAAGTTGATTGACGGCCAGCTTGTCCGCGTCTCCGTCGAAGCCGACAAGCCCGAACAGAAGGTGCTTGTGCCACAATCGGCGCTGATCGTCGATCAGCAGGGGCCGTACGTCTTTACCGTCGTGGACGGGAAGGCAGCGATTGCACGCGTGAAATTGGGCGGTGAATCCGGCCCCTACGCGATCGTGGACAATGGGCTGAAGGGTGGCGAGCAGATCATAGTGCAGGGCATGGAAAGCCTCCGCCCTGGTTCGCTGGTTATCGCCAGCCCCGCTCCTCCGCCGCTCAGCGGGGGCTGAACCATGTTCTCCTCTATCTTCATCGACCGGCCGCGGCTGGCCACGGTCATTGCCATCGTCACGACCATTGCGGGATTGCTGTCGCTGTTCGTGATACCGATCGCACAGTATCCCGACATCGTGCCGCCTCAGGTGTCGGTCACCACGTTCTATCCCGGTGCCTCCGCTGCCGTTGTGGAGGCAACGGTGGCGCAGCCGATCGAAAGCCAGGTCGTCGGCGTCGACAAGATGATCTACATGAAGAGTGTCAGTGGCAACGACGGCAGTTATTCGCTGAAGGTGTCGTTCGAGCTCGGCACGGATCCGGACATCAATACGGTCAATGTCAACAACCGTGTGCAGGTCGCGCTCTCGAAGCTGCCGGAGGACGTGCGGCGGCAAGGCGTGACCGTGAAGAAGCAATCGACCGCGTTGCTTGGCGTCGTTGCGCTGTATTCGCCCAAGCTCACCCACGACGAGCTGTACATTTCCAATTACGCGACCATCAATCTGCTCGATCAGATTAAGAGCACGCCGGGCGTCGGCGACGCGACGCTGTTCGGTCCGCAGGACTATTCGATGCGGGCCTGGGTGCGGACCGATCGGCTGACCGGCCTCGGCCTGACCACCGCCGATGTCATCAACGCCATCCGGTCGCAGAATACCCAGGCGCCCGTTGGCCGTATCGGAGCCGCACCCACCGCCAATGACCAGCAGCTGCAGCTCAACATCGAGACCAAGGGACGGCTCACATCCACCGACGAGTTCGCTCAGATAGTCATCCGGACCAACCCGGATGGGTCGGTACTCCGCCTCGGCGACATCGCGCGTCTGGAACTTGGTGCCGCCAACCTGGATCGCTCGACACGGCTGAATGGCGCACCCGCCGCACTGGTCGCGGTCTATCAGGCGCCAGGTGCCAATGCCCTGACTGCGCTCGACGGCGTCAAGCAGGTGATGGCGACCGCGGCGCGCGACTTCCCGGATGATCTGGCGTGGAAGGTCACTTACGATCCAACGACATTTGTCACCGCCACGATCCACGAGGTGCAGAAGACGCTGGTCGAAGCGTTCATCCTCGTCGTGCTTGTCGTGTATCTGTTCCTGGGTAATCTGCGCGCCACGCTGATCCCCACACTCGCGGTGCCGGTCAGCCTCATCGGCACCTTCATTGTGCTGAATGCGATCGGCTATTCGGCCAACACCGTCTCGTTGCTCGCGATCGTGCTGGCCATCGGCATCGTGGTGGACGATGCCATCGTGGTGGTCGAGGCGGTCGAGCAGGTGATGGAACACCATCCCGAACTGTCGCCCGCCGCCGCGACCAAGCTGGCGATGGGGCAGATCTTCGCGCCCATCATCGCGATCACGCTGGTATTGCTCTCGGTGTTCGTGCCGGTGGCATTCATCCCCGGCATTTCCGGCGAGCTGTTTCGCCAATTTGCGGTCACCATCGCGGTATCCATGTTCCTGTCCGCGATCAACGCGCTGACGCTGTCGCCGGCACTGTGCGCCATCCTGTTGCGTCCGCATCATGGCCCACGCCGCGGCCCGATCGGTGCTTTGATGCGCGGCATCGACTGGGTGCGCGATGGCTATGGCGCCATCGTCGCGCGGCTGGTGCGGATCTCGATCATTGGCCTGGTGATGGTCGTGGGCTCGATGGCGGGCATCTGGGCATTGGGGAAAATAACGCCCACCGGCTTCCTTCCGGAAGACGATCAGGGCGCGTTTTTCGTGATCATGCAGTTGCCGGACGGTGCCTCGATTGCCCGCACCACCGATGTCGTGCGCCAAGTCGAGGAGTTTCTGAAGCGGGAATCTGCGGTTGCGGACTACTCGGCGACGATCGGATTGAACTTCGTTGACAATTACTCGCAGCCGAACGCGGCATTCCTCATTGTTTCGCTGAAGCCGTTCGATCAACGAGCGGACGCGTCGCAATCCGCGCAGGCAATGATCACGCGGCTGAACGCGGAATTCCGCGCGGTGCGCGGCGGACGGGCGGTTCCACTGGCACCGCCGCCCATCATCGGCCTGGGGACCGGCGGGGGATTCAGCTATGTCCTGCAGAATACGCCCGCCGGGAGTCCGCAGGCCCTGGCTCAGGTTCTGCGCGGACTGCTGGTCGCGGCAAATCAGAGCCCACAACTCAGCCGTGTGTTCAGCACGTTCTCCGCATCGACGCCGTCGATCTACCTGGTTATCGATCGCGACAAGGCGCAGATCCTGAAGGTCGATCTGTCCGCCATCTTCCAGTCTTTGCAGGCATCGCTCGGTGGGTACTATGTGAACGACATGAACCTGTTCGGCCGCACATGGCAGGTGCAGGTGCAGGCGGAAGCCCAGGACCGATCGTCGATCGATGACATCTACCGGATCAACGTCCGCAGTTCGGACGGCCAGATGATCCCGCTGCGCAGTCTGGTAGAAGTGCGGCCGGTCATCGGTCCGCAGGCATTGATCCGCTACAACAACAGGCTTGCCGTGACGGTACAGGGCAGCCCGGCGCCCGGGGTTTCCTCTGGACAGGCGCTGGCAACGATGGATCAGATCGCTGCGAAAACCCTGCCGCGCGGATATGCCGGACTGTGGACCGACGTGTCCTTTCAGGAGAAGCGGGCCGAAGGGAAGACCGAGATCATCCTCGCTTTCGCGGTGCTGTTCGCCTACCTGTTCCTGGTCGCGCTGTATGAGAGCTGGACGATACCCGTGCCGGTGTTGTTGTCGGTCGCGGTCGGGGTCATCGGCTCCTATGCCGCGATCGTCGTAGCGGGCCTCACGCTCGATCTCTATGCGCAGATCGGCATGATCGTGCTGATCGGCCTGGCCGCGAAGAATGGCATTCTCATTGTGGAATTCGCCAAGGAGCGGCGCACGGAGGGGATGCCCTTGCTCGAGGCGGCCACCGAAGGCGCGCGGCTGCGGTTCCGTCCGGTGATGATGACGTCGTTTGCGTTCATCCTGGGACTGCTGCCACTGGTCATTGCCGAAGGGCCGTCGCGGCTGGCCAGGAGGGATGTCGGCACGCCGGTCTTCGGTGGCATGCTTACAGCATCGTTCATCGGCATTTTCGCGATCCCGGCGCTTTACGTCACCTTCCAGTGGATACGCGAACGGCTGCGCTCGTCAGCGCGGCCAGTCGAAGTGCCGGGAAAAGAAGCTGTTGCGACGGACCATCCGGCTGAATGAGAAACCCCCAGTGTGCGGATCAAGAGCTGGCATGGAGCCTTTGTGCTCTGCATCGTTTTGTCGGCCGGCCCGAGCCGCGCGCGCCTATCCCTGTCTCACTGCGTTGCCGGGTTGCGCAACTGATCAAGCAGGATTCGGCGCACCTCACGGACGGCCAGCGGGTTAGACTGCGTTGAATGATCCTGGTGTTCGATCACCAATTCAGAGTCCACGCCGTCGATATGGGCGCTTTTGTACGCCACCACGCCGTCGTTGCGGTCCTCCAGCGGGCCGTCCTGCAGCGTCGGGATGATGGAGTGGGCGTGAATGCCAGGGGCGACCGGGATCCTGCGCAACGCCTCGATAGCTGGATTGCCAGGCGACATGCCGTTGATGCTGTTGAAGGCGCGGCGGTCCTTATCCAGCTTCAGTGCGTCGCCGCCATTTGCCAGCACGTCGGCCGAGGCGGCGGCGATGTTGAGTGGCAATGTCACCAGCCACGTGAACAGGCCGACGATCGTCAGGCTCGCCTGATAGCTGCCCCCATGTGGTGTGGCGATGAAGATCACCGTCTTGACGAACGGCAGGTGATGCAGGAACAGCGCTTCCTTCAACAGCACCTTCGTCTCCGGCTTCACGTTCAACTCATCCACCGGCTTGTGGCTGACCGCATCCCAGAGCGTCGTGCCGGAGTCGATCGAGATCAGCTTGGTCAGCAGTCCACCCTGGCTATGACCGATCAACACCATCCGGTCGAGTGCCGGATCCGACTGCACGCCGCCGAGGGACTTAACCGCGCTTTCCAGCGCATGGCGCAGGATGTTGGCCGAGATCGGGATCGGGTTGCCGGTGTTATAGGTGAAGAACCAGAACTCGTAACGGTCGCGAATGGCCTTATCTTCCAGCAGGTCATTGACCATATCGGCCCAACGCAGCGGGCTGGAGGCAGTGCCATGTACCAGCACCACCGGAATGCGACCCTGCCGATGCGGCTCCAGTGCGAACAGGTTGTCGTTGGCGGTGCCATTGGGACCGGCTATCGTGTTGTTGAGCAGACCGGACAGTTCCCGCGTCCACGCCTTGCCTTCGACAGCGAACAATGCCCGCACCGCGGTCTGGTCATATTCCAGCGGCACGGCGTGGCCATCGATCCAGATGCTGGCAGTGTCATAGATGGTGTAGAGCGCGAGGCGCGCGGTCAGCGTGGACCTGGTCAGTTGCCGGCGCGGGTCATCCATCTGCAGCACGGCCGAGGTCGGAATGCGCAGGTTCACCGGCAGCACCAGGCCGCTGTCGGAAGGTGGCGCAGATTCCAGGCCGGCGGCCAGCGGCGCGCCGAGTCCGTCGCTGCGGTAGTCGTTCTGAAAACCCTGTACCTTGAGATTCATCGTCGGCACGAATGACGTCATGGCGCGCCCGGCAAAGGTCAGGCTGGCCTTGTCGATCGTCACGTCCACGGCGCCGAACGGCAGGTCGTAGCGGCCGCTTTGCAGATTGGCGACGCCCTCGGCGCCCGCACCGCTGAGCACCTGCGTCAGTGCCAGATTGTAAAAGTCCACCGCATGCAGGAACTGCGCGCTGTATGGGCTCGGCCGGTCGGCGTCACCGGAGGGAAACAGCACGGCATAGGCGTAGAGCGCCGAAGCCAGCAGCATCGGCTTGGATCTGGTGCGGCGGCCCTCATAGTAGTTCAGCTCTGCCAGCGCGAAGAGATCTGGCCAGTGCATACCGGTGGCGATGGCCTGAGCGCGCAGCGCGGTGATGGCGCCGCCGGGCTGATTGTCAAACAGCTCGAGCAGGGCGGCACGGCGCAGGACGGTGCGCGTGGCCTCACTGAGTTGGTCGCTCGACAGTGCGGTGCGATTCAGGTCGTCGTACGCGCTGCGGAGGTCCACGCGGTCGACACTCACCGGTGCGCTGCAGGCAGCGAGGGTGAGGGCAAACATGAGGCACGCCAGTACACGGATCCGGCGACAATCGCGGCGTGGTAGGCAGATCATGAGGCGGGGTCGCGAAGGGACGGAATTTCCCGGCACGCTCGCTGTGGCATCACCTTGTGAGCCTGCTGGACCACCGCCTGTCAGTCGTTCGTCATGTCGACGCGTGACCAACTGAGGTCCGGGTCGAACACTGTCATCTCGGCAGCGGTCCGGCCCGTCTCCGGTCCGAGGTCCTTCTGGTATACATCGCCATCGGGGCCGGCGATGAAGGTCATGATCCCGCTCGAACCGAACACGGCCGGCCAGGCGATGAGAGCAAAACCGCCGGTCATATGGCCCGACCGCATATAGCTTTTCGCCCCGCCGTCTCCGTTGGCGCCCTGCGCCTTGAGGATGCGGAAGTAGTAGCCTTCGTAGGGTATCGGTTTGCCGTGGACCAGTTCACCCGGATAGCCTGCTTCCTGCGCCGCATCGACCAACGGCCCTAAGGGACTTTCAGGTTCACCTTCAGCGACCGGCCAATACAGTCCGTCCCTGTGCCCTGGCGTGCTGAGCAGACGAGTCGCATATACCCCGGTCCCGGTAGCCTGCCTGGCGCGATCGAAGTAATCACGCTCAGCATCGACGCAGGCAAGCAAGGTGCGGATCGCCGACAGTTCGTTGCGGCCGACCCGGCGATCGACGATCGTCTGTGCACCCGCCTTTGTGTCGAAGGTCCAGCTGCCGTTTGCTTCAACGATCGGGATTGGCATCGGCCAATCGTCTGGGCCGACATCGAGTTCCGCGTGTCCAGGAGTCGTTTGCTTGATCGTGTGCCCTTGATCGTAAAGGGCGACGAAACGGTCATGAAGCTCCCGATCGGCGTAGCGGTCGCCTGAGTCGATGACGCGGTCCGCATCTGGCCCGAGGACCGCACGCAAATCGGCGTCATTATGGTCACGCAGGGCCGCGACGAGTGCAGTCACGGCCTCTTCAGGGGAAGCGAAGCTGCGTTGAGCCTGCTGGGTATTTGCCGCGCCCGCGGGGGAAATCTGGGCAATGGCGAGCCAAAGGCTCGCGACCAGAATGGTCCAGGGCCAGCTTTTCAATATTGGCATCGCTGATCTCCTATCGCCGCCCGCGCCCGCCACCGCCGCCGCGTCCGCCTCCGCCGCGTGCCGCACCACCGCCGCCCGAGCGCTGCTGGTTGAAAGACCTGCTCTGCGCACCGCGCTGTCCGGCCTGTCCAGCCTGGCGGCCTCTGTTCATGTCGCCAAACGCACCGCCTTGACGTTGCGCTCCGGCCGGACGTTGGGTGGGCCGGTTCACCCCAGCGCCCCCGCCCGGTCGTCCAGCGCTACCGATGCCACCAGCACCTCCGGGTCGTCCCGCGCCTCCTATTCCACCCGCGCCACCAGGGCCGCCTGGTCTGCCAGCACCACCGATGCCACCCGCTCCACCAGGACCGCCTGGTCTGCCGGCACCACCGATGCCGCCCGCACCGCCTGGCCTGCCCGCGCCACCGATACCACCCGCACCGCCCGCGCCACCTGGCCGGGTTGGGGGCCGCACCGCATTACCCGGCACGGACACTTGAGATCGCCCGGGCCGCCCGACCGGTCCAGCGGGCGCACGCGGGAAGTTACCGGCACGCGCTGCCCCTGTACCTGAGCCCCAGCGTGACGAATTTATCTG
Organism: Acetobacteraceae bacterium; assembly: GCA_035492535.1. GTDB lineage: Bacteria > Pseudomonadota > Alphaproteobacteria > Acetobacterales > Acetobacteraceae > JAMXLO01. Next base: position 20,882 of record DATJJM010000043.1, on the reverse strand, counting down.
GCTTCGATTGACGTTGATGTTGTTGTACCGATTGACATTGACGTTGGCGTAACCGCCGCCCCATGCGGGCCGTGCCCAACCCCAAAGACCGCCAACGACCGCTGCCCCGGCAGCGAAGGCAAACCCGGTAGCCAGCGCGGCACCGAGATAGTAGCCGGGTGCCGGCGCTGCATAGTAGGGCGGATAGGACGGGTAGGGCCACGCCGAACCATACACCACGGTCGGATTGTAGGAGGGGACGTATATCGTGTTGGCTTGCGCCGGCTCGATCACGATAACCTCCTGCTGCGTTGGTGGTTGACCGCTGCCCGGCGGTGGTTCCGTGGTCACCTGCTGAGTACTGACGGTTTGCTGGGGCGTTGTTGCCAACTTGTTGTTCTGCTGCGCCAGGTGGCGAAGTCGCTGCACGGCAGCAAATACGTCCGCCTGCTGATTCGCGAACGCATATCCGAGTTGCTGCAGCCAGGTCAGATTACCGTTCAAGGTGGCCAATACTGCGGGGACCGGCACCAGTGACTTCACGCTGGGATCCCACGGTTCGGCTTCCAGAGCCTTTGCCAATGCGTCACCGGACAGCGACTTGTGTGCAGGGTCTTCCACCCAACGCGCTGCTGCCACGACTTCGAGTGGGTATGTCGAGGCCATCAGGACTTGAGTCAGTAATTCATCGGGATAGAGCGCGATGGACGCAAGCAGCGCATCGAGCTGCTCCGCGTTGAATGGCTGAGCTTCGGCCGGTTGGGCTGATGCGACCGGCGTGGTTTGGGCCAGCGCGTCAAGAGGGAATGTCGCATTGAGAATCAGGCAACTGGCAAAGGTCCGCATAAGCAGGGCCGAAGTGCGGCCGACCAGAACCATTCTCTGATTTTTAGGCACGTACCTCGCCCCTCCCCAATGGGTTCAAACGCGGCATCGTACACAATATAGGATCCAACACGCCATTAAAATTACAGGAACAAACCAGTCGAGCCGCATCGAAATATCAGTCGGTGAACTTGCATGCACCCAGACAGTTTCGAGGTAGCGGGCTCCTGCATACTGGCATGACACTGCCAAGCACGACAAAGCCCTGACGGGTTGGCCAGGGCTGATATCTTGGACACCAGGTTGCTATCAATGTGCTGCATCCCGCATTGGTCTTGGTCAACTTACCTGCATGGCTGAGGCCGGCATAAGAGCGGGCGGGCGAGAAAGGGGAGATCGGCGATGCCGCAGGGAATTCGCTGCTTCGGTTACCCGGTCCAGTGGCTTTCATCTGACGCTGTTGCGGGCATCACATTGGCGGCCTATGCGATTCCTGTCTCACTGGCGTACGCAACGCTCGCTGGATTGCCGCCGCAGGTCGGGATCTATGGCTACCTGATGGGAGGACTTGGCTACGCGCTGGTCGGGTCATCCCGATACCTGGCGATCGGGCCGACCTCGGCTATCTCGCTGATGATCGCCGGAACGGTGGGTGTCATGGTCAGCGAGAGCGGCGCGCGATATGCTGATATCGCGACCGCCGCTGCCCTCGGCGTTGGCCTGTTCTGCCTGATCGCTTGGCTGTTCAGGCTCAGCGTGCTGGTCAAACTGATCAGTGACAGTGTGCTGACCGGATTCAAGGCCGGCGCCGGGATCACCATCGCACTGACCCAGTTGCCTGCACTCCTTGGCGTCGCCGGCGGCGGTCACAATGTTCCCGATCGCGTTCTTATCCTGGCCAGTCAACTTGGCGCCACGAGCATACCGACATTGGCAATCGGAATAGTGGCGCTGGCACTGCTGTCGTCGGGCGAGCGGTGGCTGCCTGGGCGGCCAGTCGCCCTGGCCGTGGTCGCATTGTCTATTGTCGCGGTCGCTTTGTTCGATCTGACGCGCTTCAATATCGTGGTGACGGGCCTTATTCCACCTGGCTTGCCGTCGTTTGTTGTGCCCGCAGTGCGACTGCGCGATCAGGAGGGGATCGTCGCGCTGGCGACGGGCTGCCTCTTGCTCGCCTACATCGAGGGTGTGGCAGCAGCGCGGACGTTCGCCGCCAAGCACGGTGAGGTTATTGATCCGCGGCGGGAGCTTCTGGGGTTGGCGGCGGCCAACATCGCAACCGCAGTGGTTGGCGGTTACCCCGTGGCTGGCGGACTGTCGCAGACTGCCGTGAACGAAGGCGCTGGCGCCCGCTCGCGCCTCTCGCTGGTCTTCGCTTCTGCGACGCTCGCGCTTTGTCTGCTGTTCCTTACGACACTGTTGGCAGGCCTGCCAAAGGCGGTTCTTGCAGCGATTGTGCTGACAGCAATTGCCGGTCTGATCGACTTTCGCGCGATAGCGCGGATGCGACGTTCCAGCCGGATGGATTTTCTCAGCGCGCTGGCAGCCTGCATAGGGGTCCTTTTGCTTGGCATCCTACAAGGCATACTTGCCGCGGCACTGATATCCATCCTTCTGTTGCTCGTGCGCTCTTCGACCCCTCACGTGGCCTTTCTTGGCCGTATACCGGGCACGAACCAGTACTCGGACTTGCAGCGCCATCCAGAAAATGAACCCTTGGTCGGTGTGCTGGCCTGTCGTCCGGAAGCTTCTCTGCTCTACCTGAATGCCGAGTACGTGCAAGCCAGCATTTTGGCTCAAGTCGAATTGGCGGGTCCGCAAGCAATCAAGAATGTCATCTGCGATCTTTCAGCGTCACCGAGCATGGACCTCGCAGGGGCGCACATGCTCGCCGATCTTTGCGAGGACCTGCGAGGCCGCGGTATCGCGCTCACTGTCACCAATGCACATGGACGAGTGCGCGATCTTCTGCGAGCTGAAGGACTCGACGGAAAGATTCAAGGCATCGCCCGAGGCATATCACTCGAGGTGGAGCTACAACCCCTGTCTGTCGCCAGCAGGCCGGTCGGATAGATCTCGACCTGAGTTGTCCAGGCGCCTCGTGGCTTCTTGCAATGCACGCACTCCAACAGCGGCGACCAGTCCGGTGAGCAGTATCCCGATGAGGCCGATCGCCAGCGTGATCAAGCGCGTACTGGTACGCGCGGGCACGAGGTCGCCGTACCCTATCGTCAGTCCGGTGACAAACGTGAAGTAGGTCGAATCGCTCACCCGCCATCCTTCCAGGTACCCGATCGTCAGGCCGAGCATCCATTGCACACCGACGAGACCTGACAATATCGGCCAGATCACCCGAAGCTCTGCCCATAACGCCTTTAGGAAATTCCGTCTCAGCTCCACAGATCGGTGCATGCCTCACCCGATTAGTCCGCGCCTGCCCACACATTCTCATTGGGATGCCGGGCTCGCAAAAGGTCATGTATCATGCCTTATCTGTGTCGCCATCGGGGATGCCCGAACGGACACTGCGGGCATACTGTCAGGGGTAGCTCGGCATGAGTCCGAAGCACTGTCTTTGGCTGGGACGCATTTCATCTAGCCAGTCGCGCCGTGACTCTCTACTCGAAACCACACGGAACGTCTGGGTCGGGACCATCACCGGAACCGCGCGGACGCGGACGATCCGGTACGAACCCCGAACGTATCAAGTTTCTTCGGCTTGCCCAATGACCCGCAGAAAGATTAGTATTTTTTATAATGGTGGCACTGGGGAAACGCGAGGGGAGTTCGGCTGCGGTGGCCTACCTTTCTCAATTCGAAGACGATATTTTCGTGAGCTATGCTCACGTTGATGACGCAACCATCGCCGGCCCCAACCAGGGCTGGGTTACCCATCTCACCAAGTGCCTGAGAACCGAGCTGGCGCGCAAGCTTGGCCGCAGCGATGCCTATTCAATGTGGGTCGATCATGATCTGTTGCATTCCCATCCTCTCACACCGCAGATTCTTGAGCGCGTCCGACGCTCTGCTGTACTCGTTGTCATTCTCTCGCCTGGCTACATCGCATCGAACTGGTGCCGGCAGGAGCGCGAGGCCTTTTTTGGCGTCGCCCGCAGCATGCAGAACGTCTTCGTGATTGAAATCGACCACATCGAAGATGCCGATCGGCCGGCCCAACTGGCCGATTTCAGCCCCTTTCGGTTCTGGACCCGTGGGCCACGCGAGGGCGCCCCACGTCCATTCGGTTGGCCACAACCCCAATTCGACGATCAGGAATACTACGGAGCTGTAAAGGACCTGGCGCAGGCGATCGCCGTGGAATTGCAGCGGCTGAAGAAGACGCAGACTGCCGCGATTGCCACCTCGCACCAACAACCGCCGACACCCGCGGCCGCATCGTCCGAATCAGGCCAGAACGGCGCAGTGTATCTCGCCCATGTCACCGACGATCTGGAATTCGAACGCAACAACGTCCGACGCTATTTGGAACAGGCGGGCATTCGGGTCGTTCCTTCCGCCTGGTACTCACTCGAACCGACTGCGTTCCGGACATCAGCCGCTGCCGACATCGCCGCGGCCGACCTTTTCGTCCAGTTGCTCAGTGGCATCATGGGAAAGCGTCCCCCCGATCTGCCGGAAGGTTACGGACAGTGCCAGTTGCAACTCGCGCTGGAGGCCGCAAAGCCGGTGCTGCAATGGTGCAATTCGCAGCTTGATCTGGCCTCGGTGGAGGACGATGCACATCGCGCCCTGCTGGAACGTGCGACTGTCCACGCCGAACCCATCGAGGAATTCAAGCAGGCAATCCGCCGGCGTCTGCACGAGATCCGCAATCCGGCACAGTCACGTCCTGCGACCAAGGCCTTCATCTTCGTCGACATGGATTCAGCCGATCGGCTGCTGGCGGAAAATCTGTGCAGCATCCTTCATACGCATGGCGCCGGCTACGTGCTTCCGCTCGAGACACAGGACCCCGGCGACTACCGCCGGGATCTGGAAGACAATCTGTCGTCCTGCGACGCATTGATGGTGATCTACGGGGCGACGACGTCCAACTGGGTGCGCAGCCATCTGCTTGCCTGCCAGAAAACCCTGGTCAATCGTCCGCAGCCGCCACGCGGCCTCGCTTTGCTGCAAGGGCCTCCCTCTCCAAAGGACAGGCTACCTCCCGCACGGCTGCCTAACATGGAGATATTGGACTGCCAGAACGGCGTGAGTGAAGCCGCAATTGTCAAATTCCTCAGTAGTCTCAACAGCGCCGCCACATGACCGAGTTCTCCTCGCCGTATCCAGGCCTCCGGCCGTTCGAGGCTGATGAGGCCAATCTGTTTTTCGGCCGGGAAGAGCAGGTGGACGAGTTGTTGCGCCGTCTGCACTCCACCCGGTTCCTCGCCGTCGTCGGTCCGTCCGGTTGTGGCAAGTCGTCGTTGGTCCGCGCCGGCATGCTCGCCGCGCTGGAATCGGGATTCCTGGTGAGCGCCGGCTCGGATTGGCGCTTCGCGGTCATGCGTCCCGGTGGCCGGCCGATGACCGAACTCTCGACCGCGCTCGTTGAGCAGACCAGCCTGGCTTCCGACGACGTTGACAAGCTGACGTCCATTGGCCTGCTCGGCGCGACACTTCGTCGCGGCCCCCTTGGGCTGGCGGAAGCACTGCGCGACACGCCGTTGCCGAAGAACACGAACCTTCTGCTCCTGGTCGATCAGTTCGAGGAGATCTTCCGCTTCCGTCGTGAAGGTGGTTTGGACGAAGCGGACGCGTTCATCGCACTGCTGCTGGAGTCAGCGCGCCAGCGTGAGGTTCCCATATACATCGTGCTGACGATGCGCTCCGACTTCTTCGGCGATTGCGCGGCGTTCTCCGGGCTGCCAGAGGTATTGAACCGCAGCCAGTACCTGACCCCCCGGCTCAGCCGCGATCAGCGACGCGCCGCGATCGCCGGTCCGGCACGCGTGTTCGGCGGCGACGTGGCACCGGAACTGGTCAATCGCCTGCTCAATGAGATGGGCAATGACCCGGACCAATTGCCCCTGATGCAGCATCTGCTGATGCGCATGTGGACGTGGCGTGCACCGGCGCAGGAGGGACGCCGCCACGTTCTCACGCTCGAAGATTACGAAGCCGTCGGCGGCCTGCGGCACGCTCTGTCCAATCATGCGAATGAGGCGTTCGACCGTCTTGATGAGCGGAAGCAATCGATTGCCGAGACACTCTTCAGGCGCCTGACCGAGCGCGCCCCGGGATCCCGCGACATCAGGAGGCCGACGGCCGCGGGAGAAGTGGCGGACCTCGCGAATGCGACACTCGCTGAGCTCACTGAAGTGGTTGACGTGTTTCGTGCCCCCGGTTGCAGTTTTGTCGTGCCGCCGTGGCCGCATCCGCTGGATTCCGGGACGATCCTCGACATCACCCACGAGGCGCTGATCCGTCAGTGGGATCGGTTGCGTGCATGGGCTGAAGCCGAGGCTGAATCTTCAGAGCGCTATCGCTTCCTGGAGCACAATGCACAACTCTGGAAACAGGGGCACATGGCGTTGTGGGGTACCCCGAACCTGGAGATGGCGCTGGAGTGGCGCACCCGAATCAAACCAAGTGAATTGTGGGCCAGCAGCTACGGCGGCGACTACCAGCTGGCGATGCAGTTCCTTGATGCCAGCGCACAGGCGCGCGCGGCTGAAGAGCAGGCACAACGCGAACAGCGACAACGACAGGTGCGCCGGCTTCGCCGTGTCACCATGGCATCGGTGGCGGCAGCACTGTTCTGCATCGGCGTGCTCGGCAGCGTCTACTGGTTCGGCTACGCTGAACATGTCGCCTACTATCGGGACTATATCAAACGCTGGGGCGAACCTGTCGGCATTGGCGCCCTTGACACCAACGCGGTGCATCATCGGAGCTATTCGCTCAAATTCATTCAGCGCGGTATCCATTACGACCCGCAGTCGTTCTGGCGCTTTGCATACACCGTCAACGAGATACAGGCGGTGGATGCGGATGACGCATGCACACCCGGAAACTCGATCAAGACCTATCTGAGCGAATCAGACGAAGACTTCTCTGTATCCCATGAGTGTCTTTGGCGGTTCGTCCGCGACGCCACGTCGGGCCGAATCGTCTATGAAAACGCTTATGACAAAAACGGCAGCATGCGTTGGGGGTATGAGTACCTGCCTGGCGAAGGGGATCGCAACCACCGTCAAGGCTACTATGTCGGACCAAATGGATCACTGGCTGCCTTCCCCAATTCTCCCGCCTCGGTGATTCGCCTGACGTACTCCGAGCTCGGTTATGAAATCCGTGATGCCTATTTCGATCGCGATGGCAACCCACAGCCGGGTCCGGATCATGCCTATGGACGCAAGTTCGAATATGATGCTGATGGTCGCCAGATCAGCGTGACGTCGCTGGACGCTGCCGGCAACAATCTCAACGACACGGCCGGGAATGCCACCTTTGCTATGGCTTATGACAGCGCCGGCAATATCGTTGACGCGTGGGCATTGGATGCAGCCGGCAAGCCAACACTCCTTAAGAAGCAAGGCTTTCACGAATACCGTTTGACCTACGACCAGTATGGCAATTCGGTGGCCGAGGCGCACTTCGACAACGATGGCCATCCGGCTCTGGACGAATCTGGCGTCTACGAGACCCGCTCCACCCGCGACGACAAAGGAAACATCCGCCGGTATGAGTCTTTCGACCGGCAGGGCAACCCGGCGACATCCTCTGATGGTTATCATAGGGTCGATGTCGCTGCCATTGGACCTTACGGCCAGTGGGCACAATTAGACTATTTTGACGTTCTGGGTCGCAAGACGACCGACAAAGACGGCGGTTATCGACTTGTCCGGACTTTTGATGCGGACGGTCGGGAATTGACCAGAAAGGCATTTGATACCGACCTTCGGTCGGTGGCTGCGATCGAAGGCTGCTACGAGATTCGCTATACCTATGACCAGGATGGGCGTATCGGCTCCAATAGCTGTTTTGGCAAAAATGGCGAGAAAGCGCTCGGCTCGCTGGCCAGCCACAAGACGATCTTTCGCCATGATGATCGCGGCAATATAATAGACCGTAGGTATTATGGCACTGACGACGCATCCATCACAATTGACAAGGGATACCACCACTGGACCGCCAAATACGATCTATTCGGGAATACCGTCGAAGCAGCCTACTTCGATCTCTATGATCGCCCGGTAAACAGCACGCAGGGCCATCAGCGCAATCTCGCGACCTATGATGTTCGAGGAAATCAGAAGTCACTGTCCTATTTCGACGCTGATGGTGCGTTGGTCGCGGGTCCCGAGGGCTTCGCCAGACGCACATCAGCTTATGACGATCGCGACAACAATACCGAGCAGGCCTATTATGATCTCAATGAGGACCTGACTGAGACGAGCAAGGAAGCCAAAGGCTATGCCGTGGTTCGGCGTAAATACGATGATATGCACCGCAAAACCGAGATCGCGTATTTTGACAGATATGGGAACCCGATCAACCTGTCTTTCGGCTACGCCACCAGGCGATTCAGCTACACCGGCGAATTCATGGATGAGCGCGACTTCGATGCCGCGGGACACGCCAGTCTCAGCCTGGGCTGTCCTGTCGTCCGCCAGACGATCGGCAATACAATGGGCAGGACGATGGATATGGTCTGCCTCGACGCAAGCCTCCATCGCATGAACGATGATGATGGCGTCTCCATCGTCCGCACGAAATACGATGACCACGGTAATGAGCTGGAGATCGCCGACCTCGACATGAACGAAAAGCCGGTCATCGGCCCGGACGGTGTCGCATTCATTCGCGCCAGCTACGACGGAGCTGGTCGTACCATTGAGAAGTCCTTCTTTGATGTCGATGACAAGCCGATGCCGGGTCCCAATGGTGCCGCCAGCATCCGCTACGGTTATGACCGCATTGGGCACCAGGTCGAGGAATCTTACTACCAGCCCGACGGTAAGCCATTCATCAACAACAAAGGCTACTCCAGCGCGCGTACGCGCTTTGACGAGCACGGCCGAGAGGTAGAGGACGCCTATTTCGGTGCTGACGGTGCTCCTGTCACGATCCAACAGGGATATCAGCGGATAGCCGCCCGTTACGACGCGCGTGGCAACATCATCGAACGCAAGTTTTACGACCACTCGAACAGACTCATCGTGCTGCCGGAACAACACTATGCCATTCGCCGGACCCAGTTCGATGACCATGGCCGGATCACCGAGGAGGCTTTTTTTGGTCCGAACGAGGAGCCGATCGTCATAACGGACGGTTATTATCGGCTGTCGCAACGTTACGATGATCGTGGCAATGTCGTTGAGACCATATACTACGGCACGGATGACAAACCGATTTTGCAGCCAGACAAAGGCTATGCAATTCATAGGGCAACTTATGACAGCAGCGGCAGATTGACCGAGGAACAGTATTTGGGGGCAGATGGCAAGCCGTCTGCCTTGGCAGCCGGGTATTATCGGCGAGTGCTTCAGTATCCTGACAATGCGAGCGGAGTCGAACTATCCTTCTACAACACGGATGACCAACTCGCGCCGTCGAATGAAGAAGGCTTTGCCATGGTGCGGTCAGAGCAGGTCCTTTATTCCACAAACGGCCGGCTTATTGCGCATTGCACGGGCGGCAGCATCACCTTCTCCGGTGCATCCGCACACTGCCTGGATGCTGACGGGCATCCGGTTGCGCCACACGTTCTGATAACGGCGGTCAGCCCCAACTCTCAGGCGCAGTCCGTTGGCGTCCGAGAAGGCGATGTTGTCATGACATATGATGGTCATGAGGTCGCCTCACCCAATGCGCTCATAAGACTGGTGAGTGATTCCAGTGGCGGACCACGCGACCTGGTCATCCGGCGCAATGGACGGAATGTTGCATTCGTCGTTCAGCCAGGCCTTCTCGGCATAAGCATCACTGAGGAATTCGTCTCGGATATCGCGTCACCATCCGACCCAAGCGGCAAGTAGCGACTGCTGGGCCCTGCTGGGCCCCTGGGGTGACGCTGTTGACCATGGTGGATTGCGGTTCAACCCGACGCTATAGGAGGGGTCGCCATCTGGCAGTTGCATCATTTCGTGCTGCCGCCGTCCCGAAACGCCCATCATCCCGGCGACGATTGAGGGGAACACCCTGATCCAAACGTCTCGATGATCTGAAGTTGTCCTTTTGGCGGATGGGGTGGGATTCGAACCCACGAGGAGTCGCCCCCTGGCGGTTTTCAAGACCGCTGCCTTAAACCGCTCGGCCACCCATCCTGTTGAATGTCAGGGACAATTTACCACGGTCGCCACGGCAACCGGAAGGCTACGGCGCCGATCGGAATTGATCTCCCGCGATCGGACCGGCCGTGGCATTCCTGCCACAGGAACCGGTTGCGAAACATCATGTGCTTCAGCGCACTTGACCCGCGCGATCCCGTTCCGTTCGAATTCTCTCGAACGACTGGGGCAAGAGTTCAATGACCGGGCGCGATCCTTTCGTCCTGACGGCGATCAGGAATGTGGAAGGGCGACACTCTCCCTACGAATGGTGGGCGCTGCCGCCACGCCAGCGGACCGAGGCGATCTATGCCGAACTCCGTCGGCTCGATGCGGAGACGCTGGCGCGTAACTTCGAAGGGAGCCGGCTGGCCGCCAGAAGGCTAGCCTACGCAGCTGCCTAGCGTTCGGGCGAGCCGGCCGAGTTCGCGCCAACGGTTCGCTCGATCTCGGCGTCGGTGATGCCGAGCTTGGCTGCCGCTTCCCGAATGTCATGCCACGTCGTGGGGTCGACCGGGATTCCCGCTGCCGCGCGCGCCCTGGCGGAGCGGCGCTCCGGTTCGCCTGGCAGCAGCACTTCCTCGAAACCGGGCGCCACGCGGGACGACCGGACATGCGCCTTGACAGCCTCTACGTCCGCGCCGATGGCGGCCGGATCGCCCAGCCGCGACACGTCGATGACGATCGCCAGCATTGAGTTGAGGATGCCGCCCTTCACCGGCTGATCGGCCCGCTGACCGCCACCGATGGCGCCCGCCATGATCTCGCACATCACGGCGAGGCCGGATCCTTTGTGGCGGCCGAATGCCAGGAGTGCTCCGCTGCGGTCACGGATGAACCCGGTTGGATCGTTGGTGGGCTGCCCCGCATCATCGATCAGGCAGCCGTCGCCGACCGGCACGCCCTTGTTGTAGGCCACGCGAGCCTTGCCGGCGGCAATCGTCGTGGTGGCCATGTCGAGCAGCAGGGCTGCGCCATCGGCACCCGGCACCGCGGTGCAGAAAGGGTTCGTGCCAAGCCGCGGTTCCGCGCACGCATACGGTGCCTGCACGTCGTGGTGATCGGCCACGTTGACGAAGGCGGTGAAGGCGCAGCCAGCATTCGCCGCCAGCTCGCCATAGGTGCCGATGCGCCCGATATGCGACGCGTTGCGCAGGGCGAGCACGCAGGCGCCCAGTTCCTTTGCCCGGCCGATGGCGCGCCGCACGGCGTTGGCGGTGACGCGCTGTCCGTAGCCGCGCCGCGCATCGATCACCAGCAGGGCGCCGGCATCCAGGACCGTATCGGGTGTCTGGTTCGGGACCAGCAGTCCGTCCTGCAACAGCCGCACATAGGCGGGCAGCATGCCGACGCCGTGGCTGTCGTGTCCGGCCAGATTGGCGCGCACCAAATGGTCGGCGACTTCCTCCGCCTCGTCAGGCGCGCTGCCCATGCGGGTCGCGATCAGGTGGGTCAGCGCGTGGAGGGACTGCGGCGTGAACGTCGGCATAGCGGGACCTTTGTCATGGAACGGTCCCTCTTAGCGGAATTGCCCGGCGGCGCCAGCGCGGGGCTACTCCCCAGCCAGGCGCGCTGGCATCAGCGGCGATGCCTGCCGCATCAGGCTGGCGATGTCGTTCGTCGTATCGATCGCCAGCACGACGTCAGCCAGCCGGGCGGCGCGTTCCGTGCCCAGCAAGGCGTCGGTCAGGCCGGCGAACTTGGCGCGCAGTTCCGCTTCGCTGAGGAAGTTCGATGGCTCGCCCTTGGGCACAACGACCTTCTGGCTGAAACGCTCGCCGCGCGCGGCGATGGTCAACTTGCCGGACATGTTGGCAGGGAACTCCGCCTCGATCTCCGGATCGAACTCGCAGGAGACTTTTGGCAGCAGACCGCGCACCGTCGCGTCGCGCAGCAGGCCGTAACTGTCCCAGCCCATGGCACCGGTCGCCAACGCGGCGGAGATGACGAACGGGCCGCTGAACTGGCCGTCAACGACGTTCTCCGGATTGGCTTTCTTCTCAGCCGGGGTTCCGATCAGCGTCATGCCCGCCTTCGGCAGCCCGAGGGTCACAGCCGTGATCTCCTGCGGCTTGATATCGTTGGCGGCGCGCAACGCCAGGGCGGCATCGATGCCGGCGTGGCCGTAGCGGCATGAAGGGTAGGGCTTCACCGCGGTGTTCATCAGTTCGAACACCGTGCCGAGCTCCTGCACAGCGCGCGCCGGGTTCGGGTTGGGCGCATAGGCACGCAGGAAGCCATGGCGGCCCTCGAGGGCTTCGGACGGGCCCTTGAAACCTTCGCGGACCAGCGTCGCCGCCATCAGGCCGTTGGTCGCGGCCCAGCCGACCTGGAAACGCTTGGTCCAGGCGCCGTTGACCAGGAACTGCAGGCTGCCGGCAGACTGGCTCAGCACGGTGCCAAGCGCGCCCTCCACCTGCTCGGCTGACAGGCCGAAGACGCGAGCGGCGGCTGCCGCGGCGCCGAACGCGCCGCAGGTGGCGGTGGGATGGAAGCCGCGGTCGTAGTGCTCGCCGGCTGGCAGGGCCAGCGCCACCCGGCAGGTGATCTCATAGCCGGCCACGATGGCGGCCAGCACGTCGGCCCCCGAGGCCCCGACCATTTCGCCGGCCGCGAGCGCCGCCGGGATCACCGGCGCCCCCGGATGCAGCGAACCGGGCGCGTGCGTGTCGTCGAAGTCCAGAGAGTGCGCCAGGGCGCCATTCAGGAAGGCTGCCCCGGCCGGCGTGTAGCGGGCGGCGTCGCCGAACACGCCAGAATTGCCGGCGGCCATGCCCATGGCGCGGGCCGCCGCCAGGAAGGAGGCGGTGCTCTCCGCATCGTGCCGCGCGCGAACGATGTTGCCGACGAGGTCCAGCACCAGGAAGCGGGCGCGCTTCACGACGTCGGGCGGCAGGCGATCCAGGCCGATGCCGGCGGTGAACTGGGAGAGCTCTGTGGTGATGCCCATGGGAGCACGATCCTCCAACGTTGCGGCCACTCTGGCGCAGACTGCAGCGAGCGAGCAAGATTGCCGGCTAGCCGCACCGAAGAGGCGGATTCAGGAGGAGTATGTCCGGAACCACCCAGAAGGTTCCTCATCGTGCGCTCATTACGCTTTGCGTGATGATGGGCAATCTGATGCAGTCGCTGGACGCATCGATCGCCAACGTGTCGCTGCCCTATATGCAGGGCTCGCTGTCGACCAGCGCCGAGGAGATCACCTGGGTCCTGACCTCCTACGTGATCGCGGCAGCGATCATGACCGCGCCGGTGGGGTGGATGGCGGTGCGGTTCGGTCGAAAGAACCTGCACGTGGTCTGCATGAGCGGGTTCGTGGTCGCCTCGATGCTGTGCGGCATGGCGGACACGCTGGAGCAGATGGTGGTGTTCCGCTTCCTGCAAGGCATGTGCGGTGCGGCGCTCGTGCCGCTGAGCCAGGCGACCATGCTCGACATCTATCCGTTCGAACGGCGCGCGCAGGCGATGGCCATCTTCGGCATGGGAGTGATGGTCGGGCCGATCACCGGACCGACGCTCGGGGGCTACCTGACTGAGGTATACAATTGGCGATACGTGTTCTACGTGAACCTGCCGTTCGGCATCCTTGCGGTGACCGGGCTGCTGATCTTCCTGCCGAAGGCGGCGCCTCGATCCGAACTGCGTTTCGACTGGACGGGGTTCGCGGTGCTGGCGATGGGCGTGGCCGCATTGCAGCTCATGCTGGACCGCGGCGAGACACTGGACTGGTTCTCCTCACGCGAGATCATTGTCGAGGCAGTGCTGGCTGGGTTGGGGATCTATCTGTTTGTGGTGCACATGTTCACCGCCGAGCGGCCCTTCCTTCCGCCGGGCCTGTTCAAGGACCGCAACTTCGTCTGCGGTGTCTCGATGGTGTTGTGCACCGCAATGATCATGCTGGCGAGTTCTGCGTTGATGGCACCCTATCTGGAGAGTCTCGCGGGATATCCGGTGGAGACAGCAGGCCTGTCGATGGCGCCTCGTGGCATCGGCACGATGATCGGCATGCAGGTGGCCAGCCGGCTGTCGAACCTGGTGGACCATCGCAAGCTGATGGCCAGCGGCCTGCTGCTGATGGGGGCTGCACTTTACTCGATGAGCAGTTGGACACCGGATGTGTCGCAGCGGGTGATGATGCTCACGCTGCTGACGCAAGGGTTTGCCATCGGCTTCGTGTTCAATCCGATGACGGTGATGGCGTTCACGACACTGCCGGCGGCGTTGCGCGGCTATGCCACGTCGTTGCAGGCGCTGTGCCGCAATCTGGGGCAGGCCGTGGGCGTTTCCGTCACGTCGTTGATGCTGGTGCGCAACACGCAGGTGTCGCACGCCGATATCGCTGCCGGGATCACACCGTTCGACCGGGTGTTGCAGGCTGGGGACAACACATCCCGCATGCTGGCACCTGCGACGCGCCATGGTGCGGCCATGCTGGACCAGATGATCAACCATCAGGCGCAGATCATCGCGTTCAACAATGACTTCCGCATGATGACGTTCGTGGTGGTGCCGCCGCTTTTGCTGCTGTTTCTGATGCGCAAGCATGAGCGCCGGCCTGTTCCGGCGCCAGCGACGGGGGATTAGGTCACCGGTCCACCACGCGTCGCCGCTACTCAGTTGGTGACCTGGCGCGTTGGCCGAGCAATTGCTGGCGTACTTGGAGACGGATCGCCCGTCCCCACTGCTTGATTGTCTGCCAGACCGGGATCGCTTTCAGGCGATCGACGATGTCCCGCCATGTGGCATAGCAGCGGGCGAACCAGGGCAAGGTCAACAGCCTTGGCTTGGTCATCTCGAACAACTGATCGAAGATCGCCAGCTTCAGCAATTCCCCGATGATCACGATGGCGGTGCCCGCGAAAATGTGGCGGTGATGGATCACAACCAACCCGACGGGCTTGATCGGCTCCAGGATAATCCAGGGGATGATCAGCACCAGCAACGAGGTGTAAGGCGCCAAGGTCTCGATCCGCCGGCGTGTCGCCTGCATCCACCGCCATGTGCCGATCTGCCGACGAACCCGGCGAATCAGCGAGAGAAACAGCAGATCGATCAGGAAGTAGAAGACGGCCCCTGCAATCAGGACGGTGCGGCCAATGGAGCGCAAGGCTCGCAGCAACTTGCTCATACGCGGCTCCTAACCGATCTCACCGCACGCGGTACAAGACGAGATGATTGTCTGCTCGCAGTCTACTCCCCTTTACTGCGGTCCGCATCAACCGCCCGGCGCCCCGGTTCAAAGCACTTGCGATGCAGAATGCTTCCAGCAATTCGAAAGGTGGTCAGTTGGCTAGGTCCGGGACACCAAGGCCAAATTGCACCTCACACCGCTCATGAATGGGACGATCTGGCGGGTAAGTGCAAAGGCTGTCGGGGAATCGTCTATGTCGTCGGCCCAAATGCTGACGGGGCCGGACACCCACTCCGGCGTAATGTGGAAAATGCGGGTTGCGATCTCCTCGACCCTTTCGCGCGAGTCTACAAAGCGACGAAGCAAGTCGCGAGTGGCGAGGTGCGGATGTCCCGAAACCTTCTGCAAGGCAGACCGGGAGATCGCGCATCGAATGAGTTTCCCGTCTGCCTCCATCGCAAATTGGACGCGGCTCCCATCCCACCATGGCTGCGAAACATGCGCCGTTTGCCATCGGTTCTTCATATCGTGCCAAAGTTTCATGTGAGTGTATCCTTAGCGCATGGAAACTTAATCGCGCCGTCTCTATACGGCCCCAGGTCAAACGGTTGCGACGATCTTCCGCCTCAGTGGGTGTGTGGTTCGCCGAGTGGATCTGCGAAGCGAGTGCTCATGCATGATGCGCATCGTGGCGATGCTTAGGTTCCGAACTTCCAGGGGGAAACCGGGTCAACCTTCGCTGAACAATCGGCACTATCTGCTTCGCGTTCCTTCAGGAGCCGAAGGAATAGGTCATATTCGGCGATGTAGTCTTCCGGCTTGCTATGGCTTAGCCCACCGCATCGCGCGACGGCGAACGTGGCCGCGACGATCTTGTCCGTGTCAGTCATGTGTTGAGCCTCGCGTTGAAAATCCGCCTCGTGATCGAAAACTATCGAGCTTCCGATGCCGGGCTATGCGTTCGCAATGCCATGTCATTCAATGATCGAGCAATCCCCAGCAGGCCGATGCACACTCCCAAGACGACAAACACACACAGCACCGGCGGGAGACCAATGGCGTTGCAAAGCTTTCCCACATCAGCCTCCCTTGCCGAAATCGCCACTGCCTACCTGGTCATTGCCCGATGGCCTGGTCGATGACCCATCGCACTATTGCCAACACCGACAAGCAAGCGATTACGATCAGTGGAACGACTGCGCCGTCAGCAAGAACACC
Organism: Acetobacteraceae bacterium; assembly: GCA_035492535.1. Classification (GTDB taxonomy): domain Bacteria; phylum Pseudomonadota; class Alphaproteobacteria; order Acetobacterales; family Acetobacteraceae; genus JAMXLO01. The sequence goes on along the minus strand of DATJJM010000043.1, from coordinate 4,454 downwards.
ACTCGTTCCTGATCTCCGGAATATGGCTCATCGATCAATTCCACAGGTCGGTGCGGGCGATGCAGCGGGTGCCTTTGCGACTCGTTTCAGACCGTCACCACCGCCGGCGAAAACCGTAATATCCTCCGCCTCCGAACAACATGAGCAGCACGACGACGATCAGAATGGTTGTCATAATTGCCTCCAACAAAGCGTCGGTAAATCAGCGTGGAATTCTAATCCCGCCGGTGCGGCAGACCTCAGTGGCTACTGCCACCCCCTTGTTCCGTAGGTATCGTTGTACCGTTGATAGCCAGGAGAATAGTAGGGACGATAGCCGTACGTGGTGCTGTAGGAACGCGGATAACCTGCGTAGTAGCCGCTCGGATAGTTGGTTTGGCTATAACCCTGCGATGGATAATCAGTGTAGCCGACGCACCCGCCTAGCGCGGTCGCCGCCAGGAGTGCTGCGATTGGCATCGATGGGAATCGAGCCGCTGTGAATTTTGGATATCGCATGATGTGATCCTCGCTTTCATCGCTACGCAGGTTGAGCGTAATGAAAGCGGTTATTCGATCACACGCGTTCACTGAGATGTGGAGTTGCCAGCGATGCCACTGTGCCGGTCGTCGGTTGATCTCCGCGCTCCGTCATCACCTTGTTGAAGTGGTACCGCAATAGGTGCGCTACAAGCCACCACTGACCTGCACGAAAGCGTGTTGGCGAGAATGGCCATTCCCGCTTGATGAGTGGGTATCTAGCCCGGCCGGAGAGGCGGCATGATGTCGGCGGCGTCGAGACCGAGCTCGTACAATCCCATGTGCCACAGGCAGAAGTCGGAGGGTGGAGGCTGGATCGTTGCGAGCGCGCCGTCGCGGAACAACTGCTCGATACGCGAGCCTTTGAAGATGCCATGGGCACCGCCGAGCGTGAGCGCGACGCGGGTGATGCGGCTGACGGCCTCTCCCACCATGTATTTCGCGCGATACATGGCCGCGGTGGTTTCCGCAGTCGGTCCCTGGGTATCGCGGAGCCAGGCCGAGCGGTAGGTGATGAGGCGAGCCGCCTCGAGGTCGGTGCTCAGTTCGGCGACATGGCGGCGCACGTCAGGGTGATAGGCGAGGGACTGGGTGACGCCTGGCGGCTGCCTCGACTGCATCGTGCGGCGGAGCTCATCATAGGCCGCCACCGCCACGCCAAGATATACGGCTGTATATGAACCCCAGAACCAGTTCAGATAGGCTTGGCGGAATGCCCGCGTGTCGTCGGTTCGCAAGAGCAGGGAGGCGTCCGGCACCCGGCAGTCGCTCAGGATCAGGGAATCGCTGCGCGTGGCGCGCATGCCCAGCGTATTCCAGTTGGCATTGACGCTGCGTCCGGGAGCATCCGGCGGGACCAGCAGCAATGCGCCGGCAAAAGGGGCGACGGCGTCCTCGGGGTAGGCCAGGACAATGACGTAGTCGGCCGCTTCGAGCATGGAGGCGAACATCTTGCGTCCGGTGATGCTGTAGCCGCCGTCGATGCGGCGGGCCCGGGCGGTCAGCCCACGCTCGCCGATGAGGGACGTGGTGCCCGGCTCGGAAAAATTGCCGCCGATGAGCTTGCGTTCGTGAACCACGAGATCCGCGATGTATCGCCTGGTCGCGGCGCTGACATCAGGACATTCCAGTATCGGCATCACAACGGATGCGTGCATGTTGAAGGCGAGGGCGGTGGACGGGCAGCCTTGTCCGAGCGCCTCGTAAGCGATCGTGTGGTCGAGGAAGCTGGCGCCTTGACCGCCCAGCGCGGCAGGAACCGTCAGCGCCAGGAAGCCTTCCTGGCGCAGGCGGTCATAGTTCTCGATCGGATGCGATGCATCGCGATCATGCTCCGCCGAGCGGGTGGCAAATTCCGCTGCGAGTTCAAGGCAACGCTGTTGCAGGCGGGTCTGCTGTTCGCTCAGCGCGAAATCCATCAGCCGCGCGCCAGGGCGTAGATCAGCGTCCCGGCAGGCGGTGGCGGAAGTTCATGCCAGGTTTCGCCGCCGTCACTGCTGGCATAGACCTGGCCCGCATTCGTGGCACACGCCATCAGGTCCGGATTCAGTTCGTCGAATGCCAGGGTGAACAGCGTGTGCGGCGGCTTCACGCCCATGTCCACGCGGGCCCACGTATCACCGCCATCCCGGCTGGAGAGCAGCACGCCGGTGTCGCTTTGGAAGTTGGCGCCCGCGGTGACAAAGATCTTGCGTGGATTGCCCGGCACTTCGCGGATCTTGCGGCAATAGATCTGGCCTTTGGGATTGAGCGCCTCCAGTTTCACGTGGCGCCAGTGACTGCCGTCGTCGGTGCTCTGGAACATGCCGGCGCGGCCAATCCCGAACACGGTGCCGGGCCGCCAGCGGCTTGCCAGGACACCGTGCATGTCCAGCGCATCATCGTTGAGATACTGACCGTCGCTGAGGTTTTCCCAATGGTCGCCGCCATCGGTCGAGCGCAGCGTGCCGCCGACTTCGATGGCGGCGTACAGATAATCCGGCTCCGCGACGCTCGCATCCATCATCAGGACCCGCTTTGCCGGGTTGGCGCCGGGTGCGGTGGTGATGTCGGGAAAGCGGACGCTGACCGGCAGACGGATCCACCGTTCACCGGCATCGTCGCTGCGGTAGATCTCGCAGTTCTCGTAGCCGATGAACATCGTATCCGGATCGGCTGGATGGAACAGGAACGACCAGACCGGCAGGCGGTGATCGGCCACGGCGACGCGCTCCCAGTGTTCGCCGCGGTCGCTGCTGCGGTATGGTCCCTCCTGCGTGCCGGCATAGATGATGTCCGGATTGAGCGGATGCACAGCGAGCGCACGGATGGCCGGCGCCTCGGGCAGGCCACGCTGGATCGCCTGCCATTCGTTGCCGCCGTCCGTCATGCGGAACAGGCCGGACTGCACTTCACGCCCGCGTCCGGTTTCACCGGCGAGGCCAACATAGATGTGCGACATAGTTCCCTCCCTGTCAGGCTCCAAAGATTGCCCTGCGTACGTTGACGATTTCATCACTGTGGCCGTCCTGTCGTGGCAGAGGCGCGGGGTCCGGGGCGACTTCCCGCACCGTGAACGGCGTGTCGCGGATTTCCCAGTAGGGACCGAACACGGCCACGCCACCGCCGGTATCGTCGGCGTACCAGCCATCGTGCAATGCCACGACATGATGCCCGGCGCCGCGTACCGTTTCCGGATCGCCCAGCACGAACCAGTCCACCTGAGCGGAGCCGGGCGAGCGTCGCCGCAGCTTGACCTCGACATCGCCGGGACACTGGCCATCGTTCCGGATGATGAATAGCGTGCTCATGCGGTCAGAAATCCCACGACGGCTTCGGCAAAGTCCTGTGGCCGTTCAAGCTCCGGATGATGCCCTGCTGCGGCGATGGTCCTGAATGTCGCGCCCGGAATGCGTTGTGCATATGCGCGTCCATACGCGGGTGTCACGATGCGATCGGACTCGCCCCACAGCACCAGTGCCGGCGGGGCGATGCGGTGCAGCCAGAAGGCGAGCTGCGGATTGTACATGTGCGGCTTCCAGGCATAGAGGCAGAGCGAGTCCCAGTTGCGCGCGAGCGAGACCATCTCGGCATCGCTCATCGTCTCGTCGATCGTCGCCTGCCAGCCCAGGCCGTGAAGACCGTTCGGGCGGCGGGCCGGATCGTGCCAGGCGCGTCGGTTCAGTTCGGTGGGGTCGGTGTTGAAGAAGTGGACGATGTCGCGTTCCTCGCGTCCGCTGATTTTGATGCCCACCGGATCGACCAGCACCAGCCTGTCGAGCTTGCGGGCACCGGCGACCGCGAGTTCCGCGGCAATCCATCCGCCGAAGCTGAAGCCGACGACATTGATGCGTGACGCGGGCAGGGCATCGAGTACGTCGTGATACAGGTTCACCAGGTCGTACATCGTATCGAAGTCGCCGGGGCGCGGCGAGGCGCCAAAGCCTGGATGCGACGGTGCGAAGACCTCGACGTGACGTGCCAGCATATCGACGAACGGTGCGCGCGGGCTGATCGGATTGACGCCATGGATCAGTAGCGTCGCCGGGCCTGAACCTCGGCGCAGCATTTCGAGTTCCAGCGTGCCGGCGCGGAATTTCATGTCACCGGCTCGAGATCCTGCAACTGCGGCAGGACTTCCCGTGCGGCCAGCGTGAAGCTCTTCTTCGCTTCCGCGTGGGTCACCAGGCCTTGTCGCGTCATCATGATGATGCGGCCGACGCCACCGACGCGGCGGCGGAATTCCTTGATCTGTCGGACCACAGTGTCGGGGTTGCCGGCGAACATCTGCCCCTGTGCGATCAGCGATGCCACGCTGAGGTCGGTCGGCCGTTTCGAGGCGCCGCTGCGCCAGACCGACGGAGCCATCTCCGGCGCGATCTGTCCCGGCTGGAATTTGGACATCTGCGGCATGCTCTTCATGCTGACCGTGAGGAACCAGGGGATCTTCTGGCCGA
>DATJJM010000042.1:0-7243 GCA_035492535.1 Acetobacteraceae bacterium | reverse complement strand
GGCGCTGGATATCGCACGCGAGTTCCGCGCTGCCGGCATCCAGGTCGCCATCGGCGGCTTTCACGTATCAGGCTGCCTGTCGATGCTGGACGGCTCAGCGGTCGAGCTGGATGCCTGCCGTGACATGGGTGTCTCGATGTTTGCCGGCGAGGCCGAAGGCCGCCTCGACGCCGTGCTGCGCGACGCGGCGGCGGGGCAACTCCGGCCGATCTACAACTTCCTGGACGACCTGCCTGGACTGCATGCGACGCCTGAGCCACTGCTGCCGGTACGCTATGTGCGCCACACCTTGGGCCGCGCTACCAGTTTCGATGCGGGGCGCGGCTGTCCGTATCAATGTTCGTTCTGTACCATCATCAACGTGCAAGGACGCAAGTCGCGGTCACGTTCGCCCGACGACATCGAGCGGCTGGTGCGTGCGAACTGGGCGCAGGGCGTCCACAAGTTCTTCATCACCGACGATAATTTTGCCCGCAACAAGGACTGGGAGGCGATCTTCGACCGGCTCATCGAGCTGAAGGAGCAGCATGGCATTCCGCTGGGCCTGCTGATCCAGGTCGACACGCTGTGCCACAGGATCCCCAACTTCGTGGAGAAGGCAAAGCGCGCCGGGGTCACGCGCGTGTTCATCGGACTGGAGAACGTCAATCCCGACAACCTGATGGCGGCAAAGAAGCGGCAGAACAAGATCACCGAGTACCGCAAGATGCTGCTGGCGTGGAAGTCGCAAGGCATCATCACGCTCGCTGGCTACATCCTGGGTTTCCCCGCCGACACACCGGAAACGATTCGCCGCGACATCGAGATTATCAAACGCGAGCTTGCAGTCGATATGCTGGAGTTCTTCTGCCTGACGCCGTTGCCAGGTTCGGAGGATCATCAGAATCTCTGGACGAAGGGCATCGCGATGGATGCCGACCTCAATCGGTACGACCTGGAACATGTCTGCACCAGCCATCCGCGAATGAGCCAGCAGGAGTGGGAGCGTATCTACCAGGAGGCGTGGACGCTTTACTATACGCCCGACCATATGAAGACGCTGCTCAAACGTGCCGCGGCGACCGGTGTGCCGATGGGCAGCCTGTCGACGCTGCTGTTCCTGTTCGCGACGACCATGCAGCTCGAACGGGTGCACCCGTTGCAAGGGGGTATCCTTCGACTGAAGCACCCATCGGAATTGCGGCCTGGACTGGCACGTCCGCCCGCCTGGCTGTTCTGGCTGCGCTTCGTGGTCAGCTCGACCGTGAAGTATGCGCGCGTTGTCGCAATCTATCTGCGCGTCATGCACTGGCGCCGTACGGCTGAGCGTGATCCCGCGGCGCATGCCTACATGGATCAGGCATTGACTCCCGTCACCGAGGACGAGGAGGACGCGCTCGACCTGCTGACGAAAACCGCTGGTGCCGTGGCCTCGGTCGCGCGCGCCAGACGAGTCGCGGGTCGGCCCGCGCCGTTGGCCGTGGCGGAGTGATCAAGTCGCCGTCGCGGTAGGACAGCGGCGACTCGCGGCATCGCCATGCTAGCATCCCGGTATGTCCCCACACCGCATCGGCGTCGACCTCGGCGGCACAAAGACCGAGATCATCGTCCTCGCGCCTGACGGCACGGAGCGTCTAAGGCACCGCATCGACACGCCCCCTGGCTACCAGGCGTCCCTGGAAGCGATCGCCGCCCTTGTCCGCGCCACTGAATCGCAGCTTGGCATCACCGCGACCGTTGGCGTCGGCATCCCTGGCGTCATCAGCCCCGCCACCGGCCTGGTGAAGAATGCCAACTCCGTCGCCCTGAACGGGCATCCCCTGGATCGTGACCTCGCGGCTCTGCTCAACCGCGACGTCCGAGTCGAGAACGATGCCAATTGCTTCGCGCTTTCGGAGGCGGTCGATGGTGCCGGCGCCGGCCATGCCACCGTGTTTGGCGTCATCCTGGGCACCGGCTGCGGTGGCGGCATCGTGGTGGACGGCAAGGTGCTGCGAGGCCGCAACCACGTCACCGGTGAATGGGGCCACAACCCGCTGCCTTGGCCGCAGCTCGACGAGATCCCCGGCCCGCACTGCTGGTGTGGCCATTGGGGGTGCCTGGAGACCTGGGTCGCCGGCCCGTCGCTCGCACGCGACTGCGACGGAGCCGGCGCGCACGATGCCTCACGCCTGCCCGCCCGTGCGGCATCCGGCGACGCCGGCGCGCGGGCTGCGCTCGATCGTCACGCCAGCCGACTCGCGCGTGGCCTGGCACAGGTGGTGAACCTGCTCGATCCGGATGTAATCGTGCTGGGCGGAGGGCTGTCCAACATGGATCACCTTTACGAAGAGCTGCCGCCGCTGGTCCGCCGCTACGTGTTCAGCGATGTCGTCCGGACGCCGATACTGCGCAATCGCCATGGCGACTCCTCCGGCGTGCGCGGCGCCGCGTGGCTGTGGCCTGCCGCCTAGGTCGATGGACGGCTTCTGCCGCGACTGTATGGCCGAAACCGACGCACCCCGCTGCCCGCGCTGCGACGGCACTCGCATTATCCGGCATTCCGAACTGTTCGCCCTGACGATCGCCCATATCGATTGCGACGCCTTCTACGCCAGCGTGGAAAAACGCGATCACCCGGAACTTGCCGCCAAGCCGGTGATCGTCGGAGGTGGCGTTCGCGGCGTTGTCACTGCCGCCTGCTACGTGGCACGCATGTATGGCGTGCGCAGCGCCATGCCCATGTTCAAGGCGCTGAAGGCCTGCCCTGATGCCGTGGTGATCCGCCCCGACTTCAGCAAATACGTCGCGGTCGGCCGGCAGATCCGCGCCATGATGACGAAGCTCACGCCGCTGCTCCAGCCACTCTCCATCGACGAGGCGGTGATGGACCTGGCCGGCACGCAGGCATTGCACAACGCCCCACCTGCCGTCGCGCTGGCACGGTTCGCGCGCGAGGTCGAGCAGAACGTGGGCGTCACCGTCTCCATTGGCCTTGCTCCGAACCGGCTGCTGGCGAAGATCGCCGCAGGGCGCGACAAGCCACGCGGCTTCGCGGTGATCGGCACGCAGGAGGCCGTGGCGCTGCTGGCTCCGGAACCTGTGCGTCTGCTTCCAGGTGTCGGCGCCGTACAGGCGCGGCGCCTTGCATCCCAGGGCATCACTCTGCTCGGCCACCTCCAGGGGCTCAGCGACAAGGAGGCCCGACGCCGACTGGGCGACGAAGGCCCATCGCTCGCCGCGCGCGCCCGCGGCGAGGACACCCGCCTGGTCGATCCGTCACGCGAGACCAAGTCGATCAGCGCCGAGACCACCTTCGATACCGACCTCACCCGCCCAGCCGAGCTTGAGGCGCATCTCTGGCGCCTGACGGAAAAGCTGGCCCGCCGCCTGAAGGAAAACGAGCTTTCCGCCGGCGGCGTGGTGCTGAAGCTGAAGACCGCCGACTTCGCCATCCGCACCCGACATGCGCGCCTAGCCGGCGCGACCGTGCTGCCGGATCGCCTGTTCGAGTTGGCACGCTCGCTGCTGCTTCGCGAGGCAACCGGCACAGCGTTCCGCCTGATCGGCATCGGGGCCAACCCGCTATTGCCGCTGGCGGACGCCGATCACGGTGACCTCGCGGATACCGAGACTCCGCGCCGCGCGGCCACCCAGGCGGCCATTGACGCACTGCGCCAGCGCTTCGGCGACGCCGCCATCGCCCGCGGTCGCGGATGGGCCGCCCGGCGGTAGTCCGCTACATCGGCGGCACCATCCCGTCCTTGCCAACGGTAATGCGCTTCGCCGTCACCTCGCCATCGCCGGCGCGCGTGCCGAACAGGATGATGTGAGCTCCCGGGACCAGCATGGTGCGGGAGCCAGGCTCATAGGTCACCACCGGCGTGTTCGGCGGCACCACAATGGTGGTCTCGCCGCCCTGGTAGGTTACCTTCAGCGTGCGGTCGGTCGAGCCGGTCACCGCGCCAACGGTTCCATTGGTCATTGTGCTCTGCGGTTGAAGGTCGAACGGCCGATGGCCCTCACCCGTGCCCCGCATGCTCTCGGGGAAAACATGCACCTCCAGCGCGCGCTCGGTGCCGTCTGGCTGCGGCAGGGCGGCGGAGCCGATGAACGACCCCGGCTTGATGTCCTGGAGCTTCACCGGTGAGAGTTCGGTGACGACAATATCGGGAGCCACCACCACGGTGACCTTGTCGCCGGCCCGTGTAGTCAGGGCCATGCTGTTGCCGTTTACAGCATCGATGGTGGCCCGCAAACGCGCCGTGGACTGCGCGTGAGCCGCCGCACTTCCCGCGACGATGCCCGCCAGTACCCAGATCAGGCTTCGATTAATCGATCGGACCCGCATGCTCCTCCCCTTCCGCTATGCCAGCCCGGATGTGGGTAGGATCTGACAAAGCGGAAGTCTGTGCCAACCAGGTATCAGCGGGTGTGCCATGCCACGAAGCCGGGTGTGACCGAGGGCGTTGCAGGCTGTCCTGGCGCATGGCGCTCCAGCCTGACTACGGGCGAGAGCAGCACGATAAGGGCTTGCGCGAGAAAGCCGAAGGCCGCTGCGACAAGGCAGAGTTCGGGTCCCAACGACCCGCCGATCAAGGCACCGATACCCGCGCCGATGGGACGTGCACCATACGCCAGCGCGTTGATCGACGACACGCGGCCCAGCAGATGCCCTGGCGTGACTGTCTGGCGCAGCGTCGTCGTGCTGATGACCCATACGATCGGGCCAGCACCCATGAGGAAGAAGCTCAGGCCTGCGAGCCAACCGGACGGGACAACGATCGTCAGCATCATCAACAGCGCGGCAATGAAGCCGGAGATGGGTCCGATTGCGATGACGGTGCCAAGTGCGAGCCATTGCATGATGCGTGGTGCGGCAAGCGCGCCAGCCACCATTCCGACGCCAAATGCAGCAAGCGTGAGACCGACAGTGGCAGCGGAGAGATGCAGGCGATGGATCGCGTAGGGCGCATAAATCGCCATGATGATGAACAGCGCGATGTTGAAGACGAACTGCGTCGCCAGGATTGGCCGCAGAAGCTGATGCCGGGCGACGAACCCCACGCCCTCGCGGAGATCGCGCCAGGAGTGTTGCGCCACGGTGCGCACGCGCGGCGGCTCGACGATACCGGCGAGCAGGACCACCGCGATCGCCGAGAGGATGGCCGCGAAACAGTATGCGGGCACGCCGCCCGCCCAGCCGACGATTGCTCCGCCAAGCGCGGGACCGGCGGCGAAGGCGGCGGTTCGTGCGAGCTCGATGCGGCCATTGGCGATGGGCAGCGCCTGTTGCTGGACAAGCGAGGGCACGAGCGCGGGAGCGGTCACGCCGTAGGCGACCGTTCCGCAGGCTCCGATGAAGCCCAGGATTGCCAGCAGCGGCAATGTCAGCGACCCGAGCAGCATGAGTCCGATCACCGCCATGAGAGACAGGACCCGGAGAGCCTCCGCGCCAGCCAGCAACCGTGCGCGTGACATCCGGTCCACCAGCATGCCTGCGGGAATCGATGCCAGAAGAAACGGCAGCGTCTGCGCGGTCTGCAATGCGCCTGTCGCTGCTTCGCCTGCGCCGAACGCCAGGACGGCGACAATCGGTGTTGCGGCAACGCCGATCTGCTCGGCTGATTGGGCGGCCAGGTTCGACCACGCCAGCCGCCGGAACGCACCCGGCAGGTCGGGTTTGGAATGATGCGCCATGGAGGCTGTCCTCGCGATGCGCATCCACACTGGCACCGGCTTCCGAGGCCCGCCTCCCGGTCATTGCTCTCGCAATGACGGACGAATGGCGCGTGTTATGGCGACGGAGCCGACGTGACGATCACGCCGTCGCTGCTTCCTTCACGTCCAGCTCTTCGGTCATCCGATCGCGCATGATGAACTTCTGGATCTTGCCGGTGACCGTCATCGGGAACTCATCGACGAACCTAATATGCCGCGGCACCTTGTAGTGCGCGATCTGGTCGCGGCAGAACTCGCGCACCTCTTCGGCGCTCAGGGTCTCTCCGGCGCGGAGCTTGATCCAGGCGCAGATTTCTTCGCCGTAGCGTTCGTCCGGCACGCCGAACACCTGCACGTCCTGTATCTTCGGATGCCGATACAGGAATTCCTCGATCTCGCGGGGATACACATTTTCGCCGCCACGGATCACCATGTCCTTGATGCGGCCGACGATGTTGCAATACCCCTCGTCATCCATCGTCGCCAGATCGCCGGTATGCATCCAGCCCGCTGCGTCCACCGCCTGCGCTGTACGCTCCGCATCGTCCCAATAGCCGAGCATCACCGAATAGCCGCGGGTGCAGAACTCCCCGGGCGTGCCGCGCGGCACGATGCGGCCTTCGCTGTCGATGATCTTGACCTCAACGTGCGGATGGACACGCCCCACCGTTCCAACGCGGCGCTCCAACGGGTCGTCGATGGCGGTCTGCGTGCTGACCGGACTGGTCTCCGTCATGCCGTAGCCGATGGTCATCTCGCGCAGGTTCATCTTGTCGATGCACTGGCGCATCACCTCGATCGGGCAGGGTGAACCAGCCATCATACCCGTGCGCAGGCTTGTCAGATCGAAACTTGCGAACTCCGGGTGCTGGAGCTCGGCGATGAACATCGTGGGCACGCCGTAGAGTGAGGTGCATCGCTCATTCGCCACCGCCTGCAATGTGGCCAGCGGATCGAAGCCCTCGCCCGGCAGCACCATTGCCGCGCCGTGCGTGATGCAGGCGAGGTTGCCGATCACCATGCCGAAGCAGTGATACAGCGGGACCGGAATGCAGACCTTGTCCTGATCTGTGTAGGCCATCGCCTGGCCGAGGAAGTAGCCGTTGTTGAGGATGTTGTGGTGCGTCAGGGTCGCGCCCTTCGGCAGGCCTGTGGTGCCGGACGTGAACTGGATGTTGATCGGTTCATCGAATTGCAGGGTTCCCGCGAGCTCGGTCAGCCGCGCCCGCTCCGCCGTCCCGCCTTTTGTATAGACGCTATCGAACGGGATCATCCCTGGCTGCGTATCCTGGCCGATCTGTATCACCACGCGCAGCGTGGGCAGCTTCGCCGCATCCAGATGCCCCGGATTCGCGTGCCGTAGTTCCGGTGCCAGCGTGTTCAGCATTCCCACATAGTCGGACGTCTTGAATGCCGTCGCGGTGACCAGTGCGCGGCACCCTACCTTGTTGAGGGCGTATTCCAGTTCCGCCAGCCGGTATGCGGGGTTGATGTTCACCAGGATCAGGCCGGCTTTCGCGGTCGCGAACTGCGTCACCACCCACTCGGCATTGTTGGGTGACCA